>MNUT01000021.1 GCA_001871165.1 Candidatus Falkowbacteria bacterium CG1_02_37_21 | reverse complement strand
CAAAACGAGCTGAATCTGAATTGTAATTATTAGAAACAAAAGCATCAGTATTTCCAGTTGAATTAAATCCAGCTCCCCAATGATAAGTTGCCGTATTTCCTATTACTAATTGCTCCTCTCCTGCAACATTATTCCCTTGTATGTTTAAATTTGCCGTAGCTAAACCATTCACTCCTCCTACTCTTACTTTTCCTGCAACATCTAACAATGCCCCTGGTAACACTGTCCCGATGCCGACGTTGCCTTGCATTAGATTTATACTGCTTGCATAAACCATTAAGGGTTTCCATGCACTGCCTGCATAATCATAAGAATAAATATCAGAATTAGTACCATCATATCCGATTCTCAATCCAGCTACTGTTGGTGTACCTGTCCATCCAGAAAATAATGCACCACCATTAACTTCTAATTTAATCCCCGGCCCCGTTGTCCCAATCCCCACATTCCCCGGAAAACTATAATTACCACCCCCGGTGTTAGAGCCGAAAGCACCAGCGGAAATATTTTGCGCACCGAGAGTTCCATTATACAAACCAGTAAAATTACTAGCCACTATCGGGCCGTTAACTAACAAACCCGAAGCGGGCGCAGTCGTCGTCCCAATCCCAAGCGGACCGGTCATGGTGGCCGCCGCCCAAGTCTTTACAAAATCAGTTGGTAAATTATTCCAATCGCTGGAATTTAAAGTCCCGTTAAAAGATTTATTATAATCTCCCACTTCCGCTAAAGCTGCGGGCGTATTTATAGACAACAAAAAAATTCCGTTTAACGCAAAAACGGCTGTAATAATTAAAAATTTCCCTTTAACAAAATAGGGCATCAGGATTAATTTTTTCTTAATATTCCTAGTTAGAATTATAGCATATTCGTTCCTAAGAGCCAATGCGAATTTCTACACTGCGGCGGGCATTTTGATATTCACCTATAGATTGAAAAACTAGAGGCCAAAAAGAAGAATAATAGACGCTATAAGTCGCTCCAGAACCAAGTGTAACGTCAAAGAGTGCCGTCTCGGAGGGCGAAGTATATACGTAACCATTTTTACGTAATTCCCAAAGCAAAAACTCCGATCCCGACTCGGCCGCATAGTAAGCTTTGGTTGATTGCGCTTGAACACCGCTGGCTCGTAAACCCAGAGAAACCACATAGGCGCCATTCAAGGCGACAAGTAGCATACCGGCCATAATAAACATCGTTAAAACTAAAGCGCTAGCGCTCCGATGTTTGATAAAATTTTTCGCTTTAATTAATATCATTGTATTATTTATAATATCGCGAAGATATACTAGTTTGAATAGTCATATCGGATTTAAACTGGGCTTCGTTTAGAGCATGCGCTCTAATATTAATAGTCACAATCGGCTGAGTTGAAGTACCGTCGCGCACAATAAAATTAAGAGAGTCTAAACTAATTTCACTAGGAGAAATAAAATCTGAAGCCGAATCACGAGAAATTTTAAAACGACTTGTAGAATTAGCGACTGCATCAGGAGCTAAAAAGTAACTGACACATTCCTGATAATAATTTTTAAAACTCAAAACTTGCCCACTAGCGTTAGCCGTCACAACAAACACGGAATCATCAGGAATATCAGGACAAACACCCTCGTTTTTCTGAGCGGTTCGCATCTCCTTCCCCGTTACTTCCAAAAAATATTTTAAACTGTCTTGAACATTCTGCGTGGCCAAAGAATTTCGTTGACTATCAATGGACATCTTAAAAATTTGTGTGGACGATAAAATAATAATAGAAAATAAAGCGGTCGCTACTAAAACTTCAATTAAAGAAAAGGCCGCGCGTGCCGAATTCCTATTTATTTGTAATGTAGCGCCAATCATATAAAAATGTTTCCAGATCATAAGAATAATCACGATTATGATCCTGCCAAGTCACGATGGAATTAACTCTAAAATCATTTTCAGACAAGTCAGTAATTCTAATTAAACGAGAAAAGGGGGTATTAGCCGCCGGACTAGTCGCATCATGAAAATAAAATCCGGAACTATCTTGTTTTAAAACAGTCAGCAGCGTCGGGTTAGAAGAGGCATCATGCGGAATAGTATCCTGATAGTCCATATAATACTCGCCAACAAAACTGCTAAGCGGAACTAAATTAGTACCAAAATTAACACCATTTTTCCAGTTAGAATCACGCACTTGGCGAATTAATTCCACTCCCTCCTGTGCTAATTGATAGGCAATAAAATTATTTTTATTGTAACTCTGGCTTTGAATATTTTGAATAATTAAAGATAAAACACCAACCAAGCCCAGAGAAATTATAAATAAAATCACCATAATTTCTATCAACGAAAAAGCCGAGCGAACACGACGTTGTAAGATGGTCTGTAATTTTTTTTTAATCATCAACATAGCAAACTTATCTTAATCAATTACTTCCGCTAAACCAAGGAAGTTAACTCGTATCGTTTTAGTCGTGTTATTAATAGTCTCTTGCATGGTAATTTCTATGGCCGTAGAAGTAGCGCCACTATTTAGGTCATAAATATTAGTTTTAGGATCGGGTGGTAAAAAAGTAACATCAGCCGCTGAGGTTGAACTAGCTAAAGACGTAGCAATATTACTGATACTGATACCACGCGGAAAATCAGTCACCCGCGCCCCATAGTTAATATTCCCTTCCGTACTTGAATCATACTCTAAATTACCAGAAACACCCGGTGACTCCAAATCGGCAAATAAAACATAAGAACTAGCCCCCGTCTGCAAGCTAATCCCCCAGCCACCAGCCGGTACAGAGCCGTTATATTTATTTAAACCGAGGGCATTATTCTGAGCGGCATGAAGATCGGCCACTAAACTTTGCGCCGCCAAGATTAAATCCGTTCGTTTATTGGAAGAGCGATAATTGGCAATAAATAAAGTCGAGATCATGGTAATAATCGAGATACTAACAACCATTTCAATTAGCGTAAATCCTTTTTTCATATTAATTAGCTTTTACTTCGCGCCAAAGCGGCAAGTCATAATTAATTAACAAAGTAGTAGAGGTACTACAAACATAAGAATCAATATCAGTTACCCCTAAAGTAATACTAGTTCCGGTGGCATGTTCAAAGATAATAGAAGTAGTGGCGGAGTTAGGATGGGAAATTATAGCGCCGGCGTCCGTGGTTGACCAAGCATAGGAACAATTAGGCCCACCACAACTCATCGGTAAAGCAGGATTCCCACTAGCATAATAACTAGACGCACTAGTAAATTCCGTGGAAGTGCCCACTAAAACATCATAAGGTGACCAAGTAAAAAAGGGCGAGGGAAATTCATGTTTATAAGTCGTAAAAGTTAAAGCGTTAGAATCGGGATTGCCGTCAGTGGCCGTATCTACCGTATTAGCACCGAATTGATACCAGGCCGTCGGTCCGGTCGCATCATACAGACGTACCCACCAATAATAATCAGTATCATAATTTAAACTCGGACAATTCGGATCAGCGTTAGGTATACTATATTGCGAAGCAGTCCCCGTTTTAACACCACTCCAACAAACGGCCGTAGCCGGAGTAGTGGTGCTGTTGTCACTAACCATCACCTCATAACCAGTTTGGGTACCGCTTTTAATATCCCATTTTAAAACCGCTCGCAAAGCTCCGACACTACAAGCTTCACCATAACTCCAATTCGGAGCAGACATGTGTCCAATTTTTAAATCTTGAATATATACTTTATAATCGCGGATAGCGCAATTACCAGCTCCACCGCCCTCACTCTTACAATTGAAACTAACACTATCAGCGGTAGTGGTGGCATTACCGACAAAATCTCCTGGCAAGATGCCATGGCCAGGTAAAACTGAAATAGACTGGTCCCAGGACTGCAATTTCACCGGCGTAGTAGTAGCAGAATCTAATCTTATCCAAGTACCATCACTGACAACTCTTGCCCAACCATAAACTTTTTGGTCAGTCTCGTCATAACACGCCCAACAGCTATTAGAACTATTGCAAGTACTAGGGCAATGGGAATTAAAACCATAACCATCCTCCGGCGGCGTCGTTGTGCCGGAAAAAGATACTAAACCCTTAGTATAGTTAAAAGCCTCACCGGAAAAGTTTCCGTTATCATCCAAGTAAACATGGTGGATAAGAGTAGAACAAGGGTCGGCGGAAAAATGAAAACCGCGTGGTTCCGGTAGTGCATATAAATTTCCCGACACGTCCAATAAATCACCGATAAAATCATCCAGACAATCCATGAATAAATATTCATTGGTATCTCCCCACCAAGCAGCCCCGCGTACCGTGGAAGTGGCGGCCAAAGTCGGGCGAGGCAATAAAAATACGGCCAATAAAAATACCGTGAAAAAAAATATAATTGTCGGCTTCCTTAAGTTCATACAAAAAATAAACTCCGGCTCATAATTCCATTATATTATAGCATTTTTTCGGACTTTTCTAAAAATTTTTTGCCTAAGCCCAACATCTGTAAGCGATCCTTTTCGTTTTCGTCGTTGTAGCCTATTAAATGCAGCAGGCCATGCACAAATAAAAAATTAAAAATATAATTACGGGTAGCTGTTTGGTTATGACCTAAATCAACTCCCAACTCTAATAGCATTTCGCGATATTTAGATATTTTTTGACTTTCGTTAATATTAATTATTACTTCGCCTAAGTATTTATCGACCGAGGAGGAGAAAGATAAAACATCGGTCGTCTTATCTATGTTTCTATATGTTTTATTAAGCTGTCTCATTCTCGCCGGCCCAACAATCGCCAGAGAAACTAGCGCTGATGGTTTTTTATAAACTTTTAAAAATAACTCCGCCAGTTTATGTAACTGGCGAGTATTGATTTTTTGTTTCGTGGTGTTATTGATTCCCAACATACATGAAGAGATTTTTTAGATAAATTTTAATTATTTTTTAACTAACAACTGCTACAATGTATAACGATGTGGGCCCGGGAGCGGCCTCCACGTCGAACTTAACACTTGACTTCCGGGGTTCAACTCCCCGCGGGTCCACATCTGGAAATTCTTCTTGACCCAATATATAAATATGCTATAATAGAAAAAGAGTGTTAATTTCGACTAAAGAGACTGCAACGAAGTCAGGAAAATCTCTCCCTCGGGAGAGATTTTTTGTTTTATCTAATTAAACGCCTCAGCCTTCGCAAAATACCATAAAACATATAAAATACCGGACGAAAAACCACGTCCCAAGTACCAGTATATTCTACGGGATAACCGCCAAAACCCAATTTAAAACGAGTCACACCCGGCCATTTTTTGGCATCAATCCCGTGCCAGTCGTAGTATTTCAAACCTAATTTCTGGGCTGTAATAATTGCCGTCCACTGCAAAAGATAAGTCGCCATCGTATTTCTGAATTCATTATCGGAGGCGCCATGCATATAAACCGCCTTGTCTCCCCAAAAAGAAAAAATTCCGGCGGCAATAATCCGTCCTTGATGCTCCACTAAAAATAATTTAATAACAGCCGGATCAGTCTGTAACAAATTGTGATAATGCTTGGCCTGATGCAAACGAAAATTATCACGCTCACCGGTTAAATTCATTAGACGCCAAAACTGCGGAAAATCATCCAGACTCCCCTCGCGTACAGTCACCCCCTTTTTCTCGGCCAGACGTAAATTATAGCGTGTCTTAGACTGCATTTCCGCTCTTAACTCTTCAACACTTTTAGTTAAATCTAAAAATAAAGTTTGACGCGGGTTTAAGTCCAGACTTTTTTTAATTTTAAAATGAGTCCCGGCCTCTAAAGATTCGCGAGGCTCAATCCTTAAAAATAATAAACTCGGATTGATTTTTTTAATTTCCGAAAACAGAAAATTGATAACTTCTTGATAAAGTTCCCGATTTAAATCTTTGGCGATAATCGGACCACGAGCGGCATAATAATAAGAAACACCCGCCGAACTTTTTTTCACTAAAGTCGCGGCCGCTAAAATTTTCTGCTTAGCTTTTGAGCGAACTCCTAGTCGTAAAATCTCTTGACCATCTTTAGCGAGAATATCTCCCCACTCCCAAGACTGCAAAAACTCCGCTCCGCCCTGCAGAACAGAAGCTTTTATAAAATCATCCAATTGTTTTGAGTCACTAAAATAAAATAATTCCATAACTGAATTATAACACAAAAAGAGCCAAGATGGCTCTTTTTGAAAACTGTTTAAAAACTATATTTTTATTGAAAATTATAACTTATTGAATACCGGCCGGAGTAGCGGTATGCCAACCGGCACTAACGCCGCCAGTCTGAGCACCGAGACAATAAGTAATATGATAGCTGGCACCAGATCCATCTTGAACATAAGTATAAGCCGGGTCAGGAGTAGTACAGGAGCCATCGTTAGCCGGAGTCGGCGGAGTAGGAATAGCGGCTAAGTAAGTATTACTACCATACAAAACCGGACTACCGGAAGTAGCAGCCGACGGATAAATACCAGCATCATTAAAATACATCTCCAAAGCCGTTTGTATTTGTTTAACGTCTGCGACACGCTTAGCGTCTCTCGCTCGGGCTCGCGCCGTATTCAAAGAAAGAATAGACAGCGTTGACAAGAGACCGATAATGGCTATGACCACCAAGAGTTCAATCAATGTGAAGCCTGATTTATATTTCCTCATACTTATACATATTAGGAGCATCTAATAAAAATATAATTAGACACAATCACTAATTTATTAAACAAAAAATTATTATTTATATAATATTATTAATATAACAATATTAGCATATCTCCTAAAACCCCGCAAGTGTTTTAGAACTGTTTTAGAACTGACTAGCCAGATTATACATCGGCAACAGAACAGCCGCCACCATAATACCGACACCAATTCCCATCACTACCATAATTAAAGGTTCCATTAATTTGCTTAAATTATCTAACATATTACTAGATTCACGCGTATAAAAATCCGTTACCCGATCTAATACCGAGTCAATTTTTCCGGTTCTCTCTCCCACCGACATCATTTGCGGCACCATCTTCGGTACATACTCACTAGACTCAAACACCGTGGATAAAGGATTTCCGTCATTAACCGATTCTAAAGTTTCTAAAATTAATTCCTTATAAACAAAATTCCCAACCACATTGGCGACAATCTCCAGACTGCGCGTAATTGTCACTCCTCCTTTTAATAAAGTAGAAAGAGAACGAGAAAAACGCATTAAATAAATATATTTAAACAGGGGTCCGAAAATTGGCAGATGCAGTTTTAAAGAATCAAAAAAATATCTACCGTTGTAGGTACGTAAGTAAAGTTTCCAAGCTACTCCGAGAGCGGCTATTAACAGAAGTAGAAGCACGGAATAATTTCTCAAAAAATCAGAAGTGCCAATCACTAAACGGGTTGATAAAGGCAACTGTGCCCCGGTTTCTGTCAAAATGGTGGTTAAATTAGGGATAACATAAATCATCAATACTAAACCAACACCAAACAAAGCACTAATAATAAAACCGGGGTAAATCATGGCCCCTTTAATTTTAGAATTGATATCATAATTCTTTTCCGTTTCGTCAGCCAGATAGTTGAGGACCTCATCCAATTTACCGGAGGTTTCTCCGGAACGTAAAATATTCACAAAAAATTCGGAAAAGATTTTAGGATATTTACTAAAAGCATCTGATAGTAATAACCCGGACTCCACATCAAAAGCGATACTGGCAATCATGTTCTGTAAACTAAGATTA
>MNUT01000001.1 GCA_001871165.1 Candidatus Falkowbacteria bacterium CG1_02_37_21 | reverse complement strand
TTACCACTAATAGCCGGATTACAGGCTTTGGCAACGGCACCATCATTACTACCATAAACATCATAACTCAAAGTAGACAAGCCAGAAGCACCATTAACACCACGTTCATTAAAGAGAATGCAACCATTATCAAACTTGTATAAACCATTGCAACTTGTTTTATCAATATTACTACTTAATTGATAATCAATTACCAGTTCCTTTAGCTCCACAATCTTTTTATCGGCCCCGCCGGTTAAAAGAACAGAAGTATTATTTAAGGAATTAAAAATAACAGCGTCTTTATTGCCGGCAGCCAAACTAATAACTGTAATGGGGGTGCCTAAATTATTATCATTTAAGAGAGCTTGCACACTGCTAGAAAAAATAAGGCCGACACCACCAATTTGTCCACCGGTACCGTTCAATTTAGTAGATAAAATATACAAAGTATTCTGACGCAAGCTAATCTTTTGTTGATTATCATTAAGATTTTCAATGGATGTTCCTCCCCAACCATCACGATAGCCGGAATCATTGAGAGAAAAACTGGGATTACTAACCAAATTAACAGCAAACTCGGTTACCGGATCAATATATTCCGTACAACTAGAATTAGCTTTCGCACAAACCCCCGCGTCCCGATCAGGAACTGGCACCTGGTTATTAGTTCCTCCTAAACCAATCGTCTTAGAATAAGAAACAGAACAAAGATAATCATTATCGTCCGTAACACAAGTATCAGTAATCAAAGCACTATTACCGCAATCTTGATTATTAACACATATTGAACCGCCCTTTTCCGTAGCACTACTGATGATGCCATCATCGTCTCGATCACAACGCTTCACCGGAATTTTATACCAATCTTTCCCAGCTTTAGTCGGATCTTTACTGGCACGATAACTACAAGCAGCAAAACCAGGATTTTTAAAATAAGAAGAGGCGCCACTACCCATAGTCCATTCCTCGCAACCGGCCGCTGCGGAATTACATAAAATATTACTATATTGATCAGGATTATTATTCTTAAAGACATCCGACCACCCCGTTACATTAACTCCGCCCTGAGCCTGACCTAGACGACTACAACCCTGATTCTTAGAAGTACAAAGTTTAGATGAATCATAAATAGCATAAATAGCGCTATCGCCGGGGACTGAGATACAAGAAGTATCTCCGGCCGCACAAGAAGTAACAGACTCTCCGTTCTGCCAAAAAGTAGCGGAAAAATCAAGAGAATTTTTAGTATCAATCATTTGTTCGCAACCAACAGCCGAATCCGAACAAAGTTGCGTAAATTTATGTAAATTATTTTGCACTCCACTGCGATCAACATACTGGGAACAACTAAGATTATAATTAGGACCCTGATAAACATCAAAAATATCAAAAGAACAAAGGTCCGGGACTTGACTGGATTTTTTAATTAAATAATAACGATCAGTAATTTCCGATAAAATAACATCATCAAGCAAGAAACTATTATCAGCGCTAATAACCAAAACTTCTTCACTGCCAAAACTATGGTCCAATACGGCTAAATTAGCCTGATAAATATTCCAGTCTCCCCCGCTCTTAATCGTCACCGCGCCAGTGGTATTAAAGTAGGCCTTGGCACCAGTATCTTTATTTAATAAATAAATTTGTAAATTAGCATTACTGGCAGTCGTGGTTTTAGCTAAGAATTTTAAGCTATAAGAACCGCCTTCCCTGACTAGACTATCAGCATTAATCTGAGCTAAAGGAGTAGAGCCGGAACAAGTAGCACTAGCGTCGTACTGCAAAGAATGACCATCTTTATGATTAGAAATAGCGCTGATACTAACACCGTTTGTACAATTAGAAGACCAATTGCCTAAACCACTTTCAAAATCATAAGAAGTCAAAAGACGAACATTAGCTCCATCATTACCATTATATTCGCGACAGCCATTGTCAGTCGCTTTACAACTCTGACCTTCGCCGGGAATAGCCTGATAAACACAAGAATTTTGATTGGTATCCCAAACCCCTCCGTTTAAGCAGACATTACAAGCACCGGCTCCGGCATTCCAATTTTTATCGGTGCCCATACAAGTAGCCTGGGTTAAACTCTTATCAACACTTTTTTCGCTCAAACGATAGGCATGACAATTATCCGAACAGGTAATGGTTCGCGATAATAAATGATAAGAGACTTGACCATCAGCATTATAAAACTCTTGACAATCAGGATTGAAATCCGGATCATTAATCGGTTTATTATAAATATTAGCATCACACACCGCACTATCAGCGGCCGTAACCAGCGGATTATTGCTAGCGTCTTTCTTCAAACTATAAGATTTTAGTTGCGGTCCGCTACCCGTTCCCTCCCAAGAATAGAAATTGCCGCACTCTAAAGTACTAGGCTTCACACATTGTTTAAGGGATGTATAATATTCTTTCTGTTCTCCTCCCTGAGCTAAAGTATCAAGATTAGTAAACTCATTACATCCGGCAGCCATGACCGAACAGGTCTTAGCCGTTTTAGGAATCAAGTTTTCCGCTTCCGTAATATTGAAATAATTTCCTTTGGCAATATAAACATCATAGCCGAGACATTCACCGGGACAATAATCGCCATTTGCCACTTTAGCCGAAACGGCAAAATTATCATTAGTATTTGTATATAGTTCACAACCGACATCCTCCTTATTACAACGACGAGCAAAATTAGAACATACGGCCGGAGCATCAAGCTTTAAGTCATAATTTTTAGTGGCGCTACCGCTATTCACATAACAAGTTGACTCTAAATATTTAGGCAACAATTTTTCATAAAATTTGAATGAGCCATAAGGGCTATAACCGGTGTCCCAGCCACTCATTTCAAACTTAAGATTTTTAATATAAAATACTGCAGGATTGCCTATATTAAAACTGGTTAAACGAAAACTTGGTTCATTATAGGAAGTACCGGCCGAACGAGTCACGCTTAAATGCTGCCATTCACCAATAACACTCGTTCTATCAGTAGTTCCGTCAGTAGGATTATTAGTAGCATTACCAATAGACAAGACCACCACGCTGACTGGAGACCTTAAATATACGTCTACGCTAACTGTATATGACTGACCGGGAATAACTTGAAGATTATCCGGTAACAAGGAATTACTACTATCAGAATATATGCCCTGTCTATTGCTAGTCCCTTGTAACTTTAAAGTCTTTCCGGTAGCTCCTCCCGGTTCAACACTAGCATCAACAATAGTTGCCGTAGATAAAGTGGGGTCCGTTAGCGGCCAATTATCTACCTGTCCGCTAGCAAAATCAGAATCCATCACTAAATTACCGCCCCAAGTTGGTTTAACGCGCAATAATCCGGTACAGCCCTCTTCTTTACTGTCACAAGAACTTAAATTCTTATTCAAATATATGCTAGCGGTTGAATTCCAAATAGTCGTGCCGGTAATAGTATTATAAGCGGCACTGACAGCATATTGCTTACAACCGGAATTATCCGCATTACAGTTTGCGTAGTCTAAAGTATTTTTCAAATACGCTATGGACTTACCATTGGTGTCAGTAAAAGCTTCACAAGTATTATCAATCGCCTGACAAGAGTCTGTCCCAAAATTCCAAGTTCGTCTCTCTTCATTACAATAACCATAAACATCGCAACCACCGCTCTGCGTCTCCTTAATACAGGTTTTATTATCGGCGCAATAATTTTCGGCACGGACAATATTTAATTCATTAGAGGGCGTACCAGAAGTCGGAACTGTCGTCTTGTTTAAAATCTGAGCACTAATCCCATTCTTAACGCAATAATTTAACGGAGCTTTCAAAACCCAATTAGGATCCACGAGACCTTGACACCAATCATGACTTTGATTGGCGAAGGCCGAGCTAAATGTATTATATTGATCACCGGAATCAAAACAAGAAATTAAATCATTTAAAGTAGCTTTAAAGGTAGCTGTATCAGCAATCAATTTTGCTGCCTGTTCCCAGCCGACCGGTAAAATTCTATATTTACGAAGAATAGAAATATTACGAGCAGAATAATTACTATTATAACTAGTGCCCTTATTTTCATTAGTTATTTGCCAATCACCATGCAAATAACCGCTAGCCACAGCTTCCGCCACAGTTTTCTGTTCATTAATTCCCTGCATGAATTTAGTATCAATCACACAATTATCCGGAGCCGGATTCTTAGAATCTAAACACATCGCTAAGGAAGCAACTACATCATAATCGGCCAAAGAGCCAAATTTAGGCTGCAATAGGCTGGTCGTTATTTCTCTTAAGGCGGTTTGTCCACCGGGGCTGCGCGGATCATCGTCACGAGGAGTACTCCCAGATTTAACGTTGGTAGTCTTTGAACCGAGGCTCTGCATCAAATTATTTAAAGAGGAAATATATAATTGATTCAAAAACAAATTAGCGGCGTCAACTAAAATATCGCCGGTAGTTTTTCCAAGAGCATCTTGTCTGGCTTTAACGGCGGCATCAGCTTCTCTCTGGGCTTCACCCGGCACACCTTGAATAGCACCACTTATATCTCTGACATCCAGCCAACCTTTATTGGTAATAAAATTACTCTCTTCAACAGCTTTATCAGTACTCTTAGCAATTTCCATATCACCAACCGCCAAGCTATAAGTCATTAAATCGTTGGAACGTGGATCAAAAATTTGAACAAAAGTTTGTAAAAAGGTGGCATCATGCAAATCCTTAATTTTCTGATTAATATCAGTTTCCCAATTTTTAATTAAAACCGACATGCTACAGTTTGGCCCCGTCGGACGATTTTGATTCACTAGACCTAAGCCAATTTTCAGCTTCGCCTCAATAGAAGAAGGCGAACAAACGTTAAAAGACGGGGTCACTTTACCGTTAGTATTGGAATTTGCAGTTTTAGCGGCACAAGCAGTCGTAGCATTATCGCAATCATTCAAACAACCAGAATAACCATCGGAATCGCCTTCATCCACATAAATACTACAACTTTTACGACAAGTCTCTAGCTTATCAGAACAAGCGGTATTAGCACCCACAGTATTCCAATTATTAACAAATGTTTCAACAAATTGTCCGGCCGCTTGATCGGCCACACTGGTTAAAATTTCACCAAGATTTTGTTTTTGAAAAAGAGGACTCTGTCCCTCTCCGCCTGAACCGATATAGTTAGCGGCATCGTAAGCAATAGTATTTAAAACTGTGGACAGGGTGCGATTAAAAGCGATAGAACCACCTTTCTGCCATAAAAAGTTAGCGGCACTGGATACTTTGTCCCAAACTAAACCAGGAATATCGGCGACCGCCATCTGTGCTCGCGCCGGTTTAACAGGCACTAAAATAACAAAAAATAAAATTAAAAAAGCCAGAGGAATACTCATCGTTTTCTTAACAGTCGTCGCTTGAGGCTTAAACATAAAAGAAAAAAACTTTTTCATGTTACTAAGCTTTACTTCATTAATTAGTTTGACCCTGGGCTTGTAAAGTCGCTTGATAACCAGCCATTAAATCTTCATCACTAATCTTATCCAAATCTGCCTTGTTAACACCACTGGAAATTAATAGTTGCCGTAAGGTGACTACATCAATTTGACCATTCAAAGCGCTCTGTAGTGCCGCTTGGTCAACACCGGAAGCATCCAGGCTAGCATTTGGACTAACAATAGAGTTTTGCGTAGGAGTAACAACAGGACTTGAACTAGAAATAATATTAGTGCCAGTATCACTAGGTGTGACGGCATTACAATTTTTTCCCTGCGGACAATTAGGATCAGTTCCCTGTAAAACTTCCTGATTATCTAAGAGGCCATCACTATCACTGTCCTGTAAATATGGTGAAGTTTTATAAACGTAAATCTCATCATAATTAGAGAGGCCATCACCATCAGTATCAAGACCTTTAAGCGTCGCCTCCAAGTCTGTAGAAGTACTCACCGTTGTCTCGCCTAAAGAGAAGGGTTTACTAATTTGCGTTTTAATTTGCCAAATCCAAAAAACTACAATAACAACAGCAAAAATAAAAAAAACTATCACCGCAATTTTCCGTGATTGCGGTAAATCATTTAAAGTGAATCCGATACCGTTATCGTCTGCGGAATTTCCTTTGGGCATAATAAATAAATGCGGTTAACTATCATTCTAATTGATTTTATTATACCACAAATAAACGTAGCGCCGCAAATAATTTTTGCCAATCTTCCAGCGATAATACCTCGGCTCTAACTTGAGAAGATAAGCCAACTGTTTGAAAGGCTTTATCAATCTGCACCGGCTTAACTTTTAACCCGGCCGCCAAATTATTCTTTAACATTTTACGCTTAGCACTAAAGCCGATACGGACCAAACGAAAAAATTTCTTGTCCTCTTCTCCGTCGTATTTATGAGATTTAAGATTTATCTTAATAATTGCGCTATCAACTTTTGGTTCCGGCCAAAAATTACCCGCCTTCACAATTCTGACAATTTCCGCGTTAGCGTAATACTGAATAGATATCGCCAGAATACTCATTTCCGGCGGTTCCGCCACGATGCGCTCAGCTACTTCTTTTTGAAGCATTAGGACTAAAGTTTCCGGGCGCGGTTCTTGACTCAAAAACAAACGCAAAAAAATAGAAGTAATATTATAAGGCATGTTAGCGACAATTTTATAAGACAGGCTCTTCCCTTTTAACGAGCCTTGTCTTAATTTCGCTTCCCGGCTCCAATACTCCAGCCAATTAAATTTTAAAATGTCTTGGTTAATAATTTCTACATTATTTACATCTTGAGAATCAACCGCTACCTGTAAATAATCAGCTAATTTATCGTCCAGTTCCACCGCCATCACTTTTTGTACTTTTTGCGCTAACTTAGCGGTCAAAAAACCTAAACCCGGGCCAACTTCCAAGACATAATCATTAGTCTGCAAATCAGCCGCCTTAATAATATCGTCATAAATCTTTTCATTTATCAAAAAATTCTGACCCTTGGAACGAGCCGGTCTAATATCTAATAATTTACAGATATCTCTAGTCTGGGCGGATAAATCACTCATAAAATTCTCTATTTAATCACAATATTCAAAAGTTTTCCGGCGACAAAAATTACTTTCACGACTTCTTTCCCTGCCAACCATTTTTTTATATTATCGTTAGCGTGTGCCAATTCCAAAGCTTCTGCCTCGGAGATATCAGCTGCTACTTCTACGCTAGCGCGTAATTTACCGTTAATTTGAATAACTAAATTAACAATATCGTCTTTTATTAATGTTTCGTCATACTTAGGCCAAGCGGACTTGAAGATACTTCTTTGCTTGCCCAATCTCTCCCAAAGTTCCTCACATAAATGTGGGGCGAAGGGCGCTAAAATCTGGAGTAATGACTGACGACCGGCGACAGCAATAGGCCAAGATTGATTTTTCTTTTTATACTCGGTCAATTCATTAACTAAAATCATTAAAGCAGAAACGGCGGTATTTAAATTAAAATTCTCAATATCATTACCGACTTTTTTAATCGTCTTATGGAGTAAAGATAATAATTTTTTATCTTCCGAAGTTACATCCGCCGCATCGTCACTAAATAACTTCTCCACTTTTTCCAAAAATTTTCTCGTCCCGACTAAACCGTTAGTATTCCAGCTTATCGCTTGATCAAAAGGACCCATAAACATTTCATAAACCCGCAAAGCGTCCGCGCTAAATTGTTTCACCATCTCATTGGGATTAATAACATTCCCCCAACGCTTGGACATCTTGCGTCCATCTTCGCCCATAATCAAACCGACATGTTTTAATTTTGTAAAAGGTTCGTCATAATTTACCGCTCCAATATCAAATAGAAATTTATGCCAGAAACGAGCATAAATAAGATGACGCGTGGCGTGTTCCGCTCCGCCCACATAGAAATCAACCGGCGACCAATATTTTTCTTGCTCCTTATCAACTAAAGCCGTTTCATTATGGGGAGTAATATAACGCAAATAATACCAGCAAGAACCACCCCATTGCGGCATAGTATTAGTTTCACGCTGAGCCGCTCCGCCACAGTCCGGACATTTAACATTCACCCAATCGGAAATAGCGGCTAACGGAGACTCACCGGTGCCGGTTGGCTCATAACTTTCTACTTCCGGCAGACAAACCGGCAAATCTTTTTCCGGCACTGCTACAACGCCACACTTGGCGCAATGAATCAAAGGAATCGGTTCGCCCCAATAACGTTGTCGGGAATATACCCAATCTTTTATTTTATAATTTATTTTTTTGGCACCGACTTTATTTTTTTCCAACCACTCGGACATTTGTTGGCGCGCTGAAGCAGAACTCAAGCCAGCAAAATCTCCGGAATTTTCTAAAATTCCATCCGCCGTGTAAACTTTATCATTTTTATTATTTGATGAAGTTACAACAGCCCGTCGTGCTAGCTTATATTTCTCGGCAAACTCCCAATCTCTTTCATCGTGCGCCGGTACCGCCATCACCGAGCCCGTTCCGTAAGAATTTAAAACATAATCGGCAATAAAAATAGGC
>MNUT01000018.1 GCA_001871165.1 Candidatus Falkowbacteria bacterium CG1_02_37_21 | reverse complement strand
TTGTCTTAAAGAATGGCCAGGTGGCGGAGGAAGGCAATCATGCCTCTTTAGCGCAGACTGAAGGTGGTTTATATGCCGAATTATTAAGGTTGCAGTTCTTAGGAGACATTGAATAATATTTTAGACTTTTTAAGCATTTTTCTTTATAATTAAATTGTGTTGAAAATAGAAAAAAATAAAAATATAAAAGCTTACACCACTTTACAGCTAAGCGCTCGGGCGGAGTTTTTTGCTATTTTAAAAAGCAAGGAAGACTTGCAGGAAGCAATTGTTTGGTCTAAAAAAAATAAAAAGCCATTATTTATCTTGGGCGGCGGTTCCAATGTTTTAATTTCCCAGACTGTTAAGGGCCTAACCCTAAAGAATGAAATCAAGGGAATTAAAGTAGTGGAAAAAAATAAAGATTATATTTTAGTTGAGGCTAAATCCGGAGAATTGTGGGGTGATTTTGTGGATTGGAGTGTTCGTCATAATTGGCATGGTTTGGAGAATTTAAGTTTAATTTACGGGACGGTGGGAGCGGCCCCGATGCAAAATATTGGTGCTTATGGTGTGGAAATTAAAGACTCTTTCTATCATCTACATGCCATTGATCTTAAAAGTGGGCAAGAGAGAATATTCTCCGGACCGGATTGTCATTTCGCTTATCGGGAGAGCATTTTTAAAAATAAATTGAAGGGGAAGTATTTTATTTATGCCGTGACTTTTAAATTACAGAAAATGGCTACCTTACAGCTTGATTATGGCGCTATTCGCGCCCATCTTCTGGAGCGGGGTATCAAGAAGCCTAGCCTGAAAAATGTATCTGCCACTATTAAGATTATTAGGACAGAAAAATTGCCGAATCCGGTGAAAATGCCAAACGCCGGTTCATTTTTTAAAAATCTTGAAATTAGCACAATAAAATTTAAAGCTTTGCAGAAGAAATATCCTGATATGCCGAGTTGGCCGATCAGTAAAACTAAGGTCAAAATTCCCGCTGCTTGGTTAATTGAAACGGCCGGTTTTAAGGGTAAGAAATTTGGGGCGGTTGGTATGCACAAAAATCAAGCCTTAGTTTTAATAAATTATCGACGCGCTTCCGCCCGACAGGTTTTAAACTTAGTTAAAAAAATTAAGCAAACCGTTAAAAAAAGTTTCGGCCTTGATTTACACGAAGAAGTTAATATAATATAGATCTAAATTAATGTTATCGTTATTTCTATGACTTCCATGACTTCAATTGAACTGCGACAAAAATATTTAGATTTTTTTAAGCTCCGTAATCATGCGATTATTGGTAGTGCTTCTTTAATTCCGGAAAACGATCCGACTGTCCTATTTACTACCGCTGGTATGCATCCTTTAGTGCCCTACCTCCTAGGCGGTAAACATCCAGCTGGTTCACGCTTAGTCGGAGCCCAGAAATGTATCCGCACTGGTGATATTGAAGAAGTGGGCGACAAAACACATCACACTTTTTTTGAGATGATGGGAAATTGGTCCTTGGGGGATTATTTCAAGAAAGAGTCCATTAATTATAGTTGGGAGTTTTTGACTGATGCTCAGGGTTTGTCTTTAGATAAAAATCGTTTAGCTGTTTCGGTTTTCGTGGGCGATGAAGATTCCGGTTTTGACCAAGAAGCATATGACGCCTGGTCGGTCATATTTACGGAAAATAATTTACCTTTAGAGCGTATTGCTCGCTTACCTAAGAAAAATAATTGGTGGGGACCGGCGGGAGTAACCGGTCCTTGTGGTCCGGATACGGAAATTTTTTATTGGGTGGGAGAGGAAAACAAGGTTCCTGCTAGTTTTAATGATGATAATAATTCATGGGTGGAAATCTGGAACAATGTTTTTATGCAATATAATAAAAACACCGATGCCAAATTTGAACTTTTGCAGCAGAAAAATGTTGATACCGGTTTAGGCTTGGAAAGGACTTTAGCCGCTTTGAATGGCTTAGATGATAATTATCAGACCGACTTATTTATTAATATTGTCCATAAAATTGAAGAACTGAGTGGGCATAAGTATGGAGAGGACGTGGAGACGACTAGATCTATTAGAATCGTGGCCGACCATTTAAAAGCAGCCACATTTATTATTGGTGACGATAAAGGTATAGTGTCTTCTAACACTGATCAGGGCTATGTCGTGCGTCGCTTAATTCGTCGCGCCGTTCGTTACGGGCGTCAATTAAACATTCAAAAAGAGTCATGGACTAAGGATGTGGCGGCGGTAGTTATTAATGATTATAAAGAAGTCTATGGCGAATTGGAGAAGCACCAGCAGTTTATTTTTGATAATTTAGATAAAGAGGAGGAGAAGTTTAGTAGAACTTTGGAAAATGGTTTGAAAGAATTAGATAAAATAATACAAGATAAGAAAGAATTAACTGGTCAAGATTTATTTAATTTGTATCAGAGTTTTGGTTTTCCCGTGGAACTATCTTTAGAGGAATTAAAATCACGAAAAAAATCATCTTCACATAATTATGTTTTAAAAGCTGATACTGGAGAATTTTTACTCCAAGGTTTTGCGGCGGAAATGAAAAAACATCAAGATCTTTCTCGTACCGCTTCAGCTGGTCGCTTTAAAGGTGGTTTGGCCGATGCTGGTGACGAGACGGTAAAATTACACACCACGGCCCATCTGTTATTGGCTGCTTTAAGAAAAGTTTTAGGAGATAATGTCGTCCAAAAGGGAAGTAATATTACCGCTGAAAGATTGCGTTTGGATTTTTCTCATCCTGATAAGATGACACCGGAACAAATCAAACAGGTGGAAGATTTGGTTAATGGTGCTATTAAAGAAAATTATACGGTAAGCTGTGAAGAATTATCTTTGGACAAGGCCAGACAGCGTGGTGCTATGGGAGTTTTTAATTCAAAATATGGTGAGTTGGTCAAGGTTTATTCCATTAGTCATTTGGATAATTATAAAAAGCCTAATTTAAAAATGGCCTTTTCTCAAGAGATTTGTGGCGGTCCGCATGTAGAAAATACTGGAATATTAGGTAATTTTAAGATACAGAAAGAAGAAGCTTCTAGCGCTGGTGTGAGACGTATTAAAGCTATTCTGCAAAGCTAGCTAAAATTATCGCTAATTATTCCTTATTATCTATTGACAATTTTTAGTCTTATATCTATAATGATTTTATTAACAAATAAGTGAAATAAAAGAAAAAAGTAGTTTTCTTTTTTTAGCGAATATTGTTAGGATTGAAGATATTAACAAGATAGATTAGAAATATCAGATTCTCCAAAATAATTTAATTAATTTTTAAAGAATTTTGATAAGGCGAAAGTTGTCTTTATCAAATTTTTTTGTGTTAATGTCAAAAGAACAAGAAAATAATGACGCCAGCGCCGCCACCCTGAACGCTAAAGATTTTATTGAAATGCAGGGAGAGGTTTTGGAATTAATGCCGGCAGCAACTTTTAAGGTTGCCTTAGAGAACGGTCATGAAATCCTGGCGCATTTATCCGGTAAGATGAGACTTCATAGAATTCGTCTTTTACCTGGAGATAAAGTAAAATTGCAGATTAGCCCTTACGATTTAACTAAAGGGCGGATTACTTATCGAATGTAAAATTTATTATTATGAAAGTTAGAGCGAGCGCAAAAAAAATTTGTAAGGACTGTAAAGTGGTTCGCCGTAAAGGCCGGGTTCATGTTATTTGTAAGAACCCCAAGCATAAGCAGAGACAGGGTTAATAATTATTTCTATGGCATTAAGAATAGCGGGAGTTAATCTTCCTAACGACAAAAGAATAGAAATTGCTTTGACTTATATTCATGGCATTGGTCGTAGTTTGGCCAAAACAATTCTTTTGACGGTTGAAATTGATCCTAATACTAAAGTTAAAGATTTACCTGAACAAGAAGCTAATGTTCTCCGCGAAGTCGTAGAGAAAAAACATTCAGTGGAAGGCGACTTACGTCGTGAAGTGCAGGGAAATATTAAACGTTTGAAAGAAATCGGTTCTTATCGTGGTTTGCGTCACGCTAAGCATTTACCGGCTCGCGGTCAGCGAACTAAGACTAATAGTCGAACGGTTCGCGGTAACAAGCGTGTTACTATGGGTAGTGGTAAGAGCAAGGCCGGTCTACAGAAAACTTAAGTTAAAATAATCAGTCTTTAATTATGTCTGAAGAAGTAAAAGAGGAAAATAAAAAAATTGTTGATACAGCCGAGGCTTCTACCCCGGTTGAGAAACCGTTAAAAGCTGGTGCTAAAGATCTTGCTCCCGTTGAAACGGAGGATATTCAGTCCGACGAAGAAAAAGATGGGGCTGATTTTTCTTTTGATTCTACTAATGAAGAATTACCGGCTGATATTAAAGAAAAACTAGAAAAAAATAAAGCGGCTCGCAGTAAAAAAAGATTAATTAAGAAAAAGAAAAAGAAGGTGGCTCGTATTGTTAAAGTTGGTCGTGCTTATATCCAGGCTACTTATAACAACACCATGATGACCTTGACTGATCCTAATGGTGACGTTATTTCTTGGGCCAGCGCCGGTTTAGCCGGATTTAAAGGAGCAAAGAAAGCGACTCCTTATGCCGCGCAAATCATTACTAAAATAGCAGCTCAGAAAGCGCGTGAAGAATATGGTCTGGAGGAAGTTAGCGTCTTTGTTTCCGGTGTTGGTACCGGTCGTGAAGCGGCTATTAGAGCTTTGAACGCTAACGGTTTGAATGTTAGCTCAATTAAAGATATGACCCCCGTGCCACATAACGGTTGTCGGCCGAAGAAACCACGTCGGGTTTAAGAAAGAAATTATAAATTTTCCGTTCAATAAATATGGGAAGAAATATTGATAATAAATGTAAACAGTGCCGTCGGGCAGGAGAAAAACTCTTTCTAAAGGGGGAGCGTTGTTTTACTCCGAAATGTGCGATTATTAAGCGCAATTATGCTCCTGGTTTTCATGGTCCTAAAGGTCATAAGCGTTTGAGTGACTATGGTCAACAGTTAGCGGAGAAACAGAAGGCCAAAAAATTCTATGGTTTGGCGGAGAAACAATTCCGTTTGACCTTTGATAAAGCTGTCAAAAAAGTCGGTGATTCTGGTAAAAATTTCTTGCGTGCTTTGGAAATGCGTTTGGATAACGTAGTTTATCGTGCCGGTTTTGCTACTTCTAGAGCGGCTGCTCGTCAGTTAGTTAACCACGGACACTTTAGTGTTAATGAAGTTATGACTGATATTCCTTCTTTCATGGTTAAACCCGGAGAAGTTATTAAGATTAAAAAGACTAGCGAAAAAAATATTTATTTCCGTAATTCCGCCGAAAAGTTAAAAAAAGCGGAACGACCCAGTTGGTTAAATTTTAGTGCCGATGATTTAAGCGTTAAAATTTTACATGAACCGCAAGATACGGATTTACCGTTGAATTTGAATATTCAGGTGATTACGGAATACTATTCCAAATAATAAGTAAGTTATTTGTATTTAAAAAAACAATATGCAAAATATCGCTTTGCCTAAAAAAATTGAATTTACAAATGGTGCAAACGCTCAAGAAGGAGTTGTAACCGTAGAACCTTTGTTCCCCGGTTATGGTATGACTTTGGGTAATTCTCTACGTCGCGTTTTGCTCTCTTCTTTACCGGGTGCGGCCGTTGTCGGAGTCAAAATTAAGGGAGCTAGCCATGAATTTATGGCTTTGCCTCATGTCAAAGAAGATGTTTTGGAAATAGTTTTAAATTTAAAACAGTTGCGACTTAAAATTCATACTGAAGACGAAGTTCGCTTGGATCTTAAGTTAAAAGGTAAGAAAGTTGTGACCGCTGGTGATATAGCTAAAAATACTCAGGCCGAAGTAAAAAATCCTGATTTGGTTTTGGCGCATATTACAGATGAAGCTGGTAGTTTGGAAATGGAAATTGTGGTCCATGAAGGACGTGGTTATCGTATGGCGGAAGGAACAAAAAGAGAGAACAGAGAAATTGGTTATATTGAGCTTGACTCCATTTATTCTCCAGTAACTTTAGTTAGTATTGACGTAGAAAATACTCGTGTTGGTAAAATGACTAACTGGGATAAGCTTGTTTTAAATATTAAGACCGATGGTACAATTTCTCCGGAAGAAGCTTTTAATAAGGCGGTAGAAATTTTAGTTAATCAGTATTCTTCTTTACTCCCTAATTATCAGGTAGCAGAATTAGTTGAAGCTGATGAAAAAACAGAAGAAGTGGTTGTTGAGGATGAAGAAATAGAAGAAGAGGCAGACAAGGACGAAGTTGTTGAAAAAAAAGCGAAAGCGCCTAAAAAAGATAAGGTAAAAAAAACTAAGAAATAAATATGCGTCACCGTAATAAAACTAAAACTTTAGATCGAGCCAAGGCGCCGCGTGAACTGATGTTACGTAATTTAGCATCCAGTATTCTTTTGTATGAAAAAGTGAAGACTACCAAGGCGAAGGCAACGGTGGTTAGACCTTTAGTAGAGAAAATGATTACATCTGCTAAAGCGGGTGATTTGAACGCTCGTCGTGGTTTAATTAAAGTTCTCTTACAGAAAAATGCTGTTAAGAAGACTTTGGAAGTCTTAGGTACTCGTTATAAGAGTCGCCCGGGCGGTTACACTCGGATTGTTAAATTGGGAACTCGTTCTGGCGATGGTGCTCAGATTGTCCAAATTGAACTAGTATAATATATGAAAAATATTGAGAGAAAATTACATAAATTGGACGCCACCGGACAAGCGGTCGGTCGTTTGGCTACTCAGGTTGCCACTTTACTGCGTGGTAAGAATAAGCCGGAATTTCAAGCGCACATGGATTTGGGTGACATTGTTGAAGTATCTAATATCAGTCAGGTAAAATTTACCGGAAAAAAATTGGATCAGAAACAATATCATCGTTATACCGGTTATCTGGGTGGTTTACGTAGTAAAAATATGTCGGAAGTTTTTGAAAAAAATCCTGGTGATGTTTTACGTCGCGCTGTCACACAGATGTTGCCGCCGACTAAGTTGCGAACTGCTATGATCAAAAGATTAATTATCAAATAAATATGGTCGAGAAAAATAAGAAAAATTCTAAAGAGAAGGAAGTGAAATCTGCTGATGTTTTAATTTCTGAAGCGCCGGAAAGTCAGGAAGAAGATAAGGACTGGGCTAAGAATGAAACAGCTGATTTTAGTGGTACTTATATTAAGGCGGTCGGTCGTCGTAAGAGTTCTGTTGCTAAAGTTCGCTTATTCCAGAGTGGTAAGGGTGTTATTATGGTAAACGGTAAGCGAGCCAGTGAATACTTCCCAAATGAAGGTAGCAATATTCTTTCCCAGCCTTTAAAGGTAACTGGTCATGCTCGTGATTTTAATTTTTCCGTATTAGCGCAGGGTGGTGGCGTACAGGGCCAGGTAGGGGCTGTTCGTCTCGGTATTAGTCGCGCAATTTTAATGATTGATCCGACTGCTAAAGATGCCTTAAAAGTAAATGGTTTTCTGACTCGCGATCCGCGTCATGTAGAAAGAAAGAAGCCAGGTAAACTTAAGGCTCGTAAAGCGCCACAGTGGAGCAAACGTTAATTTTTCTGTAATAAAAACGCCCTGTCTAAGAGGGCGTTTTTTTGTTATAATTAGGATATATAATTTGAGAACAGTATTTTATCGCATGGAAACTCTAATAAAAAAATTGGAAGATTTGCGCCAACGTTTTTTAAAAACAAAAACGATTTTAGATATTGAAAGGAAAGAAGTGGAGGAAAAAGAATTACGTTTACGTATGTCTGCTCCAAATTTTTGGGATGATAAAGATGAAGCTATTTTAGTGGGACAGCAGGCGGAAGAGCTGGCCACGGAAACTAAAGCTTGGGTGCTTTTACAAAAAGATATCAGAGAAGCGGAAGAGATGGTGGCTTTAGCGGCCCTAGAAGATGGTGGAGATCTTTTGACGGACATGGAAAAGAAATATGAAGAACTGGATAAAAAATTTTCTAAGTTAGAATTTTTGTCGTTATTCTCGGAAAAATATGATAAAAATAGCGCTATTTTAGCGATTCACGCCGGTACGGGCGGAGTTGATGCCCAAGATTGGGCCCAGATTTTGGAGAGAATGTATTTACGTTTTTCGGAAAAACGTCATTGGAAAATAGAAATTTTGGATCGTAATTACGGTAATGAGGCCGGGATTAAGAGTGTTGTACTTAGAGCTATTGGTTCTTGGGCTTATGGTTATTTAAAAAGTGAAAACGGGGTTCATCGTTTACTTCGTAATTCACCTTTTGATTCTGACGGCGCTCGTCACACTTCCTTCGCTTTAGTGGAAGTCATTCCGGAAATTAAAGATGATGGCACGATTGTTATTAAAGATGAAGATTTACGCATTGATGTTTTTCGCAGTAGTGGACCGGGCGGGCAAAGCGTCAATACTACCGATTCGGCCGTGCGTATTGTTCATTTGGCGACCGGCATTACTGTCACTTGTCAGACTGAACGCTCACAGCATCAGAATAAAGAAAATGCCATGAAACTTTTGCGCACCAAACTTTATCAATTAGCTCTACAGGAGAAAGAGGCGGAAGAGCGTAAGTTAAAAGGCATAGTACAAAAGGCAGAATGGGGAAAACAAATTCGTTCTTATTTTTTGTACGGTAAACGTTTAGTTAAAGATCATCGGACGGATTATGAAACCTCTGATGTCGATGCCGTTTTAGACGGTTCCCTAGAGCCGTTTATGGAAGAATATTTAAAGTGGCTGAAAGCTTAGCTCCGAGGCTTTATCTTTTTTTAATATCTCGTTGCTTAAAATATCCTTATTAACTTAAGGATATTTTTTTATGTCTTTTTCTCTGGCGCGGATTTTTTTATTTGCGAATTTGGGCTTTATATTATTTATTTTTATCGGAGGCTTTTATCCTAATTTTTTAGATGCTCATATTAAAAGTTCTGATTTGGCCGCTTATAATGGCCAAAAAATAAGTTTTGTTGGGCAGGTTTGCAAGGAGGCGGAACTTGATTATAAAAGCAGACGTTTAACGGTATGTGCTCAGGGGCAAGATTCTCAAGGGCGGGTTCTTATTACTACCGATCTTTACCCTATTTATGACTATGGCGACTATTTACAAATTACTGGTCAATTACAGGCGCCGCCGGAAATAGAAGGTTTTGATTATGAGAGCTATTTGGCTCGTTATGATGTTTATTCGGTGATGTATTATCCTAAAATTACCAAGACGGAAGGGAATTTAAGCATGACGCAGAAGAGCTATCGTCTTTTATTAGATTTTAAACAAAGGCTGGCTAGTAGTATTAATTCTAATTTACCGGAGCCGTCTGCCAGTTTGGCTAACGCACTTTTACTTGGTTATCGGCGGGCGATGTATAAAGAAGATTTAAACATGTTTGCTCGCGTTGGTTTAAGCCATATTATAGCTATTTCTGGGACGCATATTACTATTTTAAGTGCTTTGATTATTAATTTTTTTCTGGCCCTTGGTTGGCCTCGCCGCCGAATTTTGTTTCTAGTTGGCGGCTTTCTTTTTATTTACCCGATCCTAACCGGCTTAGCGTCTTCAGCAATTCGAGCAGCCGTTATGGGCACTTTATCTTTTTTGGCTATTTATTATGGGCGTCCCTCTTCTTTAACCCGGGCTTTGGTTTTTGCAGCGGCTGTTATGTTAGCGTTTAACCCTCGTCTTTTAAGGTCGGACATTGGCTTTCAATTATCTTTTCTGGCTTTAATTGGTATCATTTACATTTATCCTTTGGGCCAAAAGTTGGCGGTGCGCCTTTTGTCTAGAATTAAAATTAAGGGGGCGGGGCGTAATTTGATTAATAATATTTTTGATACTGTAAATATAACCTTAGTATCGCAGTTAGTAATTTTACCGGTAGCGGTGATTAATTTTCAACAAATATCCCTTATCGCCCCCTTAGCCAATCTGCTGGTGCTTTGGAGCATGCCTTTTCTTATTGCCTTGTTGCTAACAGCCTTATTGTTATCAAGTATTATCCCTCTACTCGGTGTTATATGGTTTTTTCCGTCTTATGTAATCTTAAAATTTATTTTTATTATTTCCGATATTTTAGCTCGACCTGACTGGGCAGCTGTAGATGTTAGTAATTTTAGTTGGCGCCTGGGGGCTCTATATTATCTAGGTTTATTTTTAGCAGTAAAATTTTTACGTCAGAAATTGCTTTAGTCGTTCGCTTAAATAAACAAAAAACACTTCCCAAGATAGGGAAGTGTTTCTACAAAAATAGTATAATTTATTTTTTGCTAGCCTTCTTTTTTGCTGGACTAGTTTTCTTTTTGGTTGATCCCGTAGAGGTCTTTTTAGTAGATTTTACTTTTTTTCCGGTTTTAGCTACTAATTTCTTAGCCTCTCTTTCTCTCTCTATTTTAGCTATAGTACGAATACAGGAGGTACAAACTTTTAATTTAATACCGTCAATATTTTTACTTTGCAGATTAATATTTTGTCTTTTCAAGGTTTTAATCTTGGAGTGAGACCGGCTGGCACCCGCCGTAGCGCTGCGTCCGCACAAATCACATCTTTTTCCCATATTTATTCTTTTTTAGTTTTATAATAGATTAACTTTATCAGCATTTTAAAAAATAATCAAGTTGTGCTAGACTATATTTATATGAATGGAGATTATAGTATAATAATATTTGAAATTATTGTTCTAGTTTTTTCAGCCGTGGCACATGAATATATGCATGGCTGGGCAGCTTATCAATTAGGAGATAATACGGCCAAAGACGCCGGTCGCTTAACTATTAACCCCTTGGCTCATTTAGAGTGGTTCGGTTCTTTTTTCTTGCCCTTGATGATGGTTATTTCCGGCTTGCCTTTTATTTTTGGTTGGGCAAAACCAGTACCATATAATCCCTATAACCTGCGAGACCGTCGCTATGGTGATGCTAAGGTGGCTTTAGCCGGACCTCTAACTAATCTAGTGTTGGCTATTTTATTTGGGCTTTGTTTACGTTTTTTACCATTTTTTAACATAACATTTTCCAGTTTATTGTCTATTATTGTTTACATTAATTTGATTTTGATGGTCTTTAATTTAATTCCTATTCCGCCCCTTGATGGCTCAAAAATATTGGCGACTTTTTTACCAGCCGAGATGCGCGACCGTTATTTGGGCAATGAACGGATGGGTTTTATTTTTATTATTTTATTTGTCATGTTAGCCGGTAATATGGTAATCCCAGTTGTTGATTCCTTGTTTCGTTTGATTGTCGGTATTTAACCTTGACTTATATTTTATATTTTGTTAAATTAAATTCATAGGAAAAAATAGCCTAAAACCTATCCTGAATAGTCAGGATTGTTTTTATACGGGGAAACTATCCCTTTTATATTTTAAAGAAATTTTAAGATTATGCCCACGATTAATCAGTTAGTTCGCAAGGGTCGCAAGGTTATCGCTAAGCGTCGTAACGCTTTAGCGCTTCATTCCAGCTTGGATACCCTGCATCGTCGTAAAAGAGACAATGCTAAGGGTGCTCCTTTTAAGCAGGGTGTTTGTTTAAAGGTAACCACTACTACCCCTAAAAAACCGAACTCCGCTTTACGTAAAATCGCTCGTGTTCGTTTATCCAATGGTATGGAAGTAACTGCCTATATTCCTGGTATGGGGCATAATTTACAAGAACATTCCATCGTTTTGATTAAAGGAGGAAAAACTAAGGATTTACCGGGGGTTCGTTATAAGATCGTTCGTGGCGTTTTTGATGCGGCCGGCGTGGAAGCACGTCGTCAGGGTCGCAGTAAGTATGGCGCTAAAAAACCGAAAAAATAAAAGAATAATTTTTAAATTTTATGAGAGGGAAACCGTCACCAAAAAGAGATATTGAAGGCGATGCTAAATATAACGATCAGGGTATCGCGAAGTTTATTAATTATGTCATGGAACGCGGTAAGAAGAGTGTGGCCGAAAAAATTGTTTATGGCGCTTTAGATATTAT
Organism: Candidatus Falkowbacteria bacterium CG1_02_37_21; assembly: GCA_001871165.1. Taxonomy (GTDB): domain Bacteria; phylum Patescibacteriota; class Patescibacteriia; order Patescibacteriales; family UBA12465; genus UBA12465. Next base: position 21,914 of record MNUT01000018.1, on the reverse strand, counting down.
TAAAGAAAAGACTAAACAAGATCCGCGTCATATTTTCAACAAAGCTATTCGTCGCGTTTCACCGCTGGTAGAAGTTCGCGGTAAGCGCGTTGGTGGTGCTAATTATCAGGTACCTTTTCAGGTCCGAGGCGAACGACGTTATTTTTTGGCTTGTAATTGGATTATCAAAGCCGCTCAAGACCGTAAAGGCCGTGGTACAGCGGAAAAATTATCTTACGAGATTTTGGAAGCTTCTAATGGCGAAGGTAATGCTGTTAAAAAGAGAGAGTCTGTTCACAAAATGGCTGAAGCTAATAAAGCCTTTGCCCATTTTTCTCGTTCCCGTCGCCGCTAATTATTTTGTAATTTAAAGAATTAATATGGCTCGCGAATACGATTTAAAAGACATTAGAAATATTGGTATCATGGCGCATATTGACGCCGGTAAAACAACTTTTACTGAGCGTGTTTTGTTTTACACCGGTAAAAAACATAAGATTGGTGAAGTACATGAAGGGGCAGCGGAAATGGATTGGATGGAACAGGAAAAAGAACGTGGTATTACAATTACTTCCGCCGCCACTACCTGCTACTGGAAGCATAATAAGATCAATATTATTGATACTCCTGGCCACGTAGACTTTACTGTAGAGGTGGAACGTTCTTTGCGTGTCCTTGATGGCGCGATTGCTGTTTTTGATGGCCAGGCCGGCGTAGAACCGCAGTCAGAGACTGTCTGGCGTCAGGCTGACAAGTATCAGGTGCCTCGTCTTTGTTTTGTTAATAAAATGGATAAGATGGGCGCTGATTTTTACATGAGCTTAAATTCCATTAGAACTCGTTTGAGTGCTAAAGCGGTGGCTGCGCAATTACCTATTGGTGCGGAAAGTAACCTTAAAGGAGTGATTGATTTATTAACTAAAAAAGCTTATCAGTTTTCCGGTAGCAATGGCATGAATGTTGAAGAAATTCCGGTTCCGGAGGATATGAAAGCTGATGTGGAAAAATATCATAATGAACTCGTGGAAAAAGCTGTGGAAGGAGACGAAAAAACCATGGAAAAATATTTAGCCGGTCAAGAAATTCCTTTGGAAGAATTAAAAGCAGCTATTCGTAAAGGTGTTATCTCTAACTCTGTATATCCGGTATTCTGTGGTACTGCTTTACAGAACATTGGTGTTCAATTAGTTTTAGACGCTGTTAATGATTATTTACCTTCACCGATTGATGTCCCAGTTTTGGAAGGTAGTGATATTCGTGATATTGAGAAGAAAATCTTAGTTAGTCCTGATGATAGTAAACCTTTTGTTGGTTTAGCTTTTAAAATTGCTACCGATCCTTTTGTCGGTAAACTTTGTTTTGTTCGTGTTTATCAGGGAGTTTTAACGGCTGGTTCTTATATTCTCAATTCGTCTAAAGATAATAAAGAACGGGTTGGTCGTCTAGTGCGTATGCACGCCAATCATCGCGAAGAAGTTAAAGAAGTATATGCTGGCGATATTGCTGCTATTATTGGTTTAAAAAATACTACTACCGGAAATACTTTGTGTGATGAGGAACATCCATTGCTAATGGAATCTATCACCTTTCCGGAGCCGGTTATTAAAATTGCGGTGGAGCCAAAAACTAAAGCTGATCAGGAAAAAATGGGTGTGGCTTTACAGCGTTTGGCGGAAGAAGATCCTACTTTTAGAGTGGAAACTGACACGGAAACAAATCAAGTTTTGATTTCTGGTATGGGTGAATTACATTTGGAAATTATTGTTGATCGTATGAAGCGGGAATTCGGCGTGGAAGCTAATGTCGGTAATCCTCAGGTTTCTTATCGTGAAACAATTACTAAGAAAGCGGAAGCAGAACATAAGTATGTTAAACAGTCTGGTGGTCGCGGTCAGTATGGTCATTGTTCTTTGCGTATTGAACCGCAAGAGCAGGGTAAAGGTTTTGAGTTCGCTGATGAAGTTAAGGGTGGAGTTATCCCCAAGGAATTTATTCCGGCTATTGAAAAAGGTGTACGCGAAGCTTTACTTTCTGGCGGTTTAGCCGGTTATCCGATGGTTGATGTTAAGGCGGCAGTTTTTTATGGTTCCTATCATGATGTTGATTCTTCGGAAATTGCTTTTAAAATGGCGGCTATTTTTGCCTTCCGTGAAGCTTGTCAAAAAGCCGGTCCGATTTTATTGGAGCCGATTATGAAAGTTGAAGTTACCACTCCGGAAGAATATATGGGAAATATTATTGGCGACTTAAGTTCTAAGCGTGGTCAGATAGAAGAGATGAGTGATAGAGCTAATATCAAGGTAGTGCAAGCTAAGGTTCCTTTAGCGGAAATGTTTGGCTATTCCACTTCACTCCGTTCTATGAGTCAGGGTCGCGCTAATTATGTTATGGAGTTCGCCTATTATGCGGAAGTTCCTAAAAATATTTTAGAAACTATTAAAGAAAAACAAGGAAAATAATATGTTCTCAGAGCAGTTACAAAAAATATTACAATTGGTAAAAAAAACCGGCGACCGCGTAGTAATTTATGACGGCGCGAGTGTTGATGACTCTTATGTCGTTATGAGCTTTGATTCTTACTCTGATTTACTTGATAAATCTCAGAAATTATCCCCAGTTATCAGCCATGTTTCTAGCGTTCCGGTACCGGAAAATATACCTGTTTCCGAGGCCTCGGTAGCTCCAACGGTAAATTTGACAGAAGAAGATTTAACTGATAAGATAAATCGCGAAATCTTGATGTGGAAAAATAAAGAAAATACCCCTAATTCTGATGAAGATAGCCAGCCTAAAAAGGCCTGGCAAATTCCGCCGATTGTGAAAAATAAGGCCCAAGAAGTAGAATAAAATTTTTATAAATTTAAAAATAATTAATTAAGTTCGGCTGGTTTCCTTAAAGGGAAAAAACTCTGCCTTAAACGGAGGCCGCACACAAATAACATGGCAACAGAAAAATTTGAAAGAGGTAAGCCCCATGTTAACGTTGGTACTATTGGCCACGTTGATCACGGGAAAACTACGTTAACCGCCGCTATGTTGGCTGTTTTTAATGCTAAAGGCATGAAAGCATCCAAGAAAAATGTTGGCGAAATTGATGCTGCGCCGGAAGAAAAAGCGCGTGGTATTACTATTGCTACTGCTCACGTAGAATACGAATCAGAAAAGCGTCACTATGCTCACGTTGACTGTCCGGGTCACGCCGATTATGTTAAGAACATGATTACTGGCGCTGCTCAGATGGATGGCGCTATTTTGGTGGTAGCGGCCACTGATGGACCTATGCCTCAGACCAGAGAACACATTCTTTTGGCTCGTCAGGTTGGCGTCCCTTACATCATTGTCTTTTTGAATAAATGCGACATGGTGGAAGACACAGAACTTATTGATTTAGTTGAAGAAGAAATTCGTGACTTGCTCAAAAAATATGAATTCCCGGGCGACACTACTCCGATTATTCGTGGTAGCGCCTTGAAGGCTTTAGAGAACCCGACTGGTTCTGACTCTGAACCGATTATGAAATTAATGGAAGCCTTGGATACTTATATTCCAGAACCGACTCGTGACATTGATCACCCTTACTTGATGCCGATTGAAGATATCTTCTCTATTGAAGGTCGCGGCACTGTTGTTACCGGCCGTATTGAAAGAGGTATTGTTAAAATTGGTGATGAAGTAGAAATCGTCGGTTTAATGGATACCAAGAAAACTGTTGTTACTGGTATTGAAATGTTTAATAAGCAATTAGATCAAGGTCAGGCTGGTGATAATGCTGGTATCTTGCTTCGTGGTACTAAGAAAGATGAAGTTCAGCGTGGTCAGGTTCTATGTAAGACTGGTTCTACCACCCCCCACACTGAATTTACTGCTGAAGTCTATGTTCTTAGTAAAGATGAAGGTGGACGCCATAAGCCGTTCTTCAACGGTTATAAGCCCCAGTTTTACTTTAAGACCACTGACGTAACCGGTGATATTACTTTACCATCTGGCACAGAAATGGTTATGCCTGGTGATACTGTTAATTTAACAGTTAAATTGATTGCCCCGATTGCTTTAGAAGATAAGCAAAAGTTCACTATTCGTGAAGGTGGACGTACGGTTGGTGCGGGTGTTGTAACTAAGATTATAAAGTAAGCACTTAGACCCGCTCTATTTTAGGGCGGGTTTGTAGTGTATATTTTAAAAAAATCAAATTATGTCCGAAACTAAAAAAGAAGAAAAGGATTTTAAACAAAGAATTCGTATTAAGATTAAGGCCTTTGATCATAAAATCATTGACCAGTCTACACGGACTATAATTGAAACTATTGAACGTTCTGACGCCCAATTTTTCGGGCCGATTCCGCTTCCGACTGAGAAACGAAAATATACTGTTAATCGTTCTACTTTTGTACATAAAGATGCTCGTGATCAGTATGAAATGCGTATTCACAAAAGGATGATTGATATTATTGAACCGACCGCTAAAACTATTGAAGATTTGACGAATTTGAGTTTACCGGCTGGAGTTGACGTTGAAATAAAAATGTAGTAGTATAACATCATAGAATAATTAGTGTTGAGATATCATGATAACTCCATTTTTATAGGGAAAGTGTCGGGGTAACAAAATACTAAATTAAAGGAGACAAGTTGCAGCAACAAACAAATAAAAAATAACGAATATAGTTTTTTATTGTGAAGTTTTTGCGCTGGTCTTAAAACCAGTTTTTGTTTTTAAAATAAGATTTAGAATCGCAGATATGAAATTTATCAGTGGAAAAAAAATGAGTATGACCCAAATTTGGGTGGATGATAAAGTTGTCGGTGTGACTCCGGTTCAGGCTGGTCCTTGTGTTATCACTCAGGTTAAAAATACCGCTAAAGACGGCTATGTTGCTGTCCAGTTAGCTTACGGAACTCGTCAGGCGAAAAATATTAATAAGCCGCAGTTAGGGCATTACAAAAAAACCGGTACTCAGCCCGCTTATGTTCGTGAATTTCGTTTAAATAAAGATGTCGATTTGAAAGAAGGGGATGTTGTTAGCGCCGGTACTTTTGCCGTTGGTGATATTGTGGCTGTAACGGGAATAGCCAAAGGAAAAGGTTTTCAGGGTGTAGTTAAGCGTTATCATTTTAAGGGACAAACCAGAACTCATGGTACTAAAGATCAGGAAAGAATGCCTGGTTCTATCGGCCCTAAAGGTCCGGCTCATGTTTTTAAAGGCACGAGAATGGGTGGTCGTATGGGTGGTGGTCAAATTACCACAACTAATTTGAAAATTAAGGCGGTTGATACTGTTAACAATATTTTATTTATACAAGGATCTATCCCGGGTGCAATTAATGGCTATGTGTATATTAAAGGCTTGGGAGACTTGCAAGTAAATTTACAGCCGGTTGTGAAGGAAGAAGTGGAAGTTAAGGAAGAAATTATACCAGTCACCGAAGAAGCGGTTGTAAATAATGAAACCCCGGTTGAAGAAGTTAAAGAAGAGGAAATTAAAGAAGAAAAAAAAGAAGAAACTCCAGTTAAAGAAGAAATTAAAAAGGAAGAAGTTAAGGATGCGGTAGCTGAAGAGAAGGAATCCGATTCGTCTAAGCAGTAATTAATTAATAGTGCAGAACATATGTCACTCAAGGTTAATGTTTACAACCAGGCGGCGGAAATTGTTAAGGATTTAGAGCTATCCGAGAGTATTTTTGCTTTGAAGCCAAATGAAGAATTACTTCATCAAGCAATTGTTGCTCAGCAAGCAAATTCTCGTCAGATTTTAGCGCATACTAAAGATCGTAGTGAAGTAGCCGGTAGCGGCAAAAAACCTTGGAAACAGAAGGGAACTGGTCGCGCGCGCGTCGGCTCTGTTCGTTCTCCTATTTGGATTGGTGGTGGTGTAGTGTTTGGACCGCGCAATACTCGCAATTTTAAAAAGAAAATTAACCAGAAAATGAAGCAAAAAGCTTTGTTCATGGCTTTATCTGATAAAGTTAGCAATAATACTTTTGTCGTCTTAGATAATCTGGACATGACCGAATACAAGACTAAAAAGTTTAATGATGTTTTGTCTGTTTTGGAAAAAAAGATTTTGAAAAATGAACGTCGCAATATTTTAATATTGAGCGATGTAAAAAATGAAAAATTGCAGTTTTCGGTTCGTAATTTAACCGGAGTCAAAATTATTAATTTGGAAAATATCAATTTGTTGGATGTTTTAAATTATAAGAATTTGTTATTAACGGAAGAAGCGGTTAAAAAAATAATTGCGCTTTACGTTAAAGCGGACAAGTAAAAGGAAAAATATGTCTTTATTCAGTTCCAAAAAAACAACTAAAGAAGAGATCACTAAAACTGATACTACAACTGATGCTAAAGAAGCGGCGAGCATGAAAGATTTGTACAGTGAAGTGGCTCCTAAAAAAGTTGCTACTAAAGCTGGTGCTAAAGTGAGTAAGGTTGCTAATGAAGCTTATCGTGTTTTGGTGTCCCCACTGGTAACGGAAAAAGCTACTGCTCTACATGAAGAAAACAAATATGTTTTTGTTGTCGCCAATGACGCCAATAAGATAAGTGTGGCTCAAGCCATTCAGAGTGTCTATGGTGTTAGTCCTAAGAAAGTAAATATCAGTAATATTAAAGGCAAGGCTGTTAGTCGCGGTAATGTACGCGGTCGACGTAGTGATTGGCGTAAAGCAGTGGTTACTCTCGCCAAGGGTGAAACCATCAAGATTTACGAAGGCGTTTAATTTTTAGCTTGCTAATTTTGTTAATATGGGCATTAAAAAAGTAAAAGCGAATACTCCCGGTCGGCGTGAAGCCACTTTTGATGATTTTGCTGATCTGACTAAATTCTCTCCGGAGAAGCGATTAGTTATTCCTAAAAAAAGAAATGGTGGTCGTAATTGTCAGGGAAAAATTACCGTTCGTCATCGTGGTGGCGGAGCTAAACGTCATGTTCGCTTGATTGATTTTAAACGTGATAAGTTTGATGTACCGGCGGTAGTGTCAGCGATTGAATATGATCCTAATCGTGGCGCTCGTTTAGCCCTTTTATTTTATGTTGATGGCGTGAAGACTTATATCATTGCTCCGGCTGACGTGAAAGTTGGCGATAAGATCGTCAGTTCCCAGTCTTTAGTGGAAATTAAACCCGGTAACGCTTTACAGTTACAATTCATTCCGGCTGGTGTTGGTGTCAATTGTGTAGAATTAATGCCAGGTCAGGGTGCTAAGATTGCTCGGGGGGCCGGTAATGTAGTTCATGTCATGGGTGTGGAAGGTAAGTATGCTCAGTTAAAAATGCCTTCCGGTGAAATTAGACAAGTCAAAAAAGAATGTTTGTGTACTGTCGGTGCGGTTAGTAATTCTGATCATCGTCATATTTCCTTAGGTAAGGCCGGTCGTAGTCGTCATCTTGGTATTCGTCCGACTGTTCGCGGTACAGCTATGAATCCGGTTGATCATCCTCATGGTGGTGGTGAAGGTAACCAGCCGATTGGTTTGACTCATCCGAAAACTCCGTGGGGTAAACCAGCTTTGGGAGTTAGAACCAGAAAAAAGAAGCGCAGTAATCGTTTGATTATTAAACGTCGTCAAAAAAGGAAATAAAGTCAGTTTTTAGCCAATAAATTATATGTCTAGAAGTTTAAAAAAAGGTCCTTATATTAATTTGCGACTTTTAAACAAAATCAAAAATTCTAAACCGGACGATAAGACTATTATTAAGGTTTGGGATCGAGCCGCTACTATTACTCCGGAAATGGTTGGTTTTACTCTGGGTGTTCATAATGGTAAACAACATATTCCAGTTTATATCGTAGAAAATATGGTTGGACATCGTTTAGGAGAGTTTTCGTTAACACGTAAGTTTGTAACGCACAGCGGAAAAATGGCTAAGGCTCAGGCCGCGGCATCTTCTAAGTCTAGTTCGGCACCCGCCGCTAAAAAATAATTATTTAGCTATATGGAAGTTAAAGCTAGTTTAAAACATTTGCGCATGTCGCCCCAGAAAGTTCGTCTGGTGATTGATGTTGTCCGTACTATGCCGGTTGATAAAGCTTTGGCACAGTTACAGTTTATGAATAAGTTGGCGGCAGTGTCAGTGGCGAAGTTAATTAAATCGGGGATTGCCAATGCGGTTAATCTTTATGATTTATCGGCTGACAATTTATATATTAAGGAAATTTTTGCTGATGCGGGAGTAACTTTAAAACGTTGGGCGCCTCGCGCTCAGGGTCGTGCGACTGCTATCCGAAAGAGAGCTTGTCACATTAATTTAGTACTAGCTGAAATTAAAGATAGCGGTAAGCACGAAAAGAAAGTGGTTAAAGCTGAGGCACCGGTTAAATTAGAAAAGTTAGCTAAAGAAGGAGAAACTGCTCTGAAGTCAGCTACCGGTGATAAAGACAAGAAAGCTCCTGCCAAGGGAGAGGCCGGCGCTAAAGGATTTACTAGCCGTACTTTCCGCCGTAAATCCGGTTAAGTTTAGTTTTTAAATTTGTTTCGCCTAAATTCAATAATATGGGTAAAAAGGTTAATCCGAAAATTCTACGCATGGGTATCACCAAGACTTGGCCATCTTTATGGTTTGAGCGTGGGGATAAATATATTACTAACGTTAAACAGGATGTTAGCGTGCGTAAATATATGATTCGTGAATTTCGTGAAGCGGGAATTGATGCCGTGGATATTGTTCGGACTATTGGAAAAATGGAAATTAACGTCACAACCGCTAAACCGGGTTTAATTATCGGTCGGGGTGGTAATGGTGCGGAAGATCTGAAAAAGAAATTACATGATAAATTTTTAAAAAATTTGCGTCCCAATGAAATTAGTTTGAATATTAAAGAAGTAGGTCGTCCTAATTTGAGTTCTCAGATACTCGTGCAAGGAATGATTCTAGATTTGGAAAAACGTCAGCCTTTCCGAAAGATTATGAAGCAAGGTTTAGCTAAGGTAGAGAGAGCCGGTGCTTTAGGGGCGAAGGTTGTTATTGCCGGTCGTTTAAACGGAGCGGAAATCGCTCGTTCGGAAAAATTAGTCTGGGGAAAATTACCTTTACAAACTTTACGAGCTGATATTGATTACGCTCGCGGAGTTGCCCGTACCACCTATGGTGCTATTGGTATCAAAGTTTGGATTTATAAAGGAGAAATTTTTAAAAAAGAGCCAACCGTAACCGGTGAAGTGATTGCTCGTTAATATTTCCTCCTAACCTGAAAATTATATGTTAATGCCAAAGAAAACTAAATGGCGCAAAGATCATAAACGAAGCCGAGGTGGTAAAGCTACTCGTAATATTAAGATTAGTTTTGGCAGTTACGGTTTGAAAAGTTTAACTGCTTGCTGGGTAACTTCTCGTCAGATTGAAGCGGCGCGTAAGGTCATGACTAAATATACCGCTAAAGGTGGTCAGATTTGGATCAGAATTTTCCCGGATAAACCAGTTACAGCGCATGGCGGTGAAATTCCAATGGGTAAAGGTAAAGGTGCGGTGGATTACTATGTAGCTATTGTTAAGCCTGGTACTATCATGTTTGAAATGGGGGGAGTTACTAAAGAAATAGCGGACAAAGCGATGAATTTAGCCGCCCATAAATTACCAGTAAAGTGTTTGTTTATTAGCAAAGATTAAGCCGGATCAAGTTTATCAATCATATGGATTTTAAAGAATTACAAACTAAAGAGATTAAAGAGTTGCAACAGTTATTAGCGGCTAATCGGGAAAAATTACGCGAATTGCGTTTTAAAAATTCCAATCAGCAGTTAAAGAATGTTCGCGAGATTCGGTCTTTGCGTCAGACTATTGCTCATCTGTTAACTACATTAAATAAGAAAAAATAATATGGAGCCAGTTTTAGACGACAAAAAAACAACTCATTCCGCGACTATCAGTCGTCAGTTTAATGGTGTAGTCGTGAGCGATAAAAGTGATAAAACAATAGTTGTCAAAGTAGAATCCGTTAAGAAACATCCGAAATATCACAAGCGCTATGTAGTGAGCAAAAAATATAAAGTTCATGATGAGACCAATAAATATCATATTGGTGATAAGGTAAAATTTGTTGAATGTCGACCCTTAAGTAAAGATAAACGGTGGCGAATAATCGCTTAAAAGCGTTATAGATTTAATTATATGGTGCAAGTACAAACACGTTTAAAAGTAGCCGATAATTCCGGCGCAAAAGAGGTGCAATGCATTCGTCTTTTGGGCGGTTTTAAAAGACATTACAGTGGTGTCGGCGATATTATTGTAGTAACCGTAAAATCGGCTGTTCCTCACGCTGCTGTTAAAAAAAGTGATGTAGTAAAAGCTGTGATTGTCAGAACTAAAAAAGAAATTCGTCGCGCGGATGGTTCTTATCTTCGTTTTGATGACAACGCTTGCGTTATTATTGCTGATGCGGAAAAGAAAGAACCGAAGGGTACACGTATTTTCGGGCCGGTAGCACGTGAAATACGTAAGGCTGGTTTTATGAAAATTGCCTCCCTAGCTCCGGAAGTTTTATAAAATATTTTGACGGGCATATATGAATATCAAAAAGAATGACAAAGTAAAAATGTTGAGCGGTAAAGACCGAGATAAAATCGGTAAGGTTTTACAAGTTCTACCGGCGACCAATAAGGTGAGCGTGGAGGGTTTGAATTTATTAATTAAACATTTACGTCCGCGTCAGCAAGGAGAAAAAGGTCAGCGTTTAGAATTTCCTTCCTTTGTCGCCGTTTCCAAAGTATCCCTAGTCTGTTCAAAATGTGGCAAAGCGACGAGAGTCGGATTTAAAATAGTTAAAAAAGAAGGTGCGCGTGATCAGAAATTCCGAATTTGTCGGAAATGTCAGGAAATAATTGAGTAATAATATGAGATTAAAAGAAAAATATCAAAAAACAATTGTTCCAGAAATGGCTAAAGAGCTTGATTTTAAAAATGCGCATTTGGCGCCGCGTTTGACTAAAGTAGTCATCAACGTTGGTTTTGGTAAACATTTGAAAGAAAAGGATTTTGCTGCCGGCGTGGAAAGTAGCTTGGCGAGAATTAGTGGTCAAAAGGCTGTTTTCACTAAAGCTAAGAAATCTATTTCCGCCTTTAAAATTAGAGAGGGCCAAATTATTGGTTCTAAAGTAACTTTACGCGGCAAGAAGATGTATGACTTTGTGGAAAGATTGGTAAACATTACTTTTCCTCGAGTTCGTGATTTTCGCGGTATTGATGATAAGGCGGTAGATCGTAACGGTAATTTAACGGTTGGTCTGAAGGATTGTAGTTGTTTTCCGGAAATTCGTGTGGAAGATTCAGAGGACATCTTTGGTTTAGAAATCTGTTTAGCGACAAACGCCTTGGATCGTAAGGCCGGTTTGTTACTTTTTAGACAAATTGGATTTCCTTTTAAGTCAGTGAACAAATAATTTAAACAATATGCCCCGAACCGCTTTAATTGTAAAAGCTAAAAGAAAACCTAAATTTTCTACCCGAAAAATAAATCGTTGCTGGCGATGTGGCCGCAATCACGGTTTCATGGGTGATTTTAAACTTTGTCGTATCTGTTTTCGAGAGTTGGCGGATAACGGTGATTTGCCGGGCATTACTAAGTCCAGCTGGTAAAATTTTCAAGTAATTATCTACACAAAAATATGATGGATCCCATCGCAGACATGTTTACAAGAATTCGCAATGCCTCAGCCGTTAAGAAGGCGGAGCTTGTCATGCCTCTGAGTAAAATTAAATATGCAATCGCCAAAATTCTGGAAACAGAGGGTTGGATTAAGAAGGCGGAAATTGTTGCCGGTGGTCCGAATGGACATCACAGCAGTTTTGACGAACTTAAAATTACTTTGAAATACCGTAAGAATGGTAAACCCCAGATTTTATCTCTACAGAGAGTTAGTCGTCCTGGTTTAAAAATTTATGTTTCTAAGGATGAACTTCCTACGGTTTTAAATAACCTCGGGATGGCGATAATTTCTACCTCTTCTGGTCTAATGACTAATCGTGAGGCGAAAAAACAGCATCTCGGTGGGGAAGTAATCGGTGAAATTTTTTAATTATTATTAATTGTCAGCTCATATGTCACGTTTAGGAAAATTGCCAATTAAAATACCCGCCGGCGTTACGGTCAAATTTGATAATAAAAAATTTATTTGTCAGGGACCTAAGGGTGAATTAAGTCTTACTCCGCATAAATTGATTAATGTTGTTGTGGAAGGAGATGAAATAAAGGTTTCCCCGAAAGATATGGAAGCAAAAGGCGCTAGCGCCTTCTGGGGTTTGACTTGGAGTTTAGTGCGAAATATTGTAATTGGTGTTCATGAAGGTTTTGTAAGAAAACTGGAAATTAACGGAGTTGGTTATCGGGCTGTAGTGGCCGGTGACAAGATAAATATGAGCCTGGGTTATTCTCATCCGATAGAATTTGCTTTACCGGTTGGTGTAACAGCTAGCGTGGCCGCTAATGTTATTACTTTAGAATCGGCTAATAAAGGTTTACTGGGAGAAACGGCCGCTAAAATACGTAAACTCAGAAAACCAGAACCTTATAAGGGTAAGGGCGTAAAGTATGCGGAAGAGGTTATTCGTCGCAAGGCTGGAAAAGCAGCTGCTAAAACCAAATAAAGTCAGGATTAAGTATTTAATTATATGGATAAAAATAAAGAAAAAAACGTTAAACAAGCTCGTCGTCATGCCCGGGTTCGTGCTAAGATTCAGGGTAGCGCGGTTTGTCCTCGTTTAAGCGTTTATCGTTCCAATAAAGGAATGTTTTTACAATTGATTGATGATGTTAGCGGTAAAACTTTAGCTAGTGCTGGCCTGAAAGAGGTAAAAATTACTGACTCTGACAAAAAATCCGATACTCCGACTGGTAAGCAGGCTGTTAGTAAAGAATTGGGTAAATTGATTGCCAAAAAAGGTTTGGACAAAAAAATTAGTAAGGTAGTTTTTGATCGCAGTTCTTATAAGTATCATGGTCGCGTTAAAGCGGCGGCCGAAGGCGCGCGTGAAGGCGGTCTAAAATTTTAAATTTTTAAAATATGTCCGAAGATAAAAAAAACAATACACCGGAAACGGCTACCACGACTCCTACTGCTAGCCCTAAAGTAGCCAATACTTATAATCCGACAAGTGGTAGTAGTGCGGCGGCAACGGTTGCTAAGGATGTTTATGGTACTGACAAACGTGGCGGACAGGCCGGCGGACGCGGTCGCGGACGAGGCGGGAGACGTGATGATCGCTCTAAAGACGATATGGAACAGAGAATTTTAGAAATTGCTCGTGTAACTCGTGTTATGGCTGGTGGTAAAAGAATGAATTTTCGCGCTTGTGTTGCCATCGGTGATAAAAAGGGAAATGTCGGTGTTGGTTTAGGTAAGGGAGCTGATGTTACCATGGCTGTCAATAAGGCGGTAAATCGTGCTAAAAAAGTTATGGTTAAAGTCCCGATTGTTAAAGAAACTATTCCGCATGCTGTTTTACATAAAATGGGCGCCGCTCGTATTATGTTAAAACCGGCCAAACAGGGTAGAGGTGTTATTGCTGGTGGTGTTACTCGTATTATTTTGGAATTAGCCGGTGTTAAAAATGTTACCAGTAAAACCTTAGGTTCAAAAAATAAAATTAATAATGCTCGCTGTACTATAGGAGCGTTACAGGCTTTGCGCGTGGCAGATACTAAATAAGAATAATATGTTATCACTTAATACCATTAAAAAGTCTAGCGGTACTCGCCAGAAAAATAAGCGGGTCGGTCGCGGTAACGCTTCCGGACACGGTACTTATAGTACCCGCGGTCAAAAAGGTCAGAAATCTCGTTCCGGTGTCACCGGTTTGAAGCGTTTAGGTATGAAGAAACAGTTATTACAAATTCCTAAATCTCGCGGTTTCCGCTCTCTCCAGCCGAAAAATCAGGTAGTTAGTGTCAGCGCTATTAATAGTAATTTTAAAAACGATGAAACGGTCAGCCCGGAAACATTATTAGCGAAGAAAATGATTAATTCCAGTACTTTGCCGGTAAAAATTCTCGGTAAGGAAAAGTTAACAGTGACCGTTAAATTTGATAAGATTAAGATGAGTGAAGGATTAAAGAGTCAGATTAAATAAAATCCTTTTTGCGTTTATAATATGTTTAGTAAATTAAGCCAAATTTGGAAAATACCGGAACTAAGAAATAATATTCTTTTTGTTTTGGCGATGTTAGTAATTTTTCGCTTAGCGGCTCATATTCCGGTACCGGGTGTTAATGCCGCCGCTTTACGTAATTTATTTGCCTCCAACCAAATTTTAGGTTTAATGAATTTGTTCTCCGGCGGTGGTATGGAGAATTTTTCTATTGTCATGATGGGTGTGGCTCCTTATATTACTTCCTCTATTATTTTTCAGTTAGTAGGAATGATTGTGCCATCCGTGGAAGAAATGCAGAAGGAAGAGTCGGGACGACAGAAAATAAACATGTGGACACGTTGGTTAACTGTTCCGCTCGGTCTTTTACAGTCTTACGGTATGATTACTTTACTCCGTAAAAGTTCCGCCGGTATTTTAGGCGATATTAGTGCCTTGGATTTAGGTATCATGATTTTAGTTATTACCGCTGGTTCTATTTTCTTAATGTGGTTAGGCGAACTTATTACTGAAAAGAAAGTTGGTAATGGTATCTCACTGTTAATATTTGCCGGTATCGTAGCTGGTTTACCGACCATGTTACAGCGTTTTATCGTTACTTTTGATTCTACCCAGGTCTTAACCGTCTTGGTTTTTGCTCTGATTACTTTAGTGACTGTTGTCAGCATTGTTATCATTAATGAAGGTCAGCGTAATATTCCGGTACAGTATGCTCGTCAGGTGCGTGGTAATCAGTCTTTTGGCGGTACTAATACTCATTTACCGATTAGAGTAAATATGGCTGGTGTTATTCCGATTATTTTTGCCATCTCTGTGGTTTTGTTTCCTTCTATGATTGCCCAATTCTTAATTCACGCTAAAACTGCTTGGATTGCTAATGCCGCTTCTTCTACTATTGCTTTGTTTAATAATCAGCTTTTCTACGGTATTGTTTATTTTATCTTGGTTTTTGCTTTTACATATTTTTATACAGAAGTTATTTTTCATCCGACTCAGATTGCTGAAAATTTACAGAAACAGGGCGGTTTTATTCCTGGTATTAGACCGGGTGTAAACACTAGTGATTATTTATCATCTACCGCTCATAAAATTATTTTGGTTGGCGCTTTATTCTTGGGCGTAGTTGCTGTTTTACCTCTCGTGATGCGTTATTTCACCGGTATTCAGTCTTTAGCTATTGGTGGTACCAGCTTGTTGATCGTTGTGGCGGTAGTTATTGAATCCGTGAAGGAAATAGAGTCTCAGTTAACAATGCGGGAATACGACGGAATTTAATATTTAGGTAATTTTATAGTCATTGAGGAATCATTGTTAGTAATAAAATTGGCTTTAAGGCTGATTTTTTTTGTGCTATAATATATTTATAAGGGCTTTTGTCATAAAAATCTTTTAGCCAAATTTTTAAATTAAATAAATTTATGGATCTCAAAGATGTTACCGAAGATTTAAGTAATCAATATAATTATCGGATTGAACAGCGCTTAGAGGAGATGATGCGCACTAACCCTAATTACAAGAATCTTGATAGACATAATCGGGAGTTGATTTTGGATTTAATTAAAAAATATAAAGAAAAAATTAGAAAGGGTATTAAGCCTTCACGTTTAACCGTTAGAGAAGACAAATATTATTTACATCAAAATAGAATTAAATTAGGTTTAACCTATAGAGATTTAGAGCAGATTAATAAACTTTTGGAAAGTTTTAAAGAATAAATTTTTGTATGGATTTGAAAAATATTGCTAAAGAATTAAGAGGTTTGTCTGGTTCGCAAACAACACAGCATTTATCAAAAATGTTGCGCTCTAGTTCTCGTTATAGAAGTTTAGATAAAGATAGCCAATCTGTAGTTTTAAATTTGGCAAAAAAATATAATAACAGAGTAAGAAGCGGTGTTGCTCCGTCGCGCGCCGCCATACAAGGAGATAAATATCATTTGTTTGAAGATAAATCGAAATTGGGTTTTTCTAAGAGTGACTTGAGTGATATTAATGGCATGTTAGATGGTTTTAAGGGAATGCGTAAAACTGATGCTAAGCTAGTAAATACTGTCGCCCAATCGGCTCGTACTATGGGTTTTGAGGATAGTCATTCTTCGGGCTTACGCGGTGGTGGCGATTATTTAGTTAGTCGTGGTGCTCAAAAAAAGGCTGATTTAAACTATCAGAAAATGGAGTGTTTAGGTTCGGGTGGGGTGGCCCGTGGTTTGCAGAAAGAAGCTTTTAGCGGCCTGCGAAAAACAGAAAGTAGCGGACAAAGTAATAGGAGCGTATTATGGGGAGTGGTCTTAGGGCTGATAATCAAACCGGTGCTCCGAGTCGTAGCGGTTTAGGGCCCGATTCTAGCCATTCAATAGGCAGACAGTCTGTAACCCCACCCCCCGGTTTTCGTAATAGCCGGACTTAGGTATTATATTAAAATGTTATGTCGGGGAATTTGATTATCACGATTATTGGTTTGGCTTTGTTTGAAATTATTAGTAGCGTTGATAACGCTGTAGTTAATGCCAATATTTTAAAAACCATGCCGGAGAAATACCGGAAGATTTTTTTATTTTGGGGATTATTATTTGCGGTTTTTGTGGTGCGCGGTCTGCTACCTTTTATAATTGTCTGGATGGCTAATCCTAGTTTAGGTATTGGACAAGTAATTGGCTACGCTTTTTCCGGTAGTCAAGAAATGAACGCCTATTTAGAGCATTCTAAGCCGCTTTTATTGTTAGGTGGCGGAATTTATTTATTTTTTGTTTTTTTATCTTGGCTATTTTTGGAAGAAAAAAAATATGCTTTTTTGGTTGAGGGATTTATTCATCGTCAAGGGGTTTGGTTTTATGCCTTAGCTTCAATTATCACTACTACGGTCGTTTATCTCTCTTTACAACAGAATCCTATCTTGGCCTTAGCGGCGACTATCGGTGTTAGCGCTTTCTTTATTACCGATGGTTTTAAAAAAAATGCGGAGGAAAAAGAGCAGCAACTTCTGAATCCGGCGATGGCGGCTTGGAGTAAAATTTTATATTTAGAAATTTTGGATGCTTCTTTTTCTATTGATGGGGTTATTGGCGCTTTTGCTTTTACCGTCAGCGTACCCTTAATTATTTTAGGTAACGGTCTCGGAGCGGTTGTCGTCCGAGAATTAACAGTCCGCGGTATTGATCTAATTGCCAAATTTGCTTATTTAAAAAATGGCGCCATGTATGCTATCGGTGTTCTGGGGTCAATTATGATTATGGAAAGTTTTGGCCAAGAATTTCCTTTTTGGTTAGCGCCTCTGGCGATGGTGGTCCTGCTTGGATTTTTTCTGTACTTATCTATTCATAGCGCTAAACAAGGCAAGAAATACCTTAAATTAACTTAATTATGATTTATTTAAAAACAACCGAAGAAATTAGAATTCTTAAAGAAGGCGGTCGTCGTCTGGCTGCTATTTTGCGTCAGATAGCTAAGGCAACAAAAGTTGGTGTTCGAACGGCGGACCTGGAGATTCTGGCGAATAAATTAATTAAAGAGACAGGGGGTTATTCTGCTTTTAAGAATTATCCTATGGGTGGCGGTATTTTCTTCCCCTCTACACTTTGTGTCTCTATAAATAATGAGGTTGTTCATGGGGCGGCTTTGCCTAATAGAATAATTAAATCCGGTGATATTGTAGATTTGGATATTGGCATGGAATGGCCAGTTACTTCGGATTTGCGGGCTAAATTTAAAGCTCCTCGTAATCCCCATTCTCAGCGAGGTGGTTTTTTTACTGATACTTGTTTAACGGTTGGTGTCGGCAAAGTTAGTGATGAGGCTAAAAAATTATTGAAAATAACAGAGCGTTGTTTGGCTTTAGGTATTAAGGCGGCCAAGCCGGGTAATACTTTGAATGATATTGCGCGAGCGGTGCAGGGCTTAGCCGAGAAGAATGGCTATGGTGTTGTCAGAGATTTGGTCGGTCATGGCGTGGGATACTTTCCCCATGAGAAACCAGATGTCTTTAATTTTGAAATTCGTGATAATTCTCCCGATAATCTGGTTTTAAAATCGGGAATGGTAATTGCTATTGAGCCGATGATTAATGCCGGCGACTGGCGAGTGACGGTGGCCGATAATGACTATACAATTTTAACCGAAGATGATTCTTTAAGTGCTCATTTTGAACACACGTTGGCTATTACTGAAAAGGGCTGTGAAATTTTAACTAAATAAAATGGAAAAGATAAAACAATATTTAGGTATTGACTGGGGGGAAAAGAGAATTGGTTTGGCTAGTGGTGATAGCGAGGTTAAATTAGCCCTGCCTTTAAAGACCGTGGCTACGTTAGTGGAAGTTTTACAGGTCTTACAAGAAGAAGAAACTAATATTATTGTCTTAGGCAAACCGCAGAAAATGAGTGGTGCTCAAGCTAATAATCCCTTATGGCTGAATTTTTATAAAGAGCTCAAAGAGCGTAGCGGTCGACAAGTGGAATTAGTGGATGAGCGTCTCAGTAGTTTAGCGGCGGATGCCTTGGACGGTAACGACTTAGAAAAAGCTGAGCGAGATGAAATTGCCGCTACCTTAATTCTACAGAGTTATTTGGATAATTTACTGTAAGCGGGGAGTCGGCAGGGAACTTTAATTGATTTATGGAGGCTACAAAAAATTCGCCGGCCTTAATTTTACAGCGCCGGCCTTATCGTGAACATGATAGTTTGATTACCGCTTATACTTTAAATTTTGGCAAGTTGTCTTTAGTGGCGCGTGGCACAAAAAAATTACGCTCTAAATTAGCCAGTCATTTAGAGCCGTTGACCTTGGCTAATTTAATGATAATTAAGGGGCGTGGTTTTGACTATATTGGCTCCGCCCTGTTGACCGATAGTTTTTCCGGTATTCGCAGTGACTTAAATAAATTATATTATGCCGGTCGAGTGCTCAAGCTCTTTGATCGTTTAGTGAGAGACAGTCAGACTGATGGCCGTCTCTTTTTTTTATTGTTAGATTGGTTGAAGTTTGTTGATGCTTATACAGACGAATTTAGTCGTGGTGTGGGAGAGCTGTTGTCTTTACATTTTACCTGGAGATTTTTGAGGGAATTAGGCTATGAACCGGCGCTGGCTAAGTGTTTAATTTGCAAAAAAGAGCTAACTCCGGGTAAGAACTATTTTAACTTATTAAACGGTGGAATTGTGTGTGAGTCTTGTTTTGTGAATAGTAAAGGTAATAATAGCCAAGAATTAGGTCTGGAATTGACTAATTTATTGACAATTTCGGATAATTGTGTTAAAATAATTAGATTTATTATTAATAATCCATCTACTTTAGTCCATAAAATAAAAATTAATAAAAAATTACTTTCTGAATTAGGTCAACTGACGCAAGGTTTCTTGAACTTTGTTAATAATTAATTACTTTATTATTAGTAGCAATAAATGTTATAATATTGGTATAAAAATAAATATAATATTATGTCTGTTACAACCAACACTATGACGTCGGATTTAAATAATTCCGATCAATCAAAAGAGATCGCCGATTTAATAATTGAGCAAGCTTATTTATCTAATTTACCGGAAGCGGATAAAAATTATGTTAGAGAGAATTTGGCCCTACAAATTACTCGTCGTTTAGGTTTAATTATAATGGAAAATCTTAATGAGGAGGGTCGTTTGGAATATTCGCAACTTTTAGAAAATAGTTTAATTCCTGATCAGGAAAAATTACAGGAACTATTAGATAAATATATTCCCGATTATGCGGAAAAAGTGAAAGTTGGCTTAGATGAATTTATTAAAGAAGCCGTTGCCAGTTTAACCAAATAATTTAGTTATAAATTTATGAAATTTTTTGAAAATTTTTCTAACTTATTTGATAAAAAAAAGACAAAAAATCCTGACGAGTCGGTAAATGCGAATCCTGATGAGCTAGAAGCATCCGCCGAGGAAAATAATAAGGAGTCAGTTTTAAATGACATGAAATTAAGGTTTGAGGAAATAGAAGCGCTGAAAGAGAAAAATAAAAATTTAAAAAATAAGATCAAAATTAATAAAGAAATTCAAGGATTAAAAAATCAATTTAAAAAAGATTTTGGCGTGAACTATCATGCTAATTTTGACAAGATACAACAATATGACTCTCAGGGGGAATTAGATAAAGATGGGACGTTGAAGCCTATGGAAGTTTTAACAGCAGAGGATATGACTAAGGAAGAGGCTGGTGAGGCGGATAAAAAAATAAAGTTGGGTGGTCCTGAGATAGAAGATGTTGAAGTAAAGGAGCTTGATAATAAGGAGTCTAAAGTAAGAAAAACTGAAGTAAATGAACCTCAAATGGAGGAAGTAAAAACAGAAAAGTCTAAAACGGAAGAAGTTAATGATGTTCAAGCTGACTTAGAACCCGGCCCGGCCCAGAATTATCGTCGACACTTGGAAAACTTAAAAATTAAAGAAGGAGAAATCAAGAATGGCCAATACCAGGAGATTGCAAATGTTTCCTTGGAATTGGCTGAAGAATTAAAAGAACTATCAGATTCTCTCGTTGCGGAAAAGTTAAATGCTAATTTAGATATTAATTTAGAGAATTTGGCCGTTAAGACCGGTTTAACAAAAGAAGAAATTCAAGATGTTTATCGAGCAGAAGAAGATAATTTAATATCTGAGGCTAAAAAAGAAATAAATAAAAATTCCAGTAATTTAAAAAAAATTGGCTTGGTTGCTGGTAAATCAGCCATCTACATAGGGGCGGGTGTTTTATCTACTACTTCAGCTGTTGCGACCTTAGGCATTGGAGTTGGCGCAAGTATTTCTATTATTGCTGGAGCTAGAATATTAGATAGAGTAATTACCGAGGGACGTTTAAAGAAAAAAATTGATGAAAAAGTAAAAGAAATTAAGGCTAAGAAAACTGAGATTGATAAATTTGCTATTCAGGATCGTTTAGCTGCCGCTATTAGCTTGAAGAAAAAAATTGAAATTTCTAGAGTTAATCTAGACGACAAAGGGGAGAGAACAAAATTAATTGATGAATATATTGAAGAGCAGAGCCGGAGTGGTTTAATGCAAATTGCCCCCGACAAGATGATGGAACAAAAAGATCAAATTATTAGAGCCATAGAAGGTTTGGATAATATTGATAAATCTAATTTGGCGAGAGAAGAAAAAATGAATAAAAAAGGTATTTTTGATAAGCTTAAAAATATAGAAGATATAATTTCCGGCAAGAGTTCACGGGAAAAGGTAGCCTCCACGGCCGTATTTGTCGGTTTAGGAATTGCCGCTCGTGAAATACCGGGTATTCGTCAGGCTATGTCAGCTTATGCCGGTTATCGTTTAGGTGCCTTGGCGGGAGATTATATAGTAAATAGATCTAATAATCATCAGGAGACTCCAAATGAAATTTATGGTAATTATGATTATAATGAAGTAAGAACAAAATTATTAGATCGTAATTTTCAAAAAAATAATCCGACAGAATATTTATGTTTAAAGAAAATGTCGGATGCTTATGAAAATAAAAAAGCTGAAGTTGGCTTAGAAGGGTTGAATAAGTCTTTTGAGCAAAAAATAAAAGATGATAAATTAGATAATCGGTTTCAGCGTGTTTTTAAAATGACAGCTCGTACTGGTGGAGCAATGTTGGGTCTCTTGGGAGGTCAATTAATTCATAATTTAGCACGTCATATCCAGAATGAATCTGCGCCAACCTCTTCTACCCCGCGAACTAATAATGTAGTCGCCGAAGAGTTGCTGGATAAAAATACTGAAACACCATCTTCTTCTCCTCCATCTTCCGCAATAAGTCATGCTGATTCCTTATATGTCAATAAATTAGACTCAACGGCGACTAGCGTTGATTCTCTCATGACGTCAAAGACCGGTGGCGGCACTGATA
>MNUT01000014.1 GCA_001871165.1 Candidatus Falkowbacteria bacterium CG1_02_37_21 | reverse complement strand
TCATCGTGGAGCGTACGATTTAGTTTCAAGCCACCACACGCTCCGCGCGTGCCACATCATTTGTTTTGAAAAAAGGTACGAGCTTGGTACAATACAGACACATTCTTTCAATAGAATACTATATCTATTGTATCAATGATTTATAGGTGACACAAACTTTAGATTTAAAAATTACTTTTAATCTGTTATAATAAAAAACACTTTGGTCGTTTGGCTCAGTTGGTTAGAGCGCTGCGTTCACATCGCAGAGGTCAGTGGTTCAAATCCACTAACGACCACCAAGAAAGCGGCTATTTTAGTCGCCTTTTTGTTCATAAAGTGCTTTTTTGAGTAAAATATGATAAAATAGCTATATAATTAACTAATTTATTTATATGAAAATTATCATTCGTTTAGTTATTAATGCCTTATTTTTACTGAGCGCCCCCTTTATTTTTAGTGGTGTAGCCGTGTCCGGTTGGTGGGCCGCTTTAATGACCGCCTTGTTCTTGGGTATTATTAATGCTGTTATTCGTCCCTTAATAATATTACTTACTTTACCTATTAATATTCTTACTTTAGGGCTGTTTACTTTAATTATTAATGGCTTGTTAGTGCTCTTAGTCTCCAGTATCGTGAAAGGCTTTGATGTGTCCGGTTTAGGCGCTGCTATTTGGCTGTCTATCTGGTTGTGGATCGGCTCTTGGCTGACTAATTATTTAATAGTTGATGATAAAAATAATAGTTAGATATCTTAATTATGTCAGAAATATTTGATATTAAAAATTTTCGTTCTGCCGAACATGAAATTAATCCTTTAATCTTGTCGCGCTGGTCAAGTCGGGCTTTTGATGGTCGAGCTCTAACCATGGAAGATCTAAGTTCCGTGTTAGAGGCCGCTAAATGGGCTCCATCTAGTGCTAACCAGCAACCCTGGCTTTTTATTTATGCTTTTAGAGACACTTCATCTTGGATTAAATTGTTTACTCTTTTAAACGTCGGCAATCAAGAATGGGTGGATCGGGCAGGAGTTTTAGTAGTTTTGATTTCTAAACAAGTTTCTGACAGAGGGAGCCTGAATGAGACAGCTAGTTTTGATGCGGGTGCGGCCTGGGAAAATTTAGCTCTAGAGGCTACTAGTCGAGGACTAGTGGCTCATGCTATGGCTGGTTTTGATTATGAGAAAGCGAGAGAGGATTTAAAAATTCCGGATGATTATAAAGTAGAAGCCATGATTGCTCTCGGTTATACTGGTGATAAGAAAAATTTATCGGAAAAAAATCAAGTTAGAGATGTTCCTTCTCAGAGAAAAGCGCTTGATGAAATAATAAGTGAAG
This sequence comes from Candidatus Falkowbacteria bacterium CG1_02_37_21, assembly GCA_001871165.1. Classification (GTDB taxonomy): domain Bacteria; phylum Patescibacteriota; class Patescibacteriia; order Patescibacteriales; family UBA12465; genus UBA12465. The sequence goes on along the minus strand of MNUT01000014.1, from coordinate 33,044 downwards.
GAGAATTTAAATTTTAATATTTTGTTAGTCAGATTATGGTGAAAAAACAAACTATAAAATTAAAAAAGAAGGACTTAGACCAGGCCATCGTTCGGGGTTTGTCTCATACTGCTTGGGAGACTAAAAAAATATTGTCTGTTAAAGAACGTGTTCATAATCAACTCAAATTTAAAAAACCGAAACACAAAAAAGATCTTACTTTAGAAGATATTTAAATATATAAAAATCCTATTATTTTTAAGGATTTTCAATTTTAAAAATATGATTAATCAACAATTACTTGATTACATCCAGCAGCAGCTTAAACAGCCTAATTCAAATAGAGCGGAGATTGAGGGGGAGCTTAAGGCTGCGGGTTGGCAAAAACAAGATGTTGACGAAGCTCTTAACTCATTGCTTAAAACCAAACAAGCCCCTATTTCGAGTAGTCAACCTTTAGTCGAGGAAAGCGTTATTAATCACAATGAAGACTCAAAGCTATCAGCCTCCAGTTTTAGATCTCGTAAGAAAATAGTGTATATTGTCTGTGGAGTAATTTTAGGCTTGTTAATAATAGGTGGTGGCGTTATGGCTTATTTTAGTTATTTTCCTACGCCGGATATAGTGATTAAAAAGATGCTAGGTAATTTAGCCACAGTTAAATCGGGGCAATATTCTGGGGAGACACAATTAAACTTTGATTTGAAAAATTTAGTTCCCAGCAGCACGGATTCTATTTTATTGGGCCAAACATTAGAACCAGCCCCGGCCTCAACTGATACTGATAAAAAAAATGCTAATTTTATAGTTAATTATTCTGGTTCAGGTGATTTCCACGATTCTAATAATATTCAAAATTCCTTAGCGCTTAATTTAAAAGCGAGCAATACTCCTATTGGTGATTTAAATCTTGGCCTAGAAGCCAGAGCGGTTAATAAAATGTTTTATTTACAGATGACCGATCTTCCTAGTTTAGGATTTTTTGATATTAGTTTTTTGGAGAATAAGTGGATAGAAATTAATCCTGCTTCTTCGAACAATCAGTTTGGTTTGATGGAGCTTAAGGTGCCAGAAGTTAATTTAACTCCCGAACAAATAGTCGCCATAAAACTGGCCGCTCAGAAAGCCGAACTTCTTCAAATAACGGAGAACATGCCCAGTGAAAAAATTTCCGGCTTAGACATGTATCATTATAAATTTATAATTGATAAAGAAGCTTTAAAGAATTTTCTGATTGCTAGTGCTAAAATCACCAACGATAAAACCTTAACAGAAGAAGAAATAAACAATTTTGATAAAGAGTTTTCTTCGCTGGAATCTCCAACGGGAGAAATCTGGATTGGAAAAGACGACTTTTTACCTTATAAGATTTCTTTAGCTTATACTGTTAAAGAGGGCGATAATTTAAAAACATCTGGTACGGTTAATTTTAGCTTATTGCTTAGTAACTTAAATCAGCCGTTTAAAGTAGAAATACCATCTCCAATCCAAAGTATTGAGGAAATAATTAGTGAATTTATGCTTGGATTGCAAACACCGGAGTCAATTGGTTCTTCTTCTACAGAAACGTCATTTGACTTGATGCCAGATGATTCTTATTTATTTCTACCTGAAAATATTTCTTCGTCTACTTTGCAGGAGTTAAATAACGACTTAGACCAAGACTTAGACCAAGACTCCGATCAAGACGGTTTGACTAATCAACAAGAATTGGATTATGGTACTGATCCGAATAATGCCGATACTGATGGCGACGGATTTAGCGATGGTCAAGAAGTCCAAGGCGGTTACAACCCTAACGGTGCAGGATTATTATCTCAGTAATTTATGCAAATTTAAATCTATGGCCCCTTTATTTTTATACAACACTCTTAGCCGCCAAAAAGAAGAATTCAAGCCAATTGTTAAGGGCTCGGTTGGTTTATATACTTGTGGTCCGACAGTTTACAATTACGCTCATATCGGTAATCTGCGAGCTTATTTGTTTGAGGATTTTTTGCGACGTATTCTGGAGTTTAACGATTACAAAGTTAAACAAGTCATGAATATTACGGATGTCGGTCATTTAGTGGGTGATATGGATATGGGCGAAGATAAAATGGAAAAAGGGGCAACGCGGGAAGGGAAAAGTGCTTGGGATATTGCGGCTTTTTATGCCGACTCTTTCAAAAAAGATTTAATTGCTTTAAATATTTTAGAGCCAAGTGTCTGGTGTAAGGCGACCGATAATATTCCCGAACAGATTAAGCTCATCCAAACTTTGGAAGAGAAGGGCTTTGTTTATAAGACTAGCGATGGTCTGTATTTTGATACCAGTTTGGTGCCGGATTATAATAAACTTAGTCATTTGCCTTTAGCCGATTTAAAGGAGGGGGCGCGTATTGAAAAAAATCCGGAAAAGAAAAACCCTACGGATTTTGCTTTGTGGAAATTTTCTCCCGTTGACGCAAAGAGGCAGATGGAATGGGATTCGCCTTGGGGAATAGGTTTTCCCGGTTGGCATATTGAATGTTCGGCGATGAGCATGAAATTTTTAGATAAGCAATTAGATATTCATTGCGGCGGTGTTGATCATATTAATATTCACCATACTAATGAAATTGCTCAGTCAGAGGCTGCGACTGGTCATAAGTTTTTTAATTATTGGTTACATGGCGCCTTCTTAAATATTAGCGGTGGCAAAAGAATGGCTAAGAGTGCCGATAATTTTTTAACTCTTAATAATGTTTTAATTCAGAAGGGAATTAATCCGCTCGCTTATCGTTTCGCCGCCCTGCAAATTCATTATCGTAAGCCGATGGAGTATAGCGAAGCGGGCTTAAAGCAGGCGGCACTGGGCTTAAATAGTTTATTCAGTCAGGTAGCAAGTCTAGGTAATGAAGTAGGAGTGCTTGATAATAAATTAAGGCAGGAATTTTTGACGGTTATTAATGATGATCTTAATTTACCTAAAGCCTTGGCTTTAGTGTCTATGGTGATGAAAGCAAAGTTGAGCGCGGCAGATAAATTGGCTACCATTTTAGATTTTGATAAAGTTTTAGGCTTGGACCTAGATAAAGCTAAAAATTTTGTGGCTGCTGATATAAAGTTAGAGGAACTTCCTGCGGAAGTAAAAGAATTAGTGTTAGATCGTCAGAAGGCGCGCGAAGCGAAGGATTGGGCTGAAGCGGATCGTCTTCGGCAGGAGATAGACAGTCGTGGCTATATTATGGAAGATAGTGCCGAGACTTATCGCTTAACAAAAAAGATTTAGTTTACCCTTATCATGACTCTTTATATTAATACAGTTTCTGCCGATCAAATGACGATTGCTCTTAATGATGGTACTGAGTTAGTAGCACAGAAAATTATTCAAGCGCCGCGACAGCAGGGAGAGAAATTGGTGCCGGCTATTGATTCTTTATTAAAAAGAAAAAGATTAAAATTAAATGATATAACAAAAATTGTCGTTGCTAATCGCGGCGGTAGTTTTACTTCTTTGCGTATCGGTGTAATTACGGCCAACGCTTTAGCTTATGCTTTAAATATTCCTGTGGAGGCGGAAGAGTCGGGTTCCCACCGTAAAAAATTTGCTTCTTATTCTTTGGTGGAGCCATTTTATGATCGTGATCCGGATATTGGTAAGCCTAAAAAATTCAAATTATAGTTATTTTTAGTTTGCATCATCTGTGCAGTAACTGTTGAAAACTTTATCTTAATTTTGCTAAAATATTTTTTATGTCAAAGGCCACTTGTTGAAAAGTGGTCTTTTATTTTGTTTTTTCGCTTATCTTAGTTTAAATTATAATGTTGACCCGAGGGGACTGGTGGTGTATAATAATACTCATAAGGTGAAATGTGGGGAGAGGTGGTGAAGTTTGCTTGTCGTCGTCTTCTCTTCCTATATATTTTAATATTATGTTCATTGGAGAATACAGTCACAATCTTGATGATAAAGGACGCTTAGCCATTCCCGCTAAGTTTCGCGTCATTTTAAAAAAGGGAGCAGTTGTTACTAAGGGTTTGGATAACTGTTTATTTTTGTATTCTCAAGAACAGTTTAAAAAAATTGCTACTCGCTTTGCGGCCCTACCTATTAATCAGGCTAAGGCGCGAGCTTTTACTCGTCATCTTTTAGCCGGAGCGATGGATGTGGAATTTGATAATCAGGGACGTATAACTTTACCGGAATACCTTAGGCAGTTCTCTGGTTTAAAGAAAAAAATAATTGTAGCAGGATTATATAATCATTTGGAGATTTGGGATGCCGCCGCTTGGAATAAATATAAGAGTGAGACGGAAAAAAATAGTAATGCGATTGCTGAGGAAATGGGAGACTTAGGAATTTAACATATGTATGAGCATATTCCAGTTTTGATGCCGGAAGCCCTGGAATATTTGCAGCCTAAAACCGGTGGTCACTTTATTGACTGTACTTTAGGGGGTGGTGGTTATACCTTCGCTTTAGCTGATAAGGTTGGTGCAAGCGGTAAAATTTTAGCGATAGATCAGGATGAATTAGCTCTGAATAATACGCGAGCCAAGATAAAAACAAAAAAGTTAAAAAATATTATTGTTGCGGAGGGGAATTTTAAAAATTTAAAAGATATTGTAGCGGATAATGTTTCTGATGCGAAGAAGTTTGATGGTATTGTCTTTGATTTAGGTTTATCTTCAGCTCAGTTGGCTGACGAGGAACGCGGTTTTTCTTTTCAGGGTGATCGTCCGCTTAATATGGCCTTTGGTCTAGATAGTACAGTAGCCACGGAAGATATTGTCAATAATTATTCTCTTTTGGAGTTAACCAGAATTTTCCGAGAATATGGAGAAGAGCGCCAGTCTTATTACATCGCTAAGGCTATTGTCGCTGCCCGTCATGAAAAGAGAATAAAGACCACGGCGGAATTAGTTGCCATTATTGAGCAGGCTGTACCATTTCGCTTTCGGACTCGTATTCATCCCGCCACCAAAATTTTTCAGGCTTTACGGATGGAAACTAATGGAGAACTGGATGCTTTGATCGCTGCGTTACCCGAGGCGGTTTCGCTTCTGAAGCCAGGTGGTCGTTTAGTTCTCGTATCTTTTCATAGCGGTGAAGATAGAATTGTAAAAAGATTTTTTAAAAATACACCGGAACTCTTAATTCTAACTAAACGTCCCCTTATTCCCCAGGAAGAAGAAATAATTGCCAATCCTCGTTCTCGTAGTGCTAAGTTACGTGCCGCTGAGCTAAGAAGAGAAGAACGAGAAGTTTAAATTAGATAATTTTTAAATTAGTAGCGCAGTACCTTTTGTTCGCTTAGAACTGGGGTAAGATCAAATTCTATGACTAAAATCGTAAACGGTCACAGTATTAAAATAAATATGGCGGATAGTCGTCGTAATTTAAATTTAAAGTATGTGAATTTCGCTTTGCTGGCCGTGATTATGATAATGGGCTCATTTTATTTGGTAAATATTAATCACTTAACGGTTCAGGGTTTTGTTTTACGAAATTTAAAAACACAAGTAGCGGAATTACAGAGTAATAATCTGGATAAAGAAGAAGCGGTTAATCAGGCCCAGTCTTATAATGCTTTAACTGCTAGAACACCGGAATTAAATATGGTGGCGATTGGTAATGTAGAATATTTGGCAGCTAGTAATTTGGCCATGGCTAGGAAATAAGCCGGTATCGTTAAAGACGACGATGAGCTTTGGCTGACTTGATTTTATGTGGTGTAATTCTTTAAAGAAAAATAGTCCGGGGATAAATAAAATAAGCGGCGGTCGCTGGCAAGTGGTTGCGGCTTTTGTTTTTTTATTGTCCGGAGCTTTAATTTATAAACTATTCAGCCTGCAGATTAAGCAGGTTGATTTATATACGGCAATGGCCGCCAGCCAGCAGCAAGTTTCCAGTCAGTTAAAACCGGTTCGCGGTAAAATATATTTTACAGAAAATGTCAACGGGCAGGAGAAACTATATCCGGAAGCGACCAGTAAAGATTTTGCCGTTTTGTATGCAATTCCCAAGGATGTGCTTGATCCGCGTTGGCTAGCAGAAAAGTTATATGAATTTTTTGATAGGCCGCGTTTAGAGGAAGAATTAAAAACTCAAGCTAGTTCTAGTCCCGTTATTGCTTCTAGTACTGTTGAAGAAATTGTTTCCGCTTATGTTAAACATTTGGATAAGCCGGATAGTTTGTATGATTCTTTAAATAATAAAAAAGTGGATACCGAACATTTATTGAAACTTTATTCTCTTTTAACCTCTACTACTTCAACGCCCGTGACGGCAGATGATTTGGAATTAAAAAATTATCAAGTTGTTCGCAAAGGTGCGACGGGGACAGAAGCTATAATTAAAATTCCCGGTTTTGATTTTAATATGACAAGTTATCGTTATTACCCCGATAATGAAATTGGTTCCCATATTTTAGGTTTTGTTAGTTATGCTAACGGAGATGGCGCGGGAAAGTATGGTTTGGAAGAATTCTTTAATGATGAATTGTTTGGGCAGTATGGCTCCTTGAAATCAGAGAAAAGCGCTGGCGGTAAGACTATCATCGTTAATAATAGGGAGTATGTTAAACCGGTGGATGGTTCGGACTTAGTCTTAACTATTGATCGGAATGTGGAATTTGTTGCTTGTCAAAAATTAAAAGAAGCGGTGAAAAAACATGACGCTACTGGTGGCTCGGTTATTGTTATGAATCCGCAGACTGGGGCTATTATTGCTATGTGTTCCGAGCCGACCTTTGATCCTAATAATTATAGTGAAGTTGAGGATATTAGTGTTTATAATAATCCGGCGATATTATATCAATATGAGCCTGGTTCGGTTTTTAAAACAGTCACCTTATCTATTGCTATTGATAAAGATAAAATATTACCTTCTACCACTTATACTGATCCCGGCGAGATGATGATTAAGGGTTGGAACAAGCCGATTCGCAATGCTGATTTTTCTACGCACGGACCGCATGGTGTGGTAGATATGAATACTGTTTTGGAATATTCTCTTAACACCGGTGCTATTTTTGCTATGCATCAAGCAGGGACTAAAACCTTCGCCGATTATGTGAAGAATTATGGTTTTGGCGAGAAGACCGGTATTGAACTCGGTGCTGAGAGTAGCGGTAACATTAATAATTTATTGGGTTCCAACGTCAAGGAAATTGACGCGGCTACCGCTTCTTTTGGTCAGGGAATTGCCGCCACACCGCTACAGATGATTATGCCTTATCAAGCTATTGCTAATCACGGTGTTTTAATGAAGCCTTATGTAGTGGAAGCGATTATTCGGGACGATCAAAGGGAAACTGTATTGCCTAAAGCCGTGCGTCCGGTAATAAGCAGTAAAACTGCCGCCACAATGTCAGCCATGCTAGTTAATGTGGTAGAAAGCGGTCATGCCCAGAAAGCTTATATTGATGGTTATTATATCGGTGGCAAGACTGGTACGGCGCAAGTAGCCAATCGTGGCGGCTATAGTGCTAACGACTACATCCATACTTTTATTGGTATTGCCCCTATTGAGGATCCGGCTTTTGTGATGTTAACGAAGATTGATGCCCCTAAAGACGTAACATATGCTGAGGGTTCGGCTTTACCGTTATGGACGGAGATTGCTGACTATATGCTTAAATACTACCAGGTACCAAAAACACGTAAATAATAAAAGTCTAGGTAATTATGAGAAAAATTCTTGGAGAAAAATTAAAATTTTTGGCTCGTTTGATACTTAAAAGATATCACCCGACTATTATTGGTGTAACCGGTTCTTTAGGTAAAACTAGTGCTAAGGAAGCGATCTATAAAGTGCTAGAAGATTCGCATTCGGTAAGAATGAGCCAAAAGAATTATAATAATGAAATTGGTTTACCTTTAACGATCATTGGCGCTACTTCGGCAGGACGTAATTTATGGGTTTGGTTTTTAATTTTTTGGCGGGCCTTGTTTTTGATTTTAATTAAGGATAAAAATTATCCGCAGGTCTTAATTTTAGAAATGGGAGTAGATCGTCCCGGCGATATGATTTATCTTACTTCTATTGTTTCGCCTACCGTGGGTCTGGTGACGGGTGTTAGCTATTCGCATTTGGAATATTTTGGTGCGGTGGCGAATATTAAAAAAGAGAAGCAAATTTTAATTGAGAGTGTGAATAGTCAAGGCTTAGCGATTTTGAATTATGATAATGAATTAAGTCGAAGCATGGTTTCGGCTAGTCAGGCTAAGGTTTTGACTTATGGCCTGCAAGAGGGGGCGGATTTAAGAGCCCAAGATATAGTTTATAATTTTAATAAAGGGAATTACGAGTTAGCCGGAATTAATTTTAAGATGAATTATCGTGGATCTATCGTGCCGGTCTTTATGGATCATGTTTTATCTGAGACTTCTATTTATGCGGCTTTAGCTGCGGCTGCCGTGGCTATTTATTTTGATATGAACTTGGTTGACGTTGCTAATGCCTTACGTAATTTCTATTTGCCTAAGGGGCGCATGAATATTCTCGCTGGCGTGAAACATAGTTTTATTATTGATGACACTTATAACTCTTCGCCGGAGTCAGCCATAGCGGCTGTAAAAATTTTAGGGAAAATTCAAGTGGAGGATAACGCTACTAAATATGCCGTTTTGGGTGATATGTTGGAGATTGGTTCTTATACTGAAGAAGGGCATCGTCGCTTAGGTGAAGCAATTGTTAAAAATGGTGTTAGTCATTTGATTGCTGTCGGGGAACGTTCTCGCGATATTATTCGTGGTGCTACCGAGGCTGGTTTAGCCGATGATTATATTTTTTATTTTGATAAAGCGGCTGAAGCCGGCCAATTTTTACAGAACAGGATAAAAGCTGGTGATGTTATATTAGTTAAGGGCTCACAGGGGGTTCGTTTAGAAAAAGTAGTGAAGGAGATTATGGCCGAACCGGAACGAGCGGAAGAGCTTTTAGTTCGTCAAGGGGTGGAGTGGGCAGATAAATAAGATCTAAATTATTAATAGTTTATTTCAATAAAAAAGACTGTTTTTTGGCAGTCTTTTTATAATATTCTTTTTTATTTCTAAAATTTGCTATACTAATATTATATGATAATTCTTATTCTCGGCGGTCAAGGTAATCTTGGCACCCAATTAACTAAATCGTTAACGGGGAATTATGAAGTCGTGTCTTTAGACAGGGAAGATTTAGATTTTTTAGACTTTAAGGTTTTAATTAGCAAGGTACGGGAAATAGCGCCAAATATTATTATTAATGCCGCCGCTTATAATGCCGTTGATCAATGCGAAAACAAGGAAGAGTATGAGTTAGCCATGAAATTAAATGCCTATTTCCCTGGTTTATTGGCTGATATTGCCGTTGAACAGAAAGCTGTCCTCATTCATTATTCTACGGATTATGTCTTTTCCGGAACAGAGGATAAAACATTCTTCACGGAAGAGGACACGCCTAATCCGGTTAATAAATACGGAGAAAGTAAGTTCCAGGGCGAACAAGAGATCTTACGTCGCGTTGAGTCAGGTTTAAAATATTATTTAATTAGAACCTCTAAGCTGTTTGGACCGCGTGGTTCCAGTCCGCAAGCTAAGCCCAGTTTTTTTGACATCATGCTTGATTTGGTTCAGAATAAAAAAGAGCTTACGGTTGTTAATGAGGAGCTAAGTTGCTTTACCTATACTCCGGATTTATCCCTAGCTACACGACAATTATGGGAACTAGAAAAACCCTATGGTGTTTATCATTTGGTTAATCAGGGCCCGGTAACTTGGTATGACGCTGTGAAAGAACTCTTTCGTTTAAAAAAAATTACTGCCCCGATTAGAGCTGTGCGTAGTGAAAATCTCTTGCGAGCGGCCCGTCGTCCCAAATTTTCTATTTTAAAAAATACTAAAGTCAAAAAAATGCGATCATGGGAAGAGGCCTTGCAAGAATATTTGAGAAAATAAATAATCATTTATTAATACCAGCTGCATTCCAGTGGCTTAGCAATTTATATGAAAGGAATAATTTTATCAGGTGGCTCAGGCACTCGTTTGCGCCCCTTAACAAAAATTACCAGCAAACAATTATTATCGGTTTATCATCGGCCGATGATTTATTATCCCTTAAATACTTTGATCCAGGCCGGTATCAAGGAAATTTTGATTATCGTAGCGCCGGAAAGGGCGGGTGATTACCTTAATTTGCTCGGTTCCGGGAAGGAGTTTGGGGTTACTTTTACTTATGAAATTCAAGATCATCCCGAGGGCATTGCCCAGGCTTTTCTTATCGGGGAACACTTTATTGATAATGATGATGTCGCTATGATTTTAGGTGATAATATCTTTGAGGATTATTTTGCCGAAGAAATTAAGAGCTTTAAAGGCGGCGCTAAGATTTTTGCTAAGCAAGTCTCAGATCCGGAACGTTTTGGTGTCGTGAAGTTTGATGATAAGCTAAAGGCAGAAAAGATTGTAGAAAAACCGCAAGAATATTTGAGTGATTATGCTGTAACAGGTTTGTATGTTTATGATAAACGCGTTAAAGATATTGTGAAAAATATGAAACCAAGTGCGCGTGGTGAACTAGAAATTACCGATGTTAATAATTGGTATTTAGAGAAAGATGAGTTATCAGTGGCGCTAGTTAAGGGCGAATGGTTGGATGCGGGGACATTTGACAGTTTATTCAAGGCGCAGACACTGGCTAAAGAAAAGATAGCGCCCAAGATGGTTATTTAAATATGAAGTTAGCTATTGGTTTTTTAACTTATTCGAAATTAACCGCCCGTTATTTGCCGGATTTTTTAGCTAGTTTAGAGTTGGCTTTAAATTTTTTGTCGCCTTCTCAGCATCAAATTACTGTCTTTGATAATAGCGAATCGGGCGACAAGCAAAATCAGCAAATTATTGAAAGTTTTAATCGCGGGGAACTGGGTTTTAGTCCGCATAGTCCTATCCAGTATTTAACGCAGGAAAAAAATTTAGGTTTTAGTCGCGCTTATAATATTTTAATTCGTTCTGCCTTAACTACCGAGGCGGAATATTTTTTAGTTATTAATCCCGATACGCTTTTAGAGCCGGATTCTATCTCTAGTCTTTTGGCGTCTTTAGAAAATGATTCTGGATTAGCTGCTACGGCGCCGACAATTTTGCGTTGGGACTTTGCGGGGGGAAAGAAAAAAACTGATATTATAGATACCTTGGGAATAGCTATAAAGCCGGGTTTACAATTTTTTGATTTAGGGCAAGGTGAAAATGTAGAGCAGTTTGTAGACGCGACTCGGGGCAGTTTAAAAAAATTAACGATTCTGGGACCAAGCGGGGCGGCCGGATTATTTCGTACTAAGGCTTTGTCGGATATTTCTTTTGTTCCTAATGGCTTAGAAGCAATGAGCCCTGGAGTAGAGAGGGAACGGCAATATTTTGATGAGAATTTTTTTATGTATAAAGAAGATTGCGACTTGGCTTATCGCCTGACTAAGGCCGGTTATCAGTCAATGACAGTTTCTGACTCTATTATTTATCATGACCGCACCGCGTCTTCAGCTAAACTTGGTTTAGGCACCTTTATGTCTAATCGTCGAAACAAAAGTCGACAAATTAGAGTTTGGTCTTTTCGTAATCAACACTATTTGTTTATTAAAAACTGGAAAAATGAAAACATTGTCAACAGGGTCTTTATTGCCTTTCGTATAGGCTTGCTTTTTATTTTTTCTTTAATATTAGAGCAGTTTCTCTTAAAAGAATATATTTATATTTTTCGCTATCGTAAAACTATCGTAAAGTGTTGACTAATATAAAATAATGTGATAAGTTGAGGATGTCTTAAATTTTGTTTTTAATATCTAAAATATTCAAGATTAACGAGGGAAGAAGAAGTATATTTTTCTCTCGTTTGTTAAATTTATTAGTCAAAAAATTACTCAATGGCTAAGTCTAGGGTTTATTTCAAGTTAATATGGATAATACATTAGAAGATATAATTAAGGAACGAAAATCAGAAGAATTGGCTCGTTTAGATGCCATTACGATTGTGGAATCCTTGTTTGTGGATCTTTTGGATAGAGAGAAAGATATTCTGACTCGTCGTTTTGGACTTAAAGGCGACAAGGGAGAAACTCTGGAAAAAATTGGTAATTTGCATCAGTTAACCAGAGAAAGAGTTCGTCAGATTGAATCAGCTAGCATTAAAAAAATAAAAAAATTGGATAAACTAGAGAGCTCAGTACAGACCTTAAAAGACGTGGTACATGGTCTATTAGCGGATCATGGTGGTTTGATGGGTCGCAATTATCTTTTAGATATTTTAACTGTCATTTGTTTAGAAATTAATAGTTCGTTGGACCATAATCATCCCGACTATGAGACTCGTCGTAAAATTTATCGTAACCATTTTGATTTCTTGATTTCTAAATTATTAGATGATCATTTAGAGTTAGTAGAAGACTCTGAGAATTTTAGTTCTTCCGTGAAGAAAAAGAATGGTGATGTCAGTCACTTGGAGGAGTTAGCTTCAGATTTATTAAAGAAGCTACAGAGTACTAGTAAGACCCTCTCTACCGATGAAATTTTATTAATGTTAAAACAGCTAGGTTCTTATTTAAAAAATACACCTAAGATGGCCGCTGATTCTTTGGCTGATATCAGTTCAATTTTTAAAAGCCAATTATTTGCTGATAAAGCGGAAATAATTAATGGCAATAAAACCCTTTATTCTTTGATTCAGGCTATTAAAACCTTAGAACAAAATAAATATGGTGAATGGGGGATGTCTCATTGGGGGGAAGTAAAACCTAAAACCGTTAATGATAAAATCTACTTAATCCTTAAACATTCGGGCGAACCGCTTCACTTTACCGATATTGCCAAAAAAATTAATGAAATGAAATTTGATCGCAAAGAGGCTAATGCTGCTACGGTTCATAATGAATTGATTTTGGATGAGCGTTATAATTTAGTTGGTCGCGGTACCTACGGTTTAAAGGAATGGGCCAAGTAAAATATTAGTGTTAATGTGAGATTTTAGTCCCACTTAAAATAAAATTATCAGAAATCCGACGTTAAGCGCGTCGGATTTTATTTTTTCGGTTTTTTGTGTTAAAATAGACTTATATTTTATATGGATATTGTTATTAATACTGCCGTCTTTAATCAATTTTTTGCCTTACCAGCCGATGAGATGTTTTGGGTCTTTTTTTATAACATCGGCTGGTTAATTTTGGCTGCCATATTTTTAATTGGCGTTAGAGACGTTTATCTTTTTTGGTTACGTAATCAATGGAATAATACTCATAAAAGCGTGCTGTTAGCGATTGATATTCCGCGTGGTAATGAGCAGTCCCCTAAGGCGGTAGAGAATATGTTTACTTATTTGTCCGGAGCGCACGGTAGTGTCAATTTTTTTGAAAAATGGTTTGAAGGCAAATATCAAAAGGCTTTTAGTTGCGAGATTGTGAGCTTGGAAGGTTATACTCAGTTTTTGATTTGGACGCCGGTAGAATTTCGTAATTTAGTGGAGTCCTCGGTCTATTCTCAGTATCCGGACGCGGAAATCTCTGAGGTTGATGATTATATTGAGAATCTGCCAGAAAATTTACCGGATGAAGAATATGATATTTGGGGTACCGAATTTCATCAAAAAGAATCATCGGTTTATCCTATAAAATGTTATCAAGAATTTGAGCATACCATGGGGCCGAGCGAGACGCAGTTTAAAGATCCTATGGCCAGTTTAATGGACCTTTGCGGTTCTTTGCGTCAAGGTGAATATTTTTGGTTTCAGACTATTCTTATCCCTACCGGTTTTGACTGGGTAAAAGAATCGGAAAAAGAAATTAATAAAATTTTTGGTCGTAAAGTCAAGTATAAGGCAGGCTTGGGCTCTAAAATTGTGGAGTGGATGGGAGAACTAAGTGAAGTGGTTTATTCTATTTGGGGTGATATTGAGGCCAAGGATAAGAAGGAGGATAAACCCAAGACTATGATGGATTTAACTCCGGATGAGAAAAGAAAGGTGGAAGGAATACAGATAAAAGCTTCTAAAATTGGTTTTGAAGCTAAATTTAGAATGGTTTATATCGCGAAGAGGGAAGTAAAAAATAATGCGAAGGTGGCTAATGGTATGGTGGGTTATATGAAACAGTTTGCTTCTCTAGATCTTAATAACATGAAGCCAGATTTAGACTTTACCATGACTAAAGCACAATACTTTTTTACTAATCAACGCGTTGAATCAAAAAAACGTAAAATTTTTCAAGCTTATAAACTGCGTTCTGATGGTCGCGGTCGTCTCCCTGGTTTATATAATGTGGAGGAACTAGCAACAATGTGGCATTTCCCGGTGGAAGCTAACGTTAAGGCGGCGATGATGCAAAAAGCGCCGGGACGTAAAGCCGATGCACCAGCCGCTTTACCTTTAGCCGAGTTTAATATTGAACAGTCGTCGGATATTTTTGGGAAGAATAATAACCATGACGTGACAGAGGATAAGTCTAGTCATAATAAAGATCTAGAAGAAATATTAAGACCGGAAGAAACATTTGCGGAGAATTTAGATACTCCCCAAAGCGCGCCGCCGGCTAATTTGCCTTTTATATAAATTATGCGGATTGGAATTGATGCCCGCTTCTACGGTCCAGCCGGCAAGGGTTTGGGTCGTTATACGCAAGAGGTGGTAGATAATATTATAAAGATTATTGGAGAGGAGCAAGGTGCCCCTTTTCATTATATTATATTCCTTAGTCCGGATAATTTTGATGAATTCATAATTGATAGTCCGCAAGTCACTAAAGTTAAATTATCATGTGCTTGGTATTCTTGGTCAGAGCAGATTGTGATGCCCTATCGTCTTTGGCGTGCTAATTTGGACTTGGTGCATTTTCTTCATTTTAATGTGCCACTTTTTACTCCGGTTAAATTTGTTTTAACGGTACATGATTTAATTTTAACTCATTTCCCGACCGTGCGCGCTACGACTCGTAATTATCTTTTTTATTATTTAAAGAATTTTGCTTATCGTCTAGTGATTTTTATTGCCTTACTTCGCGCTCAAAAAATAATTACGGTGTCGGAATTTACTAAGACGGACATTATTAAAAAATTTGGCATTAAACCACAAAAAATAATTGTTACTTACGAAGGAGCGGCTAATCTTGCTAAAGGTCGTGACTCCTTATTTGTCGCTAAATTAGATAGCGAAGAAATCTTGACTCAATATAATATTCCGCGACAGTTCTTGTTGTATGTCGGCAATGCTTATCCCCATAAGAATTTGGAGGCCTTACTAAAAATGTTTAGTGTTTTGCATTTAGAACGGCCGGAATTACATTTAGTTATGGTTGGTAAAATGGATTATTTTTATGAACGATTGCGTCAAACGGCGGCGGCTCTGAACCTTTGGCAGCAAGGAAATCGTAATTGTGCCGTTATTTTTCCGGGCTATGTGCCTGATGCGAAATTAGAAATTTTATATGTGGAAGCGAGTCTTTATATCTTTCCTTCTTGGTATGAAGGTTTTGGTCTGCCGCCCTTAGAGGCTATGGCTAGAAGCTGTCCCGTAGTTAGCTCCGACCGAGCTTCTTTACCGGAAGTTCTAGGCTCGGCCGCCCTGTATTTTAATCCTGATGATCAAGCTGACATGATTGCTAAAGTTCGTTTAGTTTTGGATAATCCAGAACAGCGAGATAATTTAATTGCTAAAGGACGTGAGCAAGTAAAAAAATATAATTGGTGGCAATGTGCCAATGAAACACTTCAGGTATATCAAGAAATTTTGAAAAAAAATGTCTAATATAAAGAATGAAAAATTTGGATTAGTGGAAGCGGAACGAGAGCGTTTCTCTAATTTTGTCGTGGATTTAAGGCGACAAGAAAAAGTAATTGTTAAAGATATTAAATCTCGGCAAAAAATGTGGCGACCAGATTTAAAATTGGTTCAGCTTAAGCTGGCCTATATTGTTAAAAATTTTTTTAAGAAGTCGACTGGCGTTTTTAAAGTATCAATACGACCCCCTAAACAACTTTTAATGACAGCCCAAAATTTGTTGCCTCGTGCTAAAGCTAAGAAAAAGGTTAATAAATTTAGCTGGTTTAGTCTCTCAGGAATTTTTTCCAAGAAAATAAAATCACCTCGTCGCCGCAAACATCCCTGGCTTGGTTTTGTTCGCGGTCAAGAAAATTTGTTTAGTGCTCGGGTTGTTCATGCCAATAATTCCCGGACAAATAAGTTTTATAAGTCTTCTGTTTGGGCTTTTGTTTTAATTTTATTGTGTATTATTTTACCTTTTCAATTGGCGCTCTATTGGCCTTTGGGAAATTTATCTACATTGGCGGCTAAGATTAGTAATCGTTCGGAGTTAGCACTAAATAATTTGTTGACGGCCGCTAACTCGGCTTCGCAGCGTAATTTTAAAAATGCCGATTCAGAATTTCAAGCCGCTGGTGCCAATTTTTTAGCGGCGCAAGAGGATTTAAGCGCAATAAACAGTTCTATTTTATCTTTAGCCACTTTATCCGATAATCCTAAATTTAAATTAGCGGCCGAAAGCAAGAAATTTTTGCAAGCCGGTACACTCGCTTCGTCTTTGGGAAGTAATTTAGTTCTGGCTGCCGACAGTTTGTTCAATGGTCAGCAGGAAGATTTTTCTGGTTCTTTGGATAATTTTTTAGTGTATGGGCAGCAAGCGGGTGCCGATGCCACATCTTTAAAAAAATGTTTGGATGATATTAATTTGAATAATTTGCCGAAGGCTTATCACAATAAATTTTTAACTTTAAAAAATCAAAGCACTGCTTTGTCGGATAATTTATCGGGTTTGGTTTTAACGGCACAAAAATTAAAAGAAGTGCTGGGTCTAAGTAGCGATAAGCGTTATCTGGTAGTTTTTCAAAATAATGCTGAATTACGGGCGAGTGGTGGTTTTCTGGGTAGTTATGCTTTAATTGATTTGCGAGACGGAAAAATACGTAATTTAGAAGTGCCGGGTGGTGGAGCTTATGATACGGAGGGAGGCTTGAAAGTGCGTGTAGCGGCTCCGGAGCCTCTTTGGTTAGTCAATACACTCTGGCATTTTTGGGATGCTAATTGGTGGCCAGACTGGCCCACTACGGCGCAGAATTTAATGTGGTTTTATAGTAAGAGTGATGGTCCGAGTGTGGATGGTGTTATTAGTGTGACCCCGACTGTTATTGAAGATTTGTTAAAAATAACCGGACCGATTGATTTAAACTTGGAGTATGGCCTAACTATTGACTCTGATAATTTTTGGCAAACCGTACAGATGATCACCGAACAGTCTAATTTAGTCATAGAAAATCCGGTGGCGGTGGCCGGTTTGCCAACCAGCTCGGCTGTAGTCATGACTGATTTGCCTTTGCAACAAAATTTAGATGTTAACCCCGATAATAAACCAAAAAAAATCATTGGCGATTTATTAGTTAAAATTTTAGAAATTCTGCCCCAGAAATTAACACCGGATAATTTAGTGAATATTATTGCATTGCTTGATAATAATTTGGCCGGTAAACAGATTTTGATGTATTTTAATGATCCGGTTTTGCAGTCGGCGGCCAGTGATCGTAATTGGGCCGGGGTGGTGGCTAATACTGACAAAGATTACTTATTGGTTGTTAATACTAATATTGCCGGCCAAAAAACTGATCGTTTAATACAAGAGGACGTAGAGCTTTTAAGCGAGGTAGCGGCGGATGGCACTATTATTAATACTGTAAAAATTACGCGTCGGCATCCTGGTGTTAAGGGTACTGTTTTAACCGGAGTGCGCAATGTTGATTGGTTGCGTGTTTATGTTCCGGCTGGCAGTGAACTTTTATCAAGTTCCGGCTGGCGTGTTCCGGATGCTAAATATTTACAAAATCGTCCTGACACCGGCATGTCACTGAGTCCGCGCCTAGTGGCAGAAAATGCGGCTAAAGTTGATGTTAGTAGCGGCACTAAAATATATCAAGAAAATAATAAGACGGTTTTTGCTAACTGGTTAATGTTAGATCCGGGAGAAACGGCGACGGTTAGTATAACTTATCGCCTACCTTTTAATTTTTTTGACTCAATTAGCTCTGATAGTTGGTTAAAACGTCTTAATTCTTGGCTGAATCCCAAGGCTGTTAAATTATTTCCTTATTCGCTTTTGGTCCAAAAACAACCGGGCGCATCTGCCGATAATTTTTCTAGTCGTTTAATTTTACCCGAGGCGGATACGATATTTTGGCGTTACCCGATGGATCTAAGTGGTTCCGCTACGGGTTGGGATGTTAATAGTTCGTTATCACGAGATCGCTATTGGTCAATTTTAGTACAAAAAAATCAAAGCCGTTAATATAAATATATGTCTAAAATAAAAAAAATCAAAAGAGTCTTGCGCGTCGGTCGCGCTGTTGACTCTAGTTTATCTTCATTCGTGGAAAGACCGGTGCCTAGTGAGACGGAGGTGGCGGTTTTTGAACGAGTTATGAAAAGGGAAGTACATGAACAAGAGGTTGATTCTAATTTGGCAGAGATTTATAGCGGTAAGAATGGTGCAAAAATTAATGTTCAAAAAATGAATGTTAAAAAACGTCTCGGATTTTTTGGTCGCTTATTGCGTCGCCTGGTTCTGTTATTGATTGTAGTTGGTGCGGGATATTTATTATATTGGTACGGTTGGAGTGGTACTAACAATGTTAACGGCTTAGAACTTCAAGTGAAGGCCCCAGATAAAATTTTAGCCGGAGAAGAGTTTTCTTATGAAATTACTTATTATAATCCGACGAAGTATTCTTTGTCTCAGGTACACTTGGAATTACAGTATCCTGATAGTTTTATTATAACTTCTGCCTCTCCAGCGGCCACTAGCGGTAATTATGGTTGGAATTTGTCAGATATGGCGCCTGGTGCCAGTGCTACCTTGACTGTTACCGGTCGTTTGATTGCGCCACCTGATTCGGTAGCGGTAATTTTTTCTCGTTTAAGTTATTTACCCAGTGGTTTGACTAGCGAATTCAAAAAAGAATCATCCGCTTCCACAATCTTAAGTGGTCCGGGTTTTCAGGTTGATTTAAATTATTCCGCGACGGCCTTTATCAATCAAGATAATGACATGGGTTTAGTTATCTATAATATTGAAGATAATCGTTTGGGTGATTTTAATATCAGTTTTTCTGTGCCTGCTGACGCCAGTGCGTCCGTAGTAACGTCCGATACAAGTGTCGACGCCTCAGCTACTTCCACTAAAAAATTAACGGTTACTAAGATTGGTGGCGCTAGTTGGCAGGTGAGCGGTTTAAGTCAAGAAATGGGCCGCCAAGAAATTCCTTTAACTTATCGGGTTAAGCAAAAAGCTGATAATTTGGAAATTAAAGTTCGTTTGGAAAAGAAACTAGAAGATGGTCAATCTTATACTTTTTGGGAAAAAAGTTTAAAGCCAGAGTTAGTGAATAGTGATTTGAATCTAACCATGTTACTGAATGATTCTAAAAATGACGGTGATTTAAATTCCGGGCAGTCCTTAAATTATTCTTTAACTTATGTTAACCATGGTATAAATACTTTTAAAGATGTGGTGATTATGGCTGTGTTGAAGGGAGAGATGTTAAATTGGGAGTCTTTAGCGGATGTTAATAAAGGCGATGTGCAGAGTAATAGTATTATTTGGACTAAAAATGAAATTCCGGCCTTAGCGGAGATTAAGCCTGGAGCGGAAGGGGCAATTGACTTCAGTTTGAAGTTACGCTCTTTTCAAGATAGTGACATTGCTAAGGATTTAACGCTTGTTTCTTACGGACAATATGGTATTAATAATCAGGTCGCTAAGAGCCATGATAATATCAGTAATACTGTGACTAGTCGTTTAAATAGTGACTTGTCTTTGCAGGAAGAAATTCGTTATTTTAATAGCGATAATATTCCGGTTGGCTCCGGTCCTTTGCCGCCGGAAGTTGGCGTGCAGACCAGTTTTAAAGTCTACTGGACCGTGAAAAATAATTTGCATGAGTTAAGCGAGACGCGCGTGGTCTTTACGTTGCCATCCTATGTATCTTGGAATAACAATAATATGACTAATGTCGGTAGTTTATATTATGATGAAGCTAGTCGTCAGGTAATTTGGGAAATTGGTCGTTTGCCGGTTTCAGTTTACCGAGTTGATGCCGAATTCGGTATTAGTATTATACCAAGCGATAACGATCGTAATAAGATTCTGATATTATCACCTGGCTCTATTGTGAGCGCTTTGGATACGGAAACGAAGGGAACTATTACTAAAAAAATTACTTCTAAAACCACAAAGTTGGAAGACGATGATATTGCTAACTTAAGTAACTCAGGCGTAGTTCGTTAAGAAGTTATCGGTTAGAATTATCGGCGACATTCAGATAAATTATTTATGTTTAAAGTTATTAAAACCAGCAAGGCGGGACTTAGGCACGGCTTATTAAAAATAAAGTCCGGTTCATTAGCTACGCCTTTTTTCATGCCGGATGCTACTAGGGGCTTTGTGAAGTTAACGGACAATGAGGCGGTAACACGCACCGGCACCGAAGCTTTAGTGGTTAATACTTTTCATTTATATTTACAACCCGGTTTAGCAGTCATTAAGCGGGCTGGTGGGGTCCATAAGTTTATGAATTGGTCCGGCCCCTTATTGTCGGATTCCGGTGGTTTTCAGGTTTTTTCCTTGATTCACAAGAATAAAAAAATGGGGAAGATTGGCGATGATAAGGTTGTGTTTAAGTCACCGTTAGACGGTTCTCGTCACGAATTAAGCCCGGAGAAATCTATTCAAATTCAGTTTGATTTAGGCGTGGATATGATGGTTTGTTTGGATGATTGTCCCCCGAACGATTTTTCTCGTCCTGATTTGGAAAAAGCGGTAGACAGAACTATTGCTTGGGCTAAGCGCTGCAAGCAAGAATATAATAAACAAATAAAAAAAAGAAAGTTATCCGGTCGTCAGCGACCACTTTTATTCGCGGTTATTCAGGGTGGCGCGGAAATAGATTTACGTGAGCGTTGCACTAAGGAATTAGTCGCTATTGGTTTTGACGGTTACGGTTTTGGGGCGCGACCGGTAGATAAAGACGGTAATTTTTTAGAAGAGGCTCTAAGTCGCACGGCAAATTTTATTCCTGTTAACGCCTTACGCTTTGCTTTAGGTATTGGTACGCCGGAAGATATTTTTCGTTGCGCTCAGATGGGCTGGGATATGTTTGACTGTGTTATTCCGACACGTGAAGGTCGGCACGGTAAATTATTTGTTTCTGATAAAGCTTTAATTAGCGGTCAGAAATTAAATTATAGCCATGTTAATATTAATAACTCTCGTTTTGCTAAAGATTTTTTGGCTATTAATCAAGGGAGTCGCTTAACGGAGTTAAAAAAACATTCGCGGGCTTATTTACATCATCTGTTCCGGATGAGGGAACCCTTGGGTCATAAGTTAGCCAGTTTAAATAATTTGGAATTTTATCAGAAGTTGCTGGCCAGTTTACGTGGTACTAAAAAATAGTATTAAAAAAGCTGCTTTCTTGGGATAAGAAAACAGCTTTGTGAAAACGTTACCATGGTGCTGTCGTTGTTATTGGACTGAAAATTAGCTCTACATTCGAGATATCATATTGAGTATTTTCAACACCAAAGAGGGCTGATGATAGAGATGATAAAGTGATTTTAAAAACGTTACCATCTTTAATATTTTCTGGCTTTATTTCTAGTATTCCTAGCAGAAATATTTTGTCTGCTATTAGTACGGTCTCATTTGGTAGAGATTGTAGGAATGCCTCTGTTCTTGGAACCATTAACTTTTTTCCTTCGTATTCTAAGCTATATATTGAATCAGGGGAAATGGACTCTAAGTAAAATATTGTACCGCATAGTGGATTGTAAGCGGTAATATCCAGATCAAGCAACTCCGCCGTTTCTCCATAACGGGTTCCAATACCCGATATTACATTTGAGGGAACTTCGGGTAGTAATGTTTTTGGCATTGCTTCCAGATTCATAATTCCGTTCTGGCTTAAGATGGGATCCATCTTAAGTGATTGAACTTCGCCATGAACAACTATATAAATATCTTTTTCCATATTTCCTCCTATAGGTTATGGATATTGTGAAATGTACTATTAATTAGTTCGTTGAATTAAATTAATCGTCTCATAAATTTTATGATGCGTCAATATCAGTATTATTAGTATTTAAGCTTATTTTTTCTAAATCTTGTCTAAAGCCAGTTTTTCCTTTATAATTAATAAATAATTTTGAATTTATTTACTTATGACAACTAAGATTATTGCTACAATAGGACCGAAAACGGAGGCACCGGAGCAGTTACTCGCTATTTTAGAAGCGGGAGTGGATGTAGTGAGAGTAAATTTTTCGCATGCCACTTACGATCAGTATAAAAAAATTACGAAAGTAATTAAGAGTTTTAATAGACATCATCATGAGCGACACGTTGCTTTAATGTTAGATTTGCAGGGGCCGCGTATTAGAGTTGGAGTTTTACCAACAGAAGGACTGTTATTTAAGGAAAAAGAAGTGTATCAATTTTCTTATTCTCGTAAAGCTTATCAGCCTGGTGGTGTTATTCCCATTGATAATGCGGATTTATATTTAGACATTGAAAAAGACCACCCCCTATTTTTTGGCAACGGGATGATAGAATTATTAGTTAAAGAAGTAAAAAATAAAATTATTACCGCTCAGGTTGTAATTGGTGGACGTTTACTATCCCGCAAAGGTATTAATGTCCCTTATACACATATCAAGAAGGGTGGTTTAACTCCTAAAGATATTAAAGATGTTAAATTTGGCTTACGGGAGGGGATGGATTATGTGGCCTTATCCTTTGTGCAGAATGATGATGATGTTATTCATTTGCGTAATTTATTGGGAGCGAAGAGCAAGGTAAAAATAGTTTCTAAAATAGAAAGAGCCTTGGCGTTAAAAAATATTGATAAGATTATTGAGGCGTCTGATATTATTATGGTAGCGCGTGGTGACCTGGGTATTGAAGTGCCGATTGAAGATTTGCCGATTATCCAGAAAAATTTAGTTCGTCATGCTCATTGGCAGGGTAAACCGGCGATTATTGCTACCCAGGTCATGACTTCTATGATTAAAAATCCTCATCCGACGCGAGCGGAGGTGTCGGATATTTCTAACGCCGTTTTTGACGGCGCTGATATGGTTATGCTTTCGGACGAAACGGCGGTGGGCGACTATCCGGTGGCGGCGGTAAAGATTTTAAGGAAAGTGATGAATCGTTCCGAGAATTATATTTACAAGTCAGATTTAATAAGTTAATTGTTTTTTTAAGTTCCGGTTTTATATGATGCAGCTTATCTCGTTCGCCTTTATTCTGCTTAGTTTTTTATTCGGGCATGCCTTACTATGGTATGTCAGTTTAAGATTTTTTTACATTACTTCCGCCGGTGGTCAATTAGCGCTCGGAATTGTGATGACTGTACTTTTTTTTAGTATTTTTGCCTCTGCTTATTTAATTCACAGACGAGATAATTGGTTTCTTCGTTCTTACTATGTTATGTCTGTTTTTTGGTTGGGTTTATTTGCCAACCTCTGCTTGTCTATTTTTGTCGTGATTGTTCTTAAGGTTGTCGGTCCATATTTTAATTTTTATGCGGCGCCTTGGTTATTAAATATTATATTTTTTGGCGGTGCTTTAGCCTTATCAATCTTCGGAATTTATAACGCTTTAGTACCGACAGTGCGTGAGCATGAAGTATTCATTAAAGATTTACCGGAAGCCTGGTGGGACAAGGTTGTGGTACAAATTTCCGATGTTCATTTGGGGGCTGTTTATCGTCAAAAGTTTTTTGCTCGTTTAATTAATCAAACCAATGCTTTAAAGCCAGAGGCAGTTTTTATTACCGGAGATTTATTTGACGGCATGGAGGCTGAGTTTTCTTGGTTAAATCATCCTTTTAAACAACTTATAGCACCACGCGGTATATACTATAGTTATGGTAATCATGATTTATATCTCGGTTTTAACCGCGTTAAAGAATTATTAGCGGATAACCCGGTAACAATTTTAGATAATAAGATGGTCGTGGTTGATAATTTGCAAATTATTGGCATTAATTATTCTTTTGATAATGATTTTGATTTAGAGGAGGCAATCTTAAAACAAACTGGTTATAGTGCCGGTCGGGCTAGCATTCTGCTTTTTCACGCTCCGCGTAATATCCCGCTTGCTAAAAAGGTGGGAATTGATCTACAATTATCCGGCCATACTCATGACGGGCAAATGTTTCCCTATAACTTTTTAACTAAGTGGGCGCACCATGGTTATGGTTACGGGTTTTTCCAAGAGGGAAATTTTAATTTAATTGTTAATGGTGGCGCCGGAACTTGGGGTCCGCCGATGCGTACCTCGGCGCGGGCGGAGATAATTAAGATAGTCTTAAAAAAGAAATAATATGAATTTATCTAATTTATCAAAAGTCCTGGCCAACGAACCTAAATATCGTTACGCTCAGGTTAATAAATTTCTTTGGCAAGATTATATTTCTAATTGGGATGAAGCTTCTAATTTGCCTAAAACTTTACGGGACAGATTACAAGAAGAATGTCCCTTAGAAATTGACGCGGAAATTTTGCAAAGTTCCTCGGGAAATTCTAGTGATAAAGCCATAATAACTTTAGAGGATGGCCAAGAAATTGAAACTGTTTTAATTCGTCAAAAAGGGAAAAGCTCGGCTTCGGTTCGTTCTACTGCTGAAAAAATAGGACGCAATACCGTTTGTGTTTCTTCTCAGGCCGGTTGTCCTTTGCGTTGTTCATTTTGCGCTACCGGACAAGCCGGTTTTCGTCGTAATTTAAAAGCAGAAGAGATAGTAATGCAAGTACTTTTTTGGGCGCGTTATTTAAAGTTGGAAGCTAAGGGTTTGGTCGATAAGACAGAAAAAATAGATAATATTGTTTTCATGGGCATGGGTGAGCCGTTTTTAAATTATGCAGAGTTTATCAAGGCGGTTAAATCCTTAAACAATCCGGAAACTTTAAATATTGGAGCACGACGAATGTCGGTTTCTACGGCTGGTATTACTGAAGGTATTAAACGTTTGGCGGGCGAGAAGATACAAATTAATTTGGCTATTTCCTTACATGCCACCACTGATGATAAGCGTCGTCAGATTATGCCAGTGGCTAATAAATATAGCCTGAAAGATATTTTTAAAGCGGTTGATAATTATATTACTAAGACTGGTCGTCGCGTGATGTTTGAGTATTTAATGATAAAAGGCGTGAATGACAGCGAAGAAGATGCTTATGAATTAGCAAATTTAATGTCTCAGCCTTTATATTTAGTTAATCTTATTCCTTATAATGAAGCCGGTGGTAAATTTCAGTCTTCAGACAGGGAACGGATAGATGATTTTAAACAAGTTCTGGATGATAATGGTGTGGCGGCTACCGTGCGTTTAAGTTTTGGTTCCGATATTGACGCAGCTTGCGGGCAGTTAAGAGGAAAAAGGAGTAAATAAGGGCAACGTCTTGACTATTTTTAAAAAAATGATTAATATGATAAGGACTTAATGAAAAATTACGTCGGATACGTAATTTTTTTATTTCTGGCATTTTGTCGGATTCATTTTTATCTTTATTTTTATCTTATGGAAATTCGGAATATCGCCATTATCGCTCACGTTGATCATGGTAAAACAACTTTAACCGATGCTTTAATGCGTCAGACCGGCATGACTGATAGTGATATTAGCATGGATAGTAATGACCTGGAAAAAGAACGGGGCATTACAATTTATTCTAAGAATACCTCGGTTTTTTATCGTGATACTAAAATTAATATTGTGGATACGCCCGGTCACGCTGACTTTAGTTCTGAAGTAGAGCGTATTTTGCGTTCCATTGATTGCGTCTTGTTGTTGGTTGATGCTCAGGAAGGGCCGATGCCGCAAACCAAATTCGTCTTAAAAAAATCTCTAGAACTCGGACTTAAGCCAATTGTGGTAATTAATAAAATTGATAAACCAGCCGCTCGCCCGGAAGAGGTGGGAGAAATGGTTTATGAGTTATTTTTAGATTTGGGTGCTAGTGATGAGCAACTTGATTTTCCTGTTATCTATGCTATTTCTAAGCAGGGAATTGCCAAGAAGAATTTAACGGATGAATCAACTAATCTTGATCCGCTCTTAGACTTAATCTTAGAACATGTGGCTGTTGCTTCCAATCCAGAATTAGAGACTAAACAATTATTAGCCCAACCTTTTAATCTCGCTTACGATAATTTTTTGGGTCGTTTGGCTATTTGTCGCATATATGAAGGAAAAATTAAGGCCGGTCAAAATATTTTTATTGAAAATTTAAAAGGTGATACTCGTTCCGGTAAAACTAATAAACTTTTTACTTTTTCTGGAGTATCTCGTAAGGAAGTAACAGAAGCGGTAGCGGGTGATATTGTGATGGTGGCCGGTCTACCTGATATTTATATCGGAGAGACTATTGCCGCCGCCGTTAATCAGGAACCTTTACCGGCTATTAAAATAGATGAACCGACAATTTCTTTGGGATTTTTGGTGAATAATTCTCCCTTTGCCGGGAAGGAAGGGAAATTCGTCACTAATCGTCAAATAAAAGAGCGCTTAGAGAAAGAATTGGAAGTTAATGTTGGATTAAAAATAGATTTTTCTGACATGAATTTTTACAGAGTTTATGGCCGAGGTGAACTTCATATTGCCATTCTTTTGGAAAATTTACGTCGAGAAAATTATGAACTGCAAGTTTCCCAGCCGCAAGCCATTATTAAGGAAGAGAATGGTCAGAAGTTAGAGCCTTTTGAAGAAATTACTGTAGATATTCCCGAGGCTATGGCCGGAGTAATAATTGAAAAAATTTCCAAGCGCAAGGGCCGAATGACTGATTTAAAAACGCATAATGGTCAGTCTCGTTTATTGTTTGAAATTCCGACACGTGGTCTGCTTGGTTATCGCAATGAATTTGTGGTAGATACTCGGGGCGAAGGAATTCTCTGTGCTCATTTTCTAGGTTTTAAACCTTATGCCGGTACGATTGAAAAAAATAAACTGGGATCTATGGTTTCCATGGTCACCGGTAAGTCTTTAGCTTTCTCGTTGTGGAATTTACAAGATAGAGGTGAGCTATATATTTCTCCTAATACCACGGTATATGAAGGTATGGTTATTGGTAACTCAGCCAAAGGTAATGATTTAGTGGTTAATCCTATTAAGGGTAAGCAATTATCTAATGTGCGCGCTTCTGGTACGGATGAAGCTATTATTTTAATTCCCCCCTTGGAATTAACCCTGGAAAGAGCTTTAAGTATCATGAACGAAGATGAATATTTGGAAATTACTCCTCAGAATATTCGTTTGCGTAAGCAATTTTTAACGGAAAATGAAAGAGTTAGAGCAAAACGATAGCACTTCTTAGTTGATTGAATTAATAATTAGTTGATGATTATAAAACTGGCTTTAATGGTCAGTTTTATGTTATAATAACTGAGAAAATAAATATTAAATATTAAAATTATTTTTATGAAAAAAACAATTTGGATCATAGTCGGGGTGGTGGTTTTGCTTGCTTTGTGGTTTTTAAGCTCTTATAACAGCTTAGTCACAGCCAGTGAATCAGTTGATAACAAATGGGCGCAAGTGGAAACGCAGTATCAAAGACGTTTTGATTTGATTCCCAATTTAGTAAACGCCGTGAAAGGCGCTATGAGTCAGGAGCAAACGATATTTGAAGAGTTAGCCGCAGCACGTTCTAATTATACTGGCGCTCAGACCGTTAGCGAAAAAGCGGCGGCCGCGACGCAAGTAGAAAGTGGCTTGGGGCGTTTACTCGCAATCATGGAAAATTATCCTGAGCTTAAATCTATAGATACCGTGCAAACTTTAATGGCTCAACTGGAAGGAACGGAAAATCGTATTAGTGTTGAGCGTAGTCGTTTTAACGATGAAGTTAAGTCTTATAATGTGATGATTAAGCGTATTCCTATGAATATGGTAGCTGGCATCTTTGGCTATACAGAAAAAAGTTATTTTGAAGTTGCTGCCGGAGTAGAGAATGCTCCTGCCGTTGATTTGAATATTAATTAAGAAAAGATGTTAGGTCGGATTGTTTTAATTGTATTTTTGGCCTTATTCACGGCCGGTTTGCCTGCCCGGGCCTATAATAACCCGGGGCAACCGGTCGCTTTTGTTAATGATTATGCCGGTGTTTTAAGTTCTGAGCAGAAGAGTAGTTTGGAAAATAAATTAACACAATTTACCGCCAGTTCTACTAATGAAGTAGCGGTGGTTATTATTAGTAGTTTAGAAGGGGACAGTATTGAAAATTATGCCAATAAACTTTTTGCGGACTGGAAGATAGGTACGGAGAAGCAAGACAACGGAGTTTTATTGTTAATTGCTATTAATGATAAGAAAATGAGGATTGAAACCGGTTATGGTCTGGAAGGGGCTTTACCGGACGCCACCGCCAATCAGATTATTACTAAAACTTTACGACCCGCGTTTCAGGCTAATGATTATTATAGTGGTATAGACGCCGCTACTAACCAAATTATATTGGCCACGCAAGGTGAATATAGTGCTGACGCTAGCGCGGGGGGTGGTTTGGGTAATTGGAGTTTTGATAGTATTGTGTGGATTATGATTATGTCCCTTTATCTTTTATCGGCCTTATATAGATATTTGGCAAGAAGTAAAAGCTGGTGGGAGGGCGGTGTTTTGGGTGCGGTTATTGGCCTGATAGTTTCTTTAATATTCTTTTCTTCTCTGGTTTCTATTTTGACACCAGTTTTGGCTGTGTGTGGTTTTATCTTTGACTATTTAGTCTCAAGGGTTTTTCCGGCTCCTAAGCCCTTGAAAAAAGGCGGTGGTATTTGGTTTTTAGGCGGTCCGGGAGGTTTCGGCGGGCGAGGCGGATCGGGCGGCGGTTTTGGTGGTTTTGGCGGCGGGTCTTCCGGCGGCGGTGGGGCCAGTGGTGGTTGGTAATATCAGTAATAAAATTATTTGGCGCTTATGAAAAATATTAAGATGGATATTTTTAATATTGTTACCCCTAAAAAGTTGGTGCTACGTTCTATATTTTTAGGAGATAAGAAAGCAAAAAATGTTTTTGTTTTTGTGCATGGTTTAGGGGGCAATCTTTTTTCGCGCATTGAATTTTTAGAGACCTTGGTTGATAAGAAAAATACGGCAGTTTTAACTTTTAGTAATCGGGGTAACGGCACGATAAACATGTTGAAGAAAGTTAATCCTAGAAAATCATCGGGCTATGATTGGTTTAAAGCCGGTATGGCGCACGAAGTATTTTCTGACTGTGTTGACGATATAGATGGGGCAGTGCTCTCGGCTCAGGCGGCCGGAGCAAAAAATATTTATTTAATTGGTCATTCTACCGGTTGTCAGAAGAGCATCTATTATTCATCAAAGAGGCCTAAGTCGCCGGTTAAGGGGATTATTCTCTTGGCGCCGATGAGTGACTATGCCGATGCCTATGCTTATAATGATAGAAAATCTTATAACAAAGCTTTAAATAAAGCTCAGCAGATGCTTAAGAATGGTCAAAAACATGAATTAATGCCGGCAGGTTTTTGGCCAACAGTTATTGACGCGCAACGTTGGTTTAGTCTTTATTCACCGCAAGGGAAAGAGGAAATATTTACTTATGCTTCCGGGCGTCGTCCCTTGGTATTATTAAAGAATAAGAAACCGGTCTTAGTAGTCTTAGCCGAAGCGGATGAATATAGTGACCGACCGATGTCGGAAATTGCTAGTTGGTTTAGTCAGGCTTTAGCCGAGCAGTCAGCGCAAGTAAAAATTATTAAAAAAGCCCCTCATAGTTTTGTCGGACAATTTAAAGGGCTAAAAAAAGTTATAAGTGATTGGCTAGAGACAGGGAAGTAGTAGATTTGTAAATTATATGTTGGATATTACTCTGTTGATTATTGGCAAGGTTAAAGAAAAGTATTGGCAGGAAGCTCTGGCGGAGTATAGTAAACGCTTGTCTCCTTATGTGCGTTTACGAATAAAAGAATTAGCGGCTACGCCATTTTCTGAAAATAATAAGATACAATCTAAAGAGTTAGAAGCCAAGAGAATTGTAGAATATTTGGAATCAAGTTCTGTCAAAAAAAATTCGGCTCAGGTTTATCTGTTGGCGGAACGGGGAAAAATGTTTAACTCTCCGGATTTTGCTCTTTGGCTGGAAAAAACTCAGCCTTTAATTTTAGTCTTAGGAGGAACTTTAGGTTTTAGTGACGAGCTTTATCGTCGTTATCCGCAAATTTCTTTATCACCTCTAACTTTTCCGCATGAACTGGCGCGCGTTGTGATTTTAGAGCAAATTTATCGGGCGGTGACAATTTTGAATAATAAAAATTATCATTATTAATTCTAAAAATTACCATGTCCAGGCTAGAGCAATTAAAAAAAGAATTGAGAAAAAACGCCGATAAGTCGCAGGCTGTGATTTTACAACGTTTTTTTAAAACTGACCCCGGTCAATATGGGGCTGGTGATGTGTTTTTAGGCCTACGAGTGCCACTCCAACGACAAATAGCCTCTCAGTATACAGATTTGAGCTACCCGGAGCTTAAAGAGCTCTTAGCTGACATTATTCATGAATTTCGTTTAGTCGCGCTTCTGATTTTAGTACAAAAATATCAAAAGGCCCTAACCTTAAAAGAGAGAAAATTGGTGGTGGATTTTTATCTGTCCCGTAGTAAGCGCATCAATAATTGGGACTTGGTAGATTTATCAGCTCCTAAGATTTTAGGTGATTATTTAGTGCGGAGTAAGCGCGGATCAGCCCTACTTTTAAAAATAGCTGCTTCAAAAAATCTTTGGGAAAAGCGTATAGCTATGGTGTCTACTTATGCTTTTATTTTGGACAGTGATTATAATATTACTTTTTCTGTCGCCAAGAAATTATTAAAAGATAAGCATGATTTAATTCATAAGGCTGTCGGTTGGATGCTAAGAGAGGCGGGGAAGCGAGTGAGCGAAAAAGCTCTGCTTAAATTTTTAGATGATAACATTAATCATTTGCCACGCACTACTTTGCGTTACGCTATTGAGAGATTGACGACCGCCCAGCGACAGGGTTATTTACATCACTCTTTATTGTAGTTTTTAAATGACATGTTATAATAATGGTGTTTTAAATAATATTAAATTTTAATCACTTTCTACAATTTATATGAGTGGTAGCGGCAATCCCGATCCCAGCCATGGGTCTCTGAGCGGCAAGACACTTCTTATTGTTAATTCCTCCGGTGCTAATGACCCCTTACACTCCAAGAGGACCTTTATTAAACGAGTAAAGAGCTTGGGTCTAAAAGTTATTGTTTTAAGCCAAGAGGCTAACACCTTCCAGTCTTATGTTGATTATTGCGTAACCGCTAATACTCTAAATTATATTGAAGCCTTAGCGGTTTTAGATAATTTTTTTAAAGATAACGCCAATCTAAAATTAGATGGCGTTATTACTTTTTTAGAGGATGATGTTTTGTTGACCTCTAAGATTGTTGATCGTTATAAACTAATCGGTGTGCCTTTTAAGGTGACTAGTCAGGTGCGTAATAAATTATCTTTTCGAGCTTTTTGTGAAGCTAATGGTTTACCCTTTGTTAAATATTATGAATTAAAAAACAGTCGCGACTTAGATGATGTTATAAAACTTTTGAATTTTCCCGTGGTAATGAAGCCGGCTTTTGGAGCAGCCAGTGCTTTTGTGGTTAAAGTTAATAATGAAGCAGAATTACGCGCCAGTTATAATTATTTAAAGAAAGAAGTTTCGCCTAAAATAGAATCGGCCCTTAATGATGGTTTAGATGTTTTTGTGGAAGAATATATTGACGGTGATGAAGTGGACATGGACATTTTAGTTCAGAATGGGAAGATAAAATTCTGTGCCATTAGTGATAATGGTCAAACTAAGGAGCCTTTCTTTATTGAAACGACACGCATGACTCCTTCCAGTTTACCGATTAAGAATCAGGCGGAACTCTTGGCGATGGCGGATGAGACTTTAGAAAAGTTAGGAATTTTAAACGCCTGTGTCCATTTTGAGGCAAAGTCAACCACGTGCGGTCCTATACCTCTAGAAATAAATTTACGGGTCGGTGGTGATGAAATATTACCCAGTGTTAAAGGGGCTTGGCATGTGGATTTAATAGAAAATTTACTTAAGATTTCTTGTGGTATTTATATCCCGAAGTTTGAATTCCCCGACGGGCCTTTTGAATATTTAGCCGCGAAAACTTTTTGCGCCGACTATTCGGGCATTTTAGTTAACCTGGACATTCCGGAAGATTTGAAGAGACGAGCTTATGTACAAGAATTTCAATTTGATAAAAAAATTGGTGATTCGGTTTTGGCGCCGCCGGATGGTTATGAATATCTGGGTTGGGTATTAGTGACTGGTTTTAATGCTTTAGACGCTCGGGATAATTTAGAAATAATTGAGCAGGAAGTCGGTTATGAAATTGCTCGTTTTCATCCCGCTTCTTCTATTGGTAAGACGGCGCGTCGCTCGCCTTTTTCTGTCTCCGCTCTTAATACTGACATGTTAAAGCGACGGAGTAAGATTGAAAAAATTAGACGCATGGCAATTTCTAATCAGCGCAATTTGCATATTGGCATTGCTTGTAATTTATATGAGGAAAATCTCACTAATCAGGAAACTGTAGTAGAGAAAGATTTAACCGTGATTGGTAAGGATATTGAAAGGAATTTAAAAGAGCGAGGTTATAAAGTTAGCTTTTTTGATTTTAATGACTTGCCACAAGCTTTTAATGATTTGCGAGTTAGTGAAGTGGACTTAGTCGTTAATGTTTGTGAAAGAATTAATAATTCTAGTTTATTAGAACCTCATGTGGCTGCTATTTTAGATACTTTGCAAATTCCTTATACCGGTTCTAATCCTTTTACGCTCGGTTTATGTATTGATAAAATTAGAGTCAAAAAACTATTAGCTTATCATAAAATTCCTACGCCGGAATGGGACTATGTTTATTCTCTAGATGATGATATTCGGGAAGATTTGCGTTACCCATTGATAGTTAAACCGGCTAATACTGATAATTCTATCGGTATTACCAATGATTCGGTGGTCCGTAATAAGG
>MNUT01000019.1 GCA_001871165.1 Candidatus Falkowbacteria bacterium CG1_02_37_21 | reverse complement strand
TGCGATATTTGTCTGCTGACAAATATCTAGCTCTCTTCAATCCTGTTCGAACCCCCTTGTCCCAATACAAAATAAAAATACCCATTTGGGTATTTTTATTTTGTACGCGGAGAGGGAGGGATTCGAACCCTCGAAGGGCTTGCACCCTTGCCGCTTTTCGAGAGCGGTACTTTCAACCACTCAGCCACCTCTCCAACTTCTTTTTTATTTTGTCAGCATCAACATTATAAATCCGATAACCATCAGAACAAATAAACCTAAGCCGTTATAAAATAATAATCTGATACTTTCTTTTTTTAGCCCTTCCAAATACAGCAATATCGGTTTACCTAATATCAACCAGCTGGTTATCAAAGCGGAAAAGACGAAGAGTAATAGGAAAAACATCGGGCCTATGATTTGACTGGCCAATTTACCAAAAATACGGTCACCATTATTGAGAATGAGAGATACTAGATAAATATAAACTAAAACACCGAGTGTGTTTAAGCTCGCATTCACCATTAATTTTTTGTTATTCATATTTTTAAATCATTAATCTCTTCTGGCGTCAGATAAGCCCAATGTCCTTCGGACAAATCACCAAGTTCCAGACTGGCCAGGCTAATCCTTCTTAAGTCCATGACTTGTAGATTCATTATTTTGAACATACGACGAATTTGTCTTTTCTTACCTTCGTTTAAGGTTATTATAAAACAATCATTTTGTAAATATTGTGCGGCTTTAGCTCTAGCGACACCATCCCCCTCACCGATATTAATCCCTTTAGTTAATCGCCCGCAAACAGTATTCGCATTGCTTATTTCCCCTCTAGTGATAACTTCATAAACTTTGTCATGTTGAAAGCTGGGATGTGCCAAGCGTTGTGTTAGGTCACCGTCGTTAGTTAAAAGAATAAGACCGCGGCTACCCTTGTCTAGGCGTCCGACTGTGAATAGTCTTTCCGGTGAGTCTATTAAGTCAAAGATATTTTTTTCTCCCGCAAAACGTTTGTTAGTGCAGGTATAGCCCAGGGGTTTGTTTAGTTTAATATAAATTTTAGAAGCGGCCGCGCTAATTAGTTGTCCGCTGACGGTAACTTTATCTTTCTGATCATCGGCTTGATCGCCGACCGTTGCCGTGACGCCATTAACCTTAACTCTTCCTTCCCGAATCATTTTTTCTGCCTGACGTCGCGAGCAATAACCACTAGCGGCAATCATTTTTTGTAAGATAATTTTCATTTAATTTTTTAATTCCCGGTCATGTCGGCAGGATAAATCTAAGGCTCCAATTATAGCCAGTAGAATCCAAAACATAACAGATAAATCATTTTTAAAATAAGGCACATCAACTAAACCTTGTACTAAGATAGCAGTCATCGCCGCTAGTAGTCCTAAACTTATATATTTTTCCGGACTACGCGCGCGTCCTAAAGCTACGCTTAGTCGTAGCGACATCCATAAATATTTTCCTATCAGCCAAACAAATAACAGGAGACCGGCTAAACCTAATTCACTCCAGAAATTCAAAAAAATATTATGAGGATAAAGATAAATTTCTGTTGGCTGCCAATATTTAACTTGTAGTGTGGAACTAGCCCAAGTAACGGCATCAAAATTTGCGATTTTATCGCTATTAAAAAATATTCCTTCTTGGTGG
This sequence comes from Candidatus Falkowbacteria bacterium CG1_02_37_21, assembly GCA_001871165.1. Taxonomy (GTDB): domain Bacteria; phylum Patescibacteriota; class Patescibacteriia; order Patescibacteriales; family UBA12465; genus UBA12465. The sequence continues at coordinate 7,608 of MNUT01000019.1, read as the reverse complement.
TATGGTTTAATACTATTTTTATAATTATCTAAGCCAGCCCCTAGGATAAGATGACTGTCATTAAGCATGGTGAAAGTTTCTTTCCATTGTTGTTGGCGAATTTCTCCGGATAAATCGCTTAGAGTTAGTTTATCAATTATTTTTTCCGCTCGTGGGGCAAAGCTTAATAGTCCGCTAATGGCCGCGACCAGTACGACAATAGTTATAATACGTTGCCATTTTCCGGACAAGAGACCAAACATTATCAGGCCGGCAATAATTCCGACTAAGGCACCTTCGGAATGAGCAAAATAAATGGCCAGGAGCGATAAGATAATTGTTACAGCAATTATGATTTGTTGGAAAGTGCCTTCCCTGGGTTTAGATAGATGTATAAAAACTAACCAGCCGGCAAGCACCATTGTTAAAGGTGCTAAGTAGAGGCCAATGGCGTTAGGAAATCCAAAAAAAGATACTACCCGACGTGTGGCTTCTGCCGCCCAAAAAGGATTATCTATATAGAGCCCAGTAACTTGTTGCCAAACAGCAAACAGAGCTACTGCCAAAGCAGAAATTAAAAAAGCCCAGAAAATTTTTAGTAAATCCTTTTTATGTTTAAAAATATTAAAGATGAGAATAAAGACTAATAGCGGTTCAAAAAAATATGCTTTCCAAATACCCCAAGCTCCCATACTCCAACCGGATACTCCCACGGCAATCCAAGAAATTATAAGTAGAGCAATTATTTCCCAAGCAAAAGGATAGGATTCTCTCAGCTCTTTATTTTTTATCCAAGTCTTAATGTGCGGCAGAGCATCTCTCAACACCCAAGTCGCGAAACTGATTAAAATCATTACTTCCAGAAGCGTCAACGGTAGACCTTGAATATTAAATCTAATCAAGTAAGCGGGCAAAGAAGCAATCAATAATAATAAGGCCCAGTCCGGCTTGCGGAGGGTGAGTATAAAGAATAAAACTGTAAAAATAGCGATAGCTATTAGCATATTAAGTAGTTTTTACTTATTATTATTATTATATCATTAGCATCTTAAACAGACAAAGAAAGGCGCTTTCGGAGAAATAAAAAATCACCGTCTTAGTCGGCGGTGACTTTTTATGTTTTTTTAGTTAGCTCTTTCTACATATTCACCCGTATCGGTGTTAATGCGAATTATATCCCCTTCGTTAATAAACATAGGAACACTAATTTGTGCGCCAGTTTCTATTTCTACCGTTTTGTTAACATTACCAGCGGAATTTCCTTTCACTCCGGGAGGAGCACTCGTAACTTTAAAGTCCATTTTAATGGGCAGGCTAACAGATACCGGGCGATCTTCAAAATACAGAACATCAACGTCTACGCCTTCTTTAAGAAATCTGGCAGAATCACCAATATCTTCAATGGCTAGACCGAATTGTTCATAGCTGGCGTTATCCATGAAATAAGCTTCATCCTTATCCTTATACATGAAATTAGCTTTCTTGGTTTCCGTAGCAGCTTCTTCCGCTTTTTCCGCCCCTTGGTAGGTTTGTTCTAAAATACTACCATTGATAAGATTGCGACATTTTATTTTTAAGACGGCTCCACCGCGACCCATTTTATGATGATCGGTCTTGATAATAATAAATGGCTGATCGCTTACTTTAATGACACGTCCGGTTTTTATTTCATTAAAATTTAACATAAGTGCTAATTATTTGTGAGTAGCAGCCAAGAGAGCCATAACGCGAGAACGCTTAATGGCCTCAGATAATTTTCTTTGGTGCCAAGCGCAAACGCCAGTACGAGAGCCTGGTAGAATTTTCATAAAGAAGTTCACAAACTTACGTAGAGTGCGAGTATCTTTATAGTCTACTTCCAAGTTATTGGCACAGAAATAACATTTTTTTACTTGTTTGGTTTTCATAATTTTATAATTTATTTTGGTATTTTAGAAGGGAATATTTTCAACTCGGATTTCTTCGTCTCCGCTTGGTTCTTCCGGAACTTCTATAACAGCTTCTTCGGAATTATTGGTTTTTCCATTATCATAGTTTCCGCCACCCAGGGGACTGCCACCACGACCGTCTAACATAATCATGTTATCGGCTACGATTTCTGTCCGATAGCGTTTTACGCTATCTTGTCCAGTCCAGTCCGTGGTCTGTAGGCGACCTTCAATGTAAACTTTAGCACCCTTCTTTAAATATTTAGCGCAGATGTCGGCTAGCTTACGCCAAGCGACAATATTATGGAATTCAGTTTTTTTCTGCTGTTGGCCACTTTGGTCGGTCCAGATTAAATTAGTGGCAACGGAGAAAGATACAACGCTCTGGCCGGAGGGGGTATTTCTTAATTCAGGATCACGGGTCAAATTACCGATGATCATAGCTTTATTTAAATTCATATATTTTGGCTAAGCTCAATATGAGCCGAATTAATTATTTAATTAAATCGCTGGCACTCAAAATATCATCCAGTTTATCGTCCAAATCCTTTAACTTAGTTCTCTTGTCTTCTTTTTTATCGGACGGAGAAGAAGTTTCCGCACTTTTATTTTTTTCTTCCTGTTCCTGTCTTACTTCCGCGGCCTTCTTAGAAGCAATTTTAACGCGAATTTTCTGTTCTTTTGCCAACTGTTCTTCAGTCTTAGGTTTCTTTACTACTATTTGATGGCGTAGAACTTCTGTGAATAAACGTAATTCTTGGTTGATTTTGGCCAAGTAAATCCCTTCTAGGTCAAATTCCAAGAGAGCATAATAACCAAAAGCATTGCCTTTGATTTTATAGGCTAAGCGCTTTTTACCCCAGTATTCACGATGGGTAATCTTTCCGCTGACGGCCACGATTTTTTCTTCTACCTGTTCGGTGACTTTTTTAGCTTCATCGTCCGTAAACTTGTTAGGGAGGATGAATAAGATTTCGTAGTGTTTAGCTGCTACTGACTTAGTTTTTGACATAGTTATTATATAAGATGGCAGTTAAAAATTATTTAAAATATTTCTAAATAATTTGTTAAAAGCCCCTTTTTAAATAAAATCCCAAGTATTCCGTTTGACTTGGGTCATAAGAATACCTTTAATTCTGCCCTAGTATTAGCAGAATTATCTTGGCCGAAGCCACGATATGGGAAAGATATATTAAATATTAATTTATGAATTTAATTTATCACGAAGCCTTAAAAATTGCAAGGGTGAATTTTGTTCGGGAGTTGCTGTTGTTCATATATTAATATATGATAGAAGCATGAAATATTTCTTTGTTTTAGGAACTAATGCCGCTTTATCGGTCGCTGAACTAGGCGCTGTTCTGAATCTTAAAAATCTCCGTTTATTAGCGGTTGATTTTTTAGTAGCGGAGAGCGAGCAAGAACTTAATATCACTGAACTAATTTTACGTTTAGGTGGTATTATTAAAATTGGGCGTGTAGAAGCGGAAATAAAAGCTGGCAATGGCGCCGAACTACAGTCCGCTATTAATATCCTAGCTTTAAAGAGAAAAGAACAGGCCGCGGAAGGAAAATTTAATTTTGGCTTGTCAGATTATGGTCGTCGCGGTTTTAATAAACAAGATTTAGGACTAAAGTTAAAAAAATATTTTAGTGAGAAAAAAATTAGTTCTCGCTTTGTCACTAGTCGTGAAAAAACTTTATCTAGTGTGGTTATTACACAAAATAAATTATTGAAACGCGGGATAGAGATTATTTTAGCAAGCGATGATGAGAATATTATTATTGCGGAAACATTAGCCGTACAAGCTTTTAAAGATTTATCTTTGCGTGACTATGGTCGTCCGGCTCGTGATGATCACTCTGGTATGTTACCACCTAAGTTAGCGCAGATAATGATAAACTTGGCACAAGTACCGGAAAACGCTGTAATTATGGACCCTTTTTGTGGCTCAGGCACTATTTTAAGTGAGGCAATATTGATGGGTTATAAAAACATGTTTGCTTCTGACGTGGCTTTTAATGCTATAGATAATACCAGAAAAAATATTAGCTGGACTAAAGAATTATATAAAGTGAATGATTTTAAATTGAAATTGTTTGTGAAAAATGTTTTGGATTTATCCAAATTTATCAAAGCGGAATCGGTTGATGCGATAATTACTGAACCTTATTTAGGCCCGCAGCGCGGTCGGATTTCTTTTGGATCGGTAATAAAAAATTTGGAAGAGTTATATTCGGCTGCTATAGCAGAATTTCTTAAAGTCTTGTTACCGGGGGGGCGGGTTGTTATGGTGTGGCCAATGTTTTATGGCGAGCATCCCTTGAATCCGGATTATGATGGTTTTAAAATTTTAAATATGGTGAGTCAGGATTTAGCGGGCAGTGAGTTTGTTAAACAAACTAATCGCGATACTATTGTCTATGGCCGTCCTTCCCAGAAAGTTTATAGGGAGGTAATAGTTCTGGAAAAACTTTAAAAATTTTAATCTCAATAAAAAAAGACTGGATGGCAGTCTTTTTTAGTAGCTGTTTATTTATTGACTAGGAAGTTGGCAACATCTCCATCTTGAAAGATATATTCCTTCCCCTCGGTTCTAATTAGACCGAGTTCTTTTGCTTTAGTTTCGCTACCGCATTCCACAAATTTCTCCCAGTTAATGACTTCCGCTCGTATAAAACCTTTAATGAAGTCGGTATGTATTTCTCCGGCCGCTTGGGGGGCTTTGGCGCCCTTCTTTATGGTCCAAGCCCGAGTTTCATCCGCTCCGGTTGTGAAAAATGTTTCCAAACCCAATATTTTGTAAGCACTTTGAATAAGTTTATCCAGACCGCTTTGCTCTAAACCTAATTCTTTAATATATTCCGCCTGTTCTTCTTCCGGTAAACTAGCAATTTCTTGCTCTAATTGAACATTAACCTTTATAACTAGGTCATTCGTTCCGGACAGAACATCGTCACTATGGTTTTCATCAATATTTAATAAGTAAATAATGGGTTTTATACTTAATAAATTCAGGGTTTTTACAAAAATTTGGTCATCCTCGGAAAAACTGAGCTCTCGCACCGCTTTCCCAGCCGCTAAAGCTTCATATATTTTCTCTAATATTTGAGTATTATGTATAATTTCCTTATCCCCGCTTTTAGCATCTCGCTTGTTTTTTTCTAAACTTTTTTCCACGGTTGCCAGGTCGGCAAAGATTAGTTCTAAGTTAATAGTTTCTTTATCGCCAGAAGGATCAACTCGCCCCTGGACATGAATAACATTTTCATCTTTAAAATCCCTTACTACCTCACAAATAGCATCACACTCCCTAATATGAGACAAAAACTTATTACCCAAGCCTTCTCCTTTGTGAGCTCCGGCCACTAATCCGGCAATATCTACGAATTCAATAGTGGTATTAATAATTTTCGCCGGCTTTGAGACAGCCGCTAATCTATCTAGACGGAAATCCGGAACCTTAACAATCCCAATGTTTGGATCGATGGTGCAAAAGGGATAATTAGCCGCTTCTACACTTTTTTTTGTGAGAATATTAAACAGAGTGGATTTCCCCACATTTGGCAGACCAACGATAGCTATTGATAGCGACATATAATTAAAATTTTCCTTTTAAACAGGACATAATAATTATTCCGATTATAGCGGTAATTATTCCCTTTGACAAACAATTTATAAAATTTGGCTAATATTACATTTTTTAAAAATTACAAAATAGCCCAAAAACAAAACGAGGCCCAGATGGGCCGATTTATCATAAAATGATAGTAATGATTTATGGGCACCGTCTGAGCCTCATCCCTAATAATGACAAGCATTTTGCGTTATTAATCAGGGATACTTAGCTCTTTGCTAACTTAAAGTGCTATTCTTACCAGCTTCTAGCAAACTTAATTTTTTTTAATTATTTTTGCTAATTTTAAATAATTTTATTTGATTATTTATAAATATTAGCACGAGTAGTTTGCTCAATTTTTAAATCTTACCTTGTTAGCGCAGGCAATGAGTCAAAAGCTAGTTAATGAACCTATAGATATTATAGCACTTTTACATATAGGGGTCAATTAGCTTGGACTTAAATTAGCCAATAATTATGTTTTTCTTTTATATTAGTGAAAATATTGGATATTTTTTATTTTAAGTCCAGGTTAGTTTAGACTTAAAATTTATTTTTATACACACAAAACACAGGTTATCCACAGATTTTTACAAAAAAACAACCTTACGGAAGTTTTAATCTTGAGGCTCGAGTGGGAATCGAACCCACGCATCGCGGTTTTGCAGACCGCAGCGTTACCACTTCGCCATCGAGCCATATTTAACTAACACTAGCAATTCTATCTTATATTATTTAAGTTGTAAACTAGAGTTCACTTTTAAGTTACGGAAAGATATTGCTTTAGACTTCTTTATCTTATAAAAAGCAGCAGCCGAGATCATGGCAGCGTTATCGGTTGTATATTCATGGTCGGGAACCAGAAAGTTAGTATTTGGTAGTTCTTTTTTAATGTTTTTAGCTAATTTTTGACGTAATTCTAGATTGGCACTAACACCTCCGGCCATCATTATGGTTTTTATACTATATTGTTTGGCAGCTTTTATGGTTTTATAGCTTAAAATATCAATAATTGCTTCTTGGTAGGCATAGCAATATTCTGAAATTCTTTTCCGCCAATTTTTATCTTTTTGTAGTTGATATAATAGAGCGGTCTTTAACCCGGAAAAGGAAAAATCAAAATCTGCGGAATTTAACATCGGTCTAGGTAGGGTAATTGTGCTAATTTTTTTACTTTTCTTATATTCTGCCGCATATTTAGCAATGGCCGGTCCGCCCGGATAGTCTAGGCCCATCATTTTAGCGGCTTTATCGTAAGCTTCTCCGGCTGCATCATCACGAGTATCACCAATGATTTTTATTTTATGATCTTTATTTAAAATAATTAACATAGTATGTCCGCCTGAGACAATCAGAGATAAGGCTGGGAATTTAATCGGGGAGGCGGGTTTAATAAAGTTAGAGTACATGTGTCCGTTTAAATGGTTTACTTCTATAATTGGTTTTTCCCAGGCGAATGATAAAGCGCGGACTGTTTCCAGGCCGGTTATTAGAGAGGTGATGAGGCCGGGGCCTTTAGTAACAGCTAAGTAATCTAATTGTTTGGCTTTAATTTTGGCTTTGGCCAAAGCCTCATTGATTACCGGTAAGACATTTAAGACGTGTTCTCGCGCCGCAATTTCCGGCACCACGCCGCCATATTTTTTATGTATTTCTATTTGTGAAGATATTACATTAGACAAAACCAATAGACGTCCGGTTGCGGGATTACCCTTAATAACCGAGGCGGCTGTTTCATCGCAACTACTTTCTATTGCAAGTATATACATATCTATCATTGTAAGTGATTTTAAGAAAAAGACAAACTATTTTTCTTGACATAATAGTGCTTTATCTATAAAATAAATTTGAATCTAAGTGTTTAGATTTTTATTTTTTTCTAATTTTATTTTGTTTTTGGTCCCTTCGTCTAACGGTTAGGACGCCAGGCTTTCATCCTGGCAACAGGGGTTCGACTCCCCTAGGGACTACTAACTAAAAAGCTCTAACGAATGTTAGAGTTTTTTAGTTATTAATTCGCAACTAGGAGAGTCGAACAGACGGCGAGCGAGATATTAGGACGAGCGAAGCGAGGCATAATA
>MNUT01000025.1 GCA_001871165.1 Candidatus Falkowbacteria bacterium CG1_02_37_21 | reverse complement strand
CAATTGATGCCCTATCTCGTGAGTTTAAAGAAGAATTAGACGCTGAAATTATCAATGAACGACTGTTAAAAGTGATTGAAAATATTTTTACTTTTAATGGTGAACCAGGCCATGAAATTTGCTTTATCTATGAGGCCGACTTTAAAGACCCTTCCCTGTACGACAAAAAGGAATTTAAAATTCTAGATAGCACGGTCGAAGGAACGGTTGTCTGGTTAGAAATTAATGAAATGAAAGATAAAAATATTTTTCCTGAAGGTGTAAAGAATCTTTTATAAATTCAATGAGCAATACAAAAAAAGAACTGCTATAAATTGTGCAGTTCTTTTTATATTATAATATTTCTAAATTTAATAATCTCTCAACTTTTCCAAACCTTTGAACTTCCGAATCTTTTCTAAAGCCTTAGACTCAATCTGACGAATACGTTCCCGGGTAACTTCAAACTCCTGTCCCACTTCTTCTAAAGTATGAGCCACGCCATCCACTAAACCGAAACGCATCTCTAGAATCTTCTGTTCACGTGGAGATAGCTGAGCAATAATTCCCTTCACGTAGTCTTTCAATAATTGCAAAGCGGCCGCTCTGTCCGGTGTTACATTTTTTACATCTTCAATAAAATCTTCCAGTGTAGAATCCTCATCATCATCGCCAATAGTAGTTTCTAAAGATATGGTATCCTGAGAAATTTTCATAATATAGCGAACTTTTTCCAGTTCCTCTCCCATTTCTGAAGCGATTTCATCCGCCAAAGGTTCCCGACCCAATTCTTGAATTAAGTTACGTCTTATCTGTTGAAACTTATTAATCGTTTCTACCATGTGCACCGGAATACGAATGGTACGGGACTGATCGGCTAAAGCGCGCGTAATGGCCTGACGTATCCACCAAGTAGCGTAAGTGGAAAATTTAAAGCCCTTACGATATTCAAACTTTTCCACGGCGCGGAACAAACCAATATTTCCCTCTTGAATGAGGTCTAATAAACTCATACCCTTCGCTCCGGCAAATTTCTTGGCAATGGAAACCACTAAACGCAAGTTAGCTTCAATAATTTTTCTCTCCGCTTCCTTATCACCTCTTTCTTTACGCTTAGACAGTTCTACTTCCTCATCGCCGCTTAAAAGCGGAACCTTACCGATTTCCTTCAAATACATCTGAATAGAATCGGCACTTAATTTAGACAAATCAACATTCATAGCATTCTGATGCGCCAAAGCCTTACCGGTTAACGGAATTTCTGCTGCTTTCTTCTCAGCCGTATCTAAAATTCTCCCGGAATCTTCCATGATTTTTACCCCACTTTTCTGCAGTTCTCCCAAAAAGACATCATAATCATAGACATAATCCTCCACTTCCGGGAATAAATATAGAATTTCTGTTTCGGTGATAAAACCACGTAGTCGTCCCTTATCAATTAATTTTTTTATTTGTTCTTCCGTTGGCTTCACGGCTAACTTTTGCTCCTTGCTAGCGCGAGGAGATTTAACTTTTTTTATTGAAGAACTTCCAGTCGCTTTTTTAGTTTTAGTCTTAGCCCGACTTGAAGCTACGGTTTTTTTAACCGTTTTTTTAGGAGCCGAAGACTTTCTGCTAGCAGATTTTTTGATATTGGTTTTTTTAGTTTTTATAATCTTCTTCGGTTTTTTGATTTTTTTCTGACTGATCTTAGACATAATTAAATAGTTAAGAGGTCATTAAATTTTTTAAATCGGCCATCAAAATAGCCAAATCATTCAGGCGGCCTTCCTTCTCCGCCTGAGAAATTTCTTTTTGTAATTCTCTAATTTTTTTCTGGCGACCGGATTTTTTTAGTTCATTGATAATATTTATGAGTTCCGCCTTAACTTCAGCACTTTCATAGTTATAAAAATCCTTTTCACCCAGTAATATTAACTTATCCAGTAATTTTTCCGCCCCCGCTTCTTCCGACACTAATTTAGCGTGAAAAGACTCATATTGTAAAGAGTCAGACTTATTATAATAGATTATTAGGTTTCTGTAAAATGTCGCTAAAACCTCATTAGCAATCAAGCTCGGGTCTAAATTGTCCGTGACATATCCGGTATACTCCGGGAAGCGAATAATAAGTGCCATGAGTAACTCCGCCAACTTTTCCTCCCGACTACTAGTCGTCGCTTTGGCTGGCGTCAGTGTTTTTTTAGCGTCCGAGCCCTCTTCATTATCCGTCACCGTTGTCCTCTTTACTCCGCCCTGCTTGTCTCGCCACTTTCCGAATTCTTCACGCACATCATTTTCCGCAAAGCCCAATTCTTCTCCCACTCTTTTCAACCAATATCCCTGTTCCGTCGGACTAATAACTAGGTTAATCATAATAAACATCTGATCGCGAATGGTTTTCTTATTATCCAAATTTTCCAAATCCAAACCGGCCGAGACTTTAGCAAAATAATATTCCAACATCGGCTTCGCATTCAGCACCGCCTCTTTAAAGCCTTCTAAATTATTACGTAAACATTCGTCCGGATCTTTCGCATCCGGCAGAACAATAATTTTTAAACTTAATTCGGCTGCCAAGACTTCTTTTATTCCTCTATCAGCCGCCATTTGTCCGGCCTGATCCATATCAAACAATAAAGCAACATCACCGGTAAAACGCTTCAGAAGCCCCACTTGCGGCGCGGTTAAAGCGGTTCCGGAAGAAGCGACTACGTTTTTAAAACCATACTCATGACAAGCAATAACATCCATCTGCCCTTCCACTACAATCGCTAAATTCGCCTCTCTAATAGCCATTTTAGCCTTATTAAGAGCGAATAGGACACGACTCTTGTCATAAACGGCACTTTGTGGACTATTAATGTATTTACCCATCTTTTCCGTCTTTTCTTTCTCCGGACTAACACGAGCGGTAAAGGCAATGATGTTATTATTAATGTCCCAAATCGGGAACATAATTCTCCCCCGGAAACGATCATAATAACCTCGTCCGCCTTCTTTCTTAATTATTAAACCAGCGGCAAATATTTCTTCGTCCGTATATTTCTGTTCACTAACCGGACGCTCTTTTAAAAATTTATATAATTCATCCCAAGCATCCGGACTATAACCGAGCTGCCATTCTTGAATCGCATCTTCGCTCAGACCACGTGCCAATAAATAATCTTTAGACTTCTTGCCGACTGCCTGTCCTAAAATATGAGCATAATACTTACCGGCTAAAGCGAGGATGTCTAAAATTCTATTACGCTTGGCCTGATGCTCTTTATTTTCATATTGTAGAACCACGCCCGCCTTAGGCGCCAAGAAACGTAAAGTCTCGGCAAAATTTAAACCTTCTTTTTCCATGACAAAAGATAAGACATCGCCACCACGACTACAACCGAAACAATGCCAAATCTGTTTATCGGGTGAAATTATAAAAGACGGACTCTTCTCATTATGAAAAGGGCAAAGAGCCTGAAAATTAGCGCCCACCGCTTTGACCTGGACATATTCTCTAATAACCTCAACAATGTCCAATTTAGATTTTATTTCTTCAACTTGATTCATATCAAATAAAAAAATCCGGCAATAATAAACTATTTAAACGCGCTGCCTCTTGTTCTACTAGAGCACCGTCATATTCAGCGTTATGACGATTCTGTCCGGCATAGCCTGGCTTCTTCTGATCTAAATGTAAATTAAAAATAACCATGGTCTGCTCTCCCTTCATCTCTACATTAAAATAGACATGAAAACGCGGATAAAAATCTCTGGTCAGGCGACGAGCAAAACTATCCGGTTCAGCGTCTCGACTGGGCAAATAAATATAACCAGCCCGACGTAACCAAAGCTCCGGACTCTCTCCTAATTGTTTTTGATTAACCGAGAGTTTCATGAGATTTTTTCTTGAAAATTATAAACTTGTAAACCATAAAATTCAGTACTCCTATTAAAGCAATAACCATTACTTGGGATAAAAGATACCAGACTTGATAATAACTTACCAAAAAATGCATCAAAAAACCATTAAGATTCAAACCAATCAGAGCATTCAATAAATAAAGAAAAAGTTGCCCGGCAGTTTTACCATGCCGACTAGAGTCATTAAAAGCCCAAAATTTTTGTAAATAAAAACTAAGAATAAAGGACAGCATGAAAGCCAGGGTTGTAGATAAAACAATATCTAAACCTAAAGGATCATGAAAAAGATATAGTGACACTAAATCTAAGACGCTAGCTAAACCGCCGGCAATAGTAAATTTCACAACGCCTTTGTGCCGATTAAGAAGATCATAACATCGCGGCGCGCGCTGATAAAAAATAAGACAAATTTTTATGTAGGCACTACTGCTGTCAAACATATATTTACTTTAATTATACGCGGCGACAACCCAATTGGCTAATTGCCGGCTATCCAAGAAACGATCATTACGCCCCTGGCTATTAAGTACGACGGAAATAAATTCCTTACCATCTTGATTTTGCCAGAGACCAACAAAGGAATAACCAGCCTTATCGGTATAACCAGTTTTACCACCCAGAATCTTCAAAGGACCAGATTCTTCGGAAAATAATAAATAATCGGTAGATTCAATAAATTTATCAGCACCATTTAAAGTTTGAAAACGATATTCCGCCCGTGAGGTTGCTTCCCTAATTTCTGGACGTTCTAGAGCGGCCGACGCCAGCCAAGCTACTTCACGCGCCGTGGAAACATCAGCGTCGCTTAAACCGCTGGGATCACTAAAACTTGTTTTCACTAATCCTAAATGTTTGGCCTTTAAATTCATTTTACTAACAAACTCTTCTTCGCTTAAACCAGTGGCATGAGCTAAAGCGACCGTAGCTCCGTTATCGGAAGCAACTAAACTAGTGTAAAATAAATCTTTGACCGTTACTTCTTCTCCTAAAAATAAATTTAAACGACCGCCACTAACATGATCCTCTGCCTTAATTTTATATTCCTTATCCCAACCGGGATTATTTTCCAAAAAAACTAAAGCGGTCATTAACTTAGTAATACTGGCTATGGGCTGAATTTCATCCGCATTTTTACTGAATAAAAAATAATGACTACCATTAACTAATACCGCCGCCTTTCCCGCTGTTACCATTTCCGCCGACACACCTGGTTTTAAATTCAAACTTACTGCATCAGAATACTGAAAAGCCGGTACACCGCTAAGCGAAAATAATAATATTAAAAATAAATTAACCAGTGACGTAAAAACCATGCTAATAAATATTAAGAATTTGTAGCCTCTTCGGTTGGCGCCGGAACCTGTTCCGCAAGTTCACCCCGCAACACAGCTTCTAAGCTCTCATGCTGATTTAATTTTTCATATTCCGGCAATTCCGTCACGGCTCCCATGCCTAAGAAACGAACAAAGTCATGAGTAACACTATAATAATTTTGATCTTTAGCCTTATCAAATTTCTCTTCCACTAAACCGCGCATAATCAGATGACGCAGAATTAAACTACAGTTCACACCTCTAATTCTTTCCAGTTCCAGTTTAGCGATTGGCCCGCGATAAGCGATAATAGTTAAAGTTTCTAAACTCGGCTGAGATAATTCACCCGTGGCTTCATCGCGCAAAAATTCTTTCACTAAGTCAGCATTAGCACCAGCCGTAGTAATTTGATACTGGGCATTATTTTTCATTAAAGTTAAGCCTCTCTCTCCGCCTTGATAGTCAGCTTCTAACTCCAACAAAGCCTCCTCTACCTCTCTAGTCTTGACCTTAGCCGCACTCGCTAAGTCTTTAACACTCAAAGGTTTTAAAGAGACAAACAATAATGATTCCAGCTGTGATTTAAGTAACATAAAATTATAATCTACTAATATGAATCTCACTGAACAATTCTTCTTGTTCAAAAAATAATTCTTTTTGTTTAGCTAATTCTAAAACAGCTAAAAAATTAACAATTACTTCGGTCTTAGTGCTGGCCGCCGCCAAGATACGGGAAAAATTAACTTTTAATTTAGTCAGCAACATCTCCTTAATTGTCAGAATTCTCTCATCAATACTAACTTGCGGTTCCAAGGTTTTTTCCGGTAACTTAACTTCCTGGTTTTTTACTAAAGACGCTAGAAGCTCTTTAAATTTTTCGTGTAAAATAGAAGAATTTAATTTGGCGGACGGAGAAAAAACCGGTAAATTAAACTGAACACGACGATTCTTGTTTAAAGGCGGTAGATATAACCATTGTCCGGCGGCAATAATATCTTTTATCTTTACACTAGCCGCAATAAATTCTTTATACATCTTCAACTGTCTTTCCAAATCGTCAATCTCCTCATCTTCTTCACCTGAATATAAATATGGCAAAAGAGCTTTGGATTTAATGAACAATAACTTAGCAGCCACAACCAAAAAATCGGCCAGCTCTTCCGGATCAATATCTTGTGCTCCCCGAATATAGGTCACATACTCATCGGCTATTTTTGCCAAAGAGATTTCTGTAATATCCATTTTCTCACTCTCAATCAAACTTAAGAGTAAGCCAAAAGGACCAGAAAATTGTTCAACGCTTACATCACGCATAAATTAATATATCTTTTAATACTTTAGAATCGCTGCATCTGGTACTGAATACAGCAAACCCGGTAGACATTGGTAACCGGCTTGATGGTCTTTATTATCCCCCCGATACCCCGAATTCATATCATCAGTGGTGCTATCCATGCGAAAAGTGGCACAAAACTCAAAAGTCTTATCGCTTAATTTATTATAGACAATCGGTTCTTGATTATCAGGATCAGCAAGCATTCTCTTACTGAGATAAACCTCACTGTTTTCTAATGTCGCTAAACTTTCCGGTAAAGTTTTGTTTATCTCATAAAAATTATTAACCGCACTTTCCAGACTATAAATATTATTCATTAAGTTTTGGTCTAAGCGACGAGCGCGAGATATGGCCGGTGATTCCACAAAAAACCAAGCGGCAATAAAAGCAGCTAAAACCAAAGCGACTGAAGCCCAAGTAAATACCATAACTACTTTATTGCGAGACTGATCAATTTCCCTTTTCATATCATAGAGATAAAAAGAAAACACCGAACCAGAAATTAAGAGAACGGTTATCGCCTTGAGAATGAAACGAACAGTCATTTCACCGGATAGGAAATTATTAATAACCGTAATAAAGCTACCCAAAATAATTAGAAAAGATATTAACAAAATAAAATAAGTTAACCAGCGACGTATTCCTGAATCTTTAGCCAACTCATCATTTTTTAGCCCCTTATTAATCAAGCGAGTAATAACATAGAACATCGGCGCTGCAATAAATAGGGCGGAGATGGCAAATCTCAACTGACTGTCGTAATTACCACTATAGCTATTTAGAGTATCAACAATGGACTTGTTGATAATACCAAAAGCAATCATACCCACCGAAAGCCCCATAAAAATTAAGGAGACTAGCGACAAGAGATAGTAAAAAGCGTACTTAGCGTTATTTTTGTTGTTCATATGTTTATGAAAAATTATAAATTTTAAAATTCAGCGTTCTGCGGAGTACGAGGAAAGGAAATAACATCACGAATATTGGCCATACCGGATAAATACATAATTAGTCTTTCCAGCCCCAGGCCAAAACCGGCGTGCGAAACCGAACCATATTTTCTCAAATCCAAGTACCAAGAATAGTCTTCTACTTTTAAGCCCATGGATTTCATTCTTTCTTCCAAATTAGTTAAACGCTCTTCCCTTTGACTACCACCAATAATTTCACCGATACCGGGCACTAATAAATCCATAGCCGCCACCGTCTTGGCGTCATCATTTAAGCGCATATAAAAAGCTTTGATGTCTTTCGGATAATCTGTGACAAAAACCGGCTTCTTAAAAACCTGATCGGTTAAATAGCGCTCATGTTCCGTCTGCAAATCTATTCCCCATTTAACCGGGTAATTAAATTTCTGTCCGGATTTTTCTAAAATATCAATCGCCTCCGTATAAGTAATTCGTCCAAACTCCGAATCTAAAATATTATGCAAGCGTTCACTAATACCCGGATCAATAAATTTATTAAAGAATTCCATCTCTTCCGGTAGTTCCTTCAAGACATAATTCATCAGATACTTTAACATCCTCTCCGCTAAATTCATGTCATCCGTTAAATCAGCAAAAGCCATTTCCGGTTCCACCATCCAAAATTCCGCGGCATGACGAGTAGTATTAGAATTTTCCGCCCGAAAAGTCGGTCCAAAAGTATAAACTTTATTTAAGCCCATAATTAAAGCTTCAGCATTAAGCTGACCACTCACGGTCAACCCGGCCTGACGACCAAAAAAATCTTCTTTATAATCTATGTTCCCCTTCTCATCGTGTGGCACTTTATCTAAATTAAAAGTAGTAACCTGAAACATTTCACCGGCTCCTTCCGCATCGCTGGTAGAAATAATCGGAGTATGAATATAATTAAAACCTTCTTCTTGAAAAAATTTATGAATAGCAAAACTTAAAACCGAACGTAAACGAAACACGGCAGAAAAGGTATTGCTGCGTCCGCGCAAGTGAGCAATAGTTCGTAAAAATTCAAAACTATGTTTTTTCTTCTGTAAGGGATAATCGGCTAAAGCCGCATTTATCACCTCCACGCTCTCGGCCTTTAATTCAAAAGCCTGCCCGGCGGCCGGTGACTCTACTAACTGACCGCATACCGTTAAAGATGAGCCGACCCCAATTTTTTCCAGAGTAGAAAAATTTTCTAAATCAACGCTAAAAATAATTTGTAACCCCTTAAAAAAAGTACCATCGTTAAGTTCCAAGAAACCAAACTCTTTAGAACTGCGAACCGTACGGACCCAACCACTAACACTGATTTCTTTGTTTAAATAATCGGCGGTAGACCGATATAATGATTTAACGGAGATATTATCCATATTATAATTAAAAAATAAAATTACCCTAATAAATCGCTAATATTTAAGATAATTAAGATTTATTACGGGAAAAATTGCCTAGCTTTGACTCTTTGATTTTATCTTATTTCCCCTGTTTTAGCAAGTAAAAACAGGCCATTAAGACCTGTTTTATACTAACTGTCAATTACTAAAATATCTTATTTAAAATCCGACAAAAATTCTGTTTGTTCTTTATTTCTCATTATTTCTTTTAACAATTGTTTGGCTAAAGAAGATCGTTTATCCGGCAAATTATCATAAATTGTCTGCTTAAATGGTATTGCCTCTTCTAATTTTGAACCTTCTAAAGCCCTGTCTCCGATAGCAATAGAAAATTGATCACTGTGCGCAAAATCACTGGTCTTATTAAATGTCATCTTAAATGATACACCATCGGCAGTTTTAAAATCATACATATGTCCCCGCTTCGTCATAGTTAAATCACCCAAATCAACTTTTTGCTGATCCGGCAAATTTCTAAGGTCTTCAATAGAACTAAAAGCTTTAGAAGTTGAGACTGTCTCCAAATTATGAACTTCTTGGCCCGGCAACGGATTCTTCACTTCGTTAGATTTTGGTACTTCGGTTATTTCCGCAGCATTAGTTTTACCAGCAGAGACACTAACATCCGCCTGCTCTCCCCGCGTCGTTGGCTGATTTAAATCTGCTTCTGAAAAAATT
>MNUT01000015.1 GCA_001871165.1 Candidatus Falkowbacteria bacterium CG1_02_37_21 | reverse complement strand
AAAATTCTAGAAGATTACATGGAATACTATAATACCAAAAAACCATTAGACTCAGATCCGCTTAAACGAACACCGCGAGAAATAGCGACTGGACAAACCTCGATTCTAACTCAGCAGCGGCTTAAGATTAAATTACTGAGAAAACATCGTGGCCAAGTAGCCGCTTGGCAAGAAATTATTAAAAATATTGAGCAGGCTACTATTATTACCGAATCTACGTCTAAAGCCTCTTGTCATTTGTCCGAAATGTGCGTAAACTGAGCAACGGTTGACGAGACGCCGAGCGGTCGATTAGTCGGGACAATCGTCGCCTCGGTCGCCCAGTTTGACAATGATGTTAGGAGCGAGAGAATCGCCTCTTGTATGCACGAACGGATAAAACAGGGCGTTTGGTGTTTTAAAGCTCCCTTTGGTTATTTAAACGCTCGAGACAGCCAAAATAAAGCGATGATAATTTTTGATAAGGTTCGCTTGCCCTTAATTAAATTAGCCTTTGAGAGGTTTGCGACCGGCTTATATCAAATCGAACAAATTAGAAAGACGTTAAATGATAAAGGTTTTAGAACGCATAAAGGCCGGGAGCTAAGTTTGCAAACGCTCCACGAATTACTTCGAGAAAAATTCTATATCGGTATTATGACAGTTAAGGGTCAAGAATATGCCGGCAGTCATGAGAAGTTTATTGATGAGCGGATTTTTTGGCAGTGCCAGAAATTATTTAGAAATGCCGATAAGGGCGATTGTATTTCTTTAGGTCGAGTTAACGAAAGTTTTCCTTTAAGGCATTTTGTAGTTTGTCCGCATTGCGGTAGTCCATTAACCGCTTGTTTTTCAACCGGTAAGATGGGCATTAAATACCCCTATTATAAATGCTATAACAAAAAATGCGGTCAATTAAAATCAATTACTAAAAAAGAGGTGGAAACTAATTTTTCGCTCGGTTTAAAAAAGATTAGTTTTCAACCCTATATGGCTAAGGCCGTTAAAAAAGCGATTATTGAAGTTTATGATGAGAGAAAGAATGAGATACATAGCAATTTTGGCTCGCTCAAGTCGCAACTGGAAAATCTGAAACTAGAGAAAGATAAATTAATTGAGATGAAGAAAAAGGAATTATTGGATGATGAGGATTTCAGGGAAGAAATGGATAAGGTAAAAATTATGCTATCCGATAAACAGGAAAGACTGCTTAATTGTAAAGATGACGGTTTTGACGTTAAAAAGAATATTGATAAGGTTTTTGATTTGATGTGTGATCTGCCGGACTTTTATGAAAAGGCTGATTATGCCACTAAACTCAAAGTTCAGAGTTCGATTTTTAAAGAAAAGCCCTCTTTTAATTTTTACACATTTCAAACTCCGAGATTATCGCCAATATTAGAAACAAAAAGAGACTTGGCTAATGCCAAATCTCGTAATGTGGACCCTAAGAGATTCGAACTCTTGGCCTCCGGCTTGCAAAGCCGGCGCTCTAACCAACTGAGCTAAGGGCCCTTACTAGGTTATATGTTATAGCTTAAATATTATTGCGGTAAATTATATTTTAGTAAAGGGCTAAGTAGCCAGCCCATAAAAGCTGGAGCGCTGCCAGTCATAGTGATGATGCCTATCAACAGTAACCCGACGCCTATTAATTTATAGCCTAAACGTGAGCCACCCTCAGTACCAAGCTTAGCTTCAAACCAGGCAATGCGTCCGAAGTTATTAAGAAACCATTCGCTCTTAATAACTAATATAGCTCCCCCGATTGTTATTAATATTCCAATTACTATCGACATATTATCTTTTTATCTTATGTAATTTAGAGGGTTAACTCTAACATTATTAACAATGATTTCAAAATGAAGATGCGGTCCGGTGGAACGCCCGGTAGAACCCATCGCGGCAATATTATCGCCCTTTTTAACTACATCACCTACTTTAACAAAAAGTTTTGAAGCATGTCCATAGCGTGTTTTAATACCACCACCGTGATTAATGACAATGGTATTACCATAACCACCGTTCCAACCGCCTTGAGCAATTGTGACGACGCCATCATCAGCCGCGTAAAGAGGCGTGCCAATTTTATTGGCAATGTCTAGGCCAGTGTGGCGCCAAGAGAAGTATTGAGTGATGCGGTGACCCACTGTTGGCCAGAGCATGTTATTACCGCTTGATGCTACCGCCGGTTGTTTAATGAGGCTACTGATTACAGATAGACCGCTAGCAGCGCTGCTACTTCTTACTGCTATTGTGGTAATTTTTTGGGCGCCAGGCAATATGATGGTCGCTCCCGCCATAAGACCGCCACTTAGATTATTGGCGCTTAAAATCTTGTCGCCATCAATATCGTATTTGTTGGCGATAGCACTAATTGTATCTCCGGATTTTACTGTATATTGTATACCACTGTAAGGTAAGATGGTCAGAATATCGCCAGGACGAATTAAACTATAAGCCGTTAAATTATTGGCCCATAAAATAGTGTTGATGGTTAAACCAAATTGTTTCGCAATACGACTGACTGTGTCACCGTTTTGTACTGTATACTTAGTTATCGTCGTCCGATGTGTTGGTGTATTGTCTGCATTATTTTTTTCGCCTGGTAATAGTTGTGGTTTTAACATTAAGTCTTGATCGTAGCTAAAAACTTCGTAGTCGTTAGATTGTATGTTTATTTCGGGGGATAGGTAGGAATTTTTAGTTAGTGTCCCGACTGTATCGGAATATTTTTCCGGTAGACTATTTAGACTGGTTGATCCGGTAGTGTCTTCTATTAAGATTTCAGTGGATAAATTACTGAATTCAGAGGAAGTTAAATTAGCCATCACAGTTTGGGATATTTGTTGAGTTAGCGGGACGGCTTGAGTTTGTCTACTTAAGTTTCCGAAGATAAAAATGATGGTGAGAGTAAAAATGAAGATGTAAACCAGTTGGTTGCGGATTACTTCATTGATAGTTCTCAGAGCCAAGTCATTCTTTTTTAAACGGAAAACGTTAAAATAGATTTTGACTAATATTTTATAAAAAATCCCTTTAAAGATTAAACGAAAAAAGCCGGATACGATCCGGGAAAAGCTGCGGAGTAAATTGGTGCCTCCTCGTAGAAATTTAATTAGGAACAAGCCAATCTCTGCTCCGGTTTTCTCAAATTGTTGTCTATTACTTGGACTGATATAGTTATAATTCCGTTACATCTATACTATCATTTTTAAACTTTTATCGTCAATTTATGATATAATTCAAATAGTTATAAAAAGCGACGTAGTTTTTAATATTATTATGTATAAGATAGTTTTTTTGCGTCACGGTGAAAGCGTTTGGAATAAAAAAGATTTATTTACCGGTTGGACAGACGTATCTTTGACTAAATTAGGTGAGTCTGAGGCCATTGAGGCTGGGCGTTATTTACGTCGCCGTGGCTTTGTCTTTGATATTGCTTGGCACTCTTTTTTAAAGCGTACTACCAAAACTTTGCATCTAGTTTTAGATGAACTAAAATCACCCCCTAGTACTATATACGCAGATTGGCGTTTAAATGAGCGTCATTATGGAAATCTACAGGGATCAAGCAAAATAGCAATGGCGCATAAATTTGGCATGGATCAAGTTTTTCATTGGCGTCGCGGTTATGATGTTCATCCACCTCAAATTACAGCAGCTAATCGTTATAACCAAAGAAATGATAAAAAATATAAAGATATTACGGTCCCCAGAGAAGAAAGTCTAAAAGATGTAGTAACTAGAGTTGTTGAATTTTGGAAGGAAGAAGTTGTCCCGAGGATTAAAAATGGTGACCGTATTTTGATTGTTGCTTCAGGGAATAGTTTGCGGGCGCTTATTAAATATTTAGATAAGGTTCCAGTTAGAGAGATTATTAAATTAAATATTCCTTTAGCCATTCCTTTAGTTTATGAACTAGATAAAAATCTAAAACCACAGCGACACTATTATTTAGCTTCTAAGAAAAAGTTGGACGCCGAAATTTCACGCATTAAACATGTAGGTAAAATTAAAAATTAGTTAGAAAAAATCTCCGTAGAACACGGAGATTTTTTAAGTTCGCTAAATAATTTGGGACCAGAATATGTTTTATTATTTTACAATAACAGAAAATGGTTCTTTGCGTCCGTAAGGCGCCGGTCCCGTTTGTAAACAATATTTTTTTATACCTTTTTTGAAATATGGGGGGCGTTGTGTTTGGATGCGGCCGGCTAGATAATAACTCAAAGACAGGATAAAACCAAAATTACTGTTGGGAGGTAATTTAATGTCCCAGCGATGACCGGGCAGTCCGAAATAAATATTTTTTCCGAAACTAATGACTAATTCCTGTTTTGATTCACAAATAAATTTGGCGTGGCGAGCGTTGCCCTCGCTAAAGGCGCGTAAACTGGAATAAGGACCAAACATTTCATCGTCCTTTACTTTAAGCATATCCACAATAGCTTTAAACTTGTCGGGTAGAATAAAAGTAAAATAACTATGTTTTTTAAAGCTGGCCGGTATTTTTAATTTTTGTAAGAATTTTTTTATAGCCTTAACGTCTTCGCCTGTCTGGCCCAAAATCATTCCCAGGTAAGTGGAGTAATTGTAAGAGTAGGGCTCAGGAAATTTTTGTGACACGATAACATTATTGGCTAAAGCGGCACCACTGGAATTTTGGCCACAAGTTATTAAGGTAGTTTTTAGTCCGGCCTTCTTAGCTTCTTTGATTTCCCAGATGGAATCTTTTTCCCCTGAGGCGGAAATAACAATAGCCTCAGTAATGTTTTTACTTTTTATGAGAGGTTGGTAGATTTTTAGAAGTTCTAAAAAATTTCCCTCATCGGCAAAAATAACCTGACGTCCGGCAAAAAGCATGCGACCGGTGTGATAAGCATTAACACTGCCTACCACAAAGCAAAGAGAACTTTTTGGCCAAGAGTGATGACAGACCGGTTGAGTTTGAAAAAAATCTAAAGCGGCTAACACACTTTCATCCAGATTCGGCAGTTTTTTAATTTCCATATTTTTTATTTTAGCTATATTTTTATTATAATTCATCTTGATTTTAATTTCAATTTTTGTTATTGTTTAGTTGTTTATTATTTAGTTTAAGTTTATGTCCGGACATTCTAAATGGGCGACTACTCATCGTCAAAAAGAATTAGTTGACGCCAAACGTGGGGCCGCTTTTACTAAGCTGGCTAATATTATTACTATAGCTGCTAAGACCGATGGCGACCCGGAAGCTAATCCGTCTTTACGCGCTGCTATTGATAGAGCACGTGCTGCCAGCATGCCTAAAGACAATATTGATCGAGCTATTAAAAAGGGAACCGGTGAACTGGCTGGCGATCAAGTGGAAGAATTATTTTACGAAGGTGTGCTCCCTCCGGGCATTCAATTGGTTGTTAAATGTTTAACCGATAATAAAAATCGTAGCGGTTCTTCCGTTCGTCACCTTTTTACTAAGAATGGCGGCTCCTTTGGCGCTGTGTTATGGAACTTTGATTTGCTTGGTGTAATTCGTATTCCCAGTGAATCAATTAAAGAAAAAAAAATAAGTAACGAGGAATTGGAATTAGAATTAATTGATCAAGAAATTTTAGATTTTCAAAAAGAAGAAGAAGGTATCACAGTTTATACCGATATTAAAGATTTGAATCGTATTAATGAATTTTTAGCAACCAAAGAATTACCAGACATAGTCTTGGGAATTGAATATGTTGCAAAAGATAAAATAGCAGTACCGGACGGAAGCCAGGAAAAAATAGATAAACTCTTCGCCGAACTGGAGGATAATGAAGATGTTAGCGATTACTATTCTAATTTATTATAGGCAAGTCTTTATGCCAAAAATTATTTTAGGATTGGATCCTGGCTTGGCAGATACCGGTTACGGCGTAATTAAAGTAGTCGGGCCAAAAGTTACTTGTCTAGCTTATGGCTCCATAAAAACAGCGGCCGGCTTAGATTTAGTGGATCGCTTAGACGAACTACATCAGCAATTGGATAAAATTATTAAAAAATATCATCCTCAAATTGCTGCCGTTGAGCAATTATTTTTTAATAAAAATGTACGAACAGCTCTAATTGTTGGGCAAGCGCGTGGTGTTTTGCTTTTGACTTTACGTCAGAATAAACTACCGGTATTTGACTTTACGCCAGCGCAAGTTAAACTGGCTGTAACCGCTTACGGTCAAGCTACTAAATTGCAAGTACAAAAGATGGTTAAAATGGTTCTTAATTTAAAAGAGATTCCTAAGCCGGACGATGCCGCCGATGCTTTAGCTATCGCTTTGTGTGCTTTAAATTCACGTTAATGAAAAAATTACTTAAAATTGTTCAGGTGGCTTCCGAGGTTGCGCCTTTTTCCAAAACCGGAGGCTTAGCTGATGTCAGTCGTAGCCTATCTAAGGCTTTGCGCCGCTTAGGACACAAAGTAATTGTTATCACGCCTTTGTATGGTCGCTCCATTGATAAAGAGGAACATCATTTGGAATTAATTTTTTCTGATATCGTTTTACGTCTCAATAGTCAGGAAAAAATTAAAGTAAATTATTGGCGCGGTTATTTGATGGATGGTTTGCCTGTTTATTTTGTAGAATGCCCCAAGTATTTTTCTAAACATACTCGCTTATATGGTTCTGACCAGGAGAACGCCAGGTTTTTAGTATTTAATGTCGCCGTTTTAAAACTTTTGTCTTTATTGAAATTTTCTGCCGATATTATTCAGTGCCATGATTGGCAAACCGGTCTCATCCCTTATTATTTAAAAACAGAGTTTCGCTACTCTCAAACTTTAATAAAAACTAAAACGATTTTTACCATTCATAATTTAATTTTTCAGTTAGGACATAATTGGTGGGGAATTTTACCGGAGCATAAAGACTATGGACGAAGTCGTTTGCCGCATCTTGCCGATCCCGCCCTAGAAAATATCAATTTTGCTAAACGAGCTATTTTATCGGCTGATTTTATTAATACCGTTAGTGAACAATATCGTGAAGAAATCATGACTAAAAGGTTTGGTCAAGATTTAAATCGTATTTTACAAAATCGTGCCGATCGTTTGGTTGGTATTGTGAATGGTATTGATTATAATACTTACAATCCGGCGCAAGATACCGCCTTGGCTAAAAACTATTCTTTTAGTAATTCTGAAGTAAAATCAGAAAATAAAATAAAATTACAACAGACTTTCGGTTTGCCGGTGATAAAAGATATGCCAATCTTTTGTACGACTTCACGAGTGACTTTTCAAAAAGGTTTTGAACTTTTAATTAAACTTTTTCCGGAACTCATTAAATTGGAAGCACAATTTATTATTATTGGAGCGGGAGATAAAAAGTATATAGGTGAATTACAGAAATTAGCTCGTAAAAATCCGGAAAAATTGGTGATTGTTCCTTCTCACGAAGCTAACCAACTATATGAAACATTGGTTTACGCCGGTGCGGATTTTTTTCTCTTGCCTTCTAACTATGAACCCTGCGGTATTAATCAGTTGATTGCGATGCGTTATGGTTGTGTTCCGATTGTACGTGCTATTGGTGGCCTTTATGATACAGTAGAAGATTTTTCGGCAGTTGCTCGACGGGGAACGGGTTTCACTTTTGAAAATGATAATGAGTTTGATTTACATGGTGCGATTATTCGTGCTTTAGAGCATTATAAAAATAAACGAGTTTGGCGCCCGCTGGTTAAGCGTGCGATGCGCCAAAGTAATGGTTGGGAAATTCCGGCTAAGAAGTATGTAGAGCTCTATTATAAGGCTTTGAAAAATTAAAGCGCTTTAAATATGTTGTGGTTAAATTTTTTACATTTTTATCAGCCAGCGAATATTGAGTTTCATCATATTCGTGAGGCCTTAGATAAAAGTTATTGGCGTCTTGTTCGTTTGTTGGAAGAGCATCCCAATTTGCACTTTACTATGAATGTCAGTGGTTGTTTATTGGAGCGCTTAGACGATGAACACGAAACTGCTTGGTTGGAACGCTTGAAATTACTTGTGAAGAAGGGGCAAATAGAGTTAACCGGTTCCGCCGCTTATCATGGTTTTCTCCCCTTATTACCAGAAGTGGAAGTTTTGGATCAAATTACAACTAATGCCAAAATTTTAAAAAAACATTTTGGTAAAGATTTTAAACCGGTGGGATTTTTTTTACCGGAAATGGCTTATAGTCCGGCGGTGGCAAAGTTAGTTTATCAGGCCGGTTACCGCTGGATTATTTTAGATGAAATTTCTTATGATGGCGATGACCGACACTTAGAGGCAGGAAGATTCTATGCAGACGCGGCTAGCGGCTTAAAAGTAATTTTCCGCAGTAGAAAATTTTCTAATGCTTATCCGCCTGATAAATTATTGCCCTTATTTAAAAAAATAGAAGCCTCTATTGTCGCGACAAAACATGACAAGAAAAAAGAGACAAGCGAAGTGTCGGTCGTCGTGACGGCCACTGATGCTGAACTATATGGTTTACGCCATGAAGACCCGACCGGAGAAATGGAGAGAATCTCCAAGTTAAAAAGTTTAAAGACTCAGACTATTTCCAGTTATTTATCAACTGTAGAAAGAAAACACATTTTGTCGGTTAAGTTACGCCCGTCTTCCTGGGAGTCAACGTTAACGGAAATTAAACGAAATCATCCGTATCAACTTTGGCATGATAAAGATAACAAGATTCAACTTGATTTATGGCGTTTGGCTAATTTAGCTTTATCACTAAAAGATGAATTTAAAAATGATGAGAATTTTTATTGGTATCGTTGGCATTTATATCGCGGTTTAGCCAGTTGTACTTTTTGGTGGGCGAGTGCTCGAGATTTTTCTAAACTTTATGGCCCTTATGCCTGGAGTCCGGATGATATTGATCGTGGCTTGGGAGATTTAATTCGTGCGGTTCGTTCTTTATCGGATATTCGATCAAAAAAACATAAATTATTAGCGGAAAAATATTATTTGCGTATTCAAGAGCGTGTCTGGCAGACGCATTGGAATAAACATTGGCAGAAAAATGTATGAACAAGATTAGAAAATTATTAGAGCCCGACTTTGTTGTTGAATTATTCCGTAAGGAAGTTTTACCGCATTATCCGATGTTTAAGGATATTAGTCGCGTAGAAATTAAAACTTATAAAGATTTAATTTGGGAAACAACGTATCACGTAGTATTTCGTTTTAATACCTATTTTATTAAAGCAACGGGAGAGGAAATTAAAGTGCCAATTTTTTGTTCCGCTCACAGTGAAGAGTCGCGGGAGAATATTTATTTAGCTTTAAAATATTTACGGGCAGCTAAATTTTCGACCGCCTCTATTGATATTCCCCATCCTCTATTTTATTCGGAATATTTTCGAGCGACTTTTTATCGCGGTTTGCGGGGAGAAAATTTATTATACTATGTGAAGAAAAAGAAATTTGCTATGGTCACTACAATAGTTGTAGCAGCGGCTAAAGTTTTTGCTCGTTTACATACTTTACCGGCTAATTCCGAGGCTAACTTTAATCCCTTGAATTCCAATATTGTCACAGTTATTCCCGGGGTAGATAGAATTTTGCGAGAAGTAGAGGCGCGCTATCATGGTAAATATCATCCGGACCTGCAAAGAATATATTATTATTTTATTGTACAAGAAGAATCTTTTCGTCAGTCCGGTATTACTTTAACATTAATTCATGGTGATGCTCATCCCGAAAATATCATTGTGACCGCACCTAAACGGGTTGGCTTAATTGATTTTACCGATGTCTGCCTCAGTGATCCGGCTCGTGATGTTGGTGGTTTTTTGCAACAGCTGGAATATCAAATACTTTCTAAATCTAAAGGTGAATTACAGGCTGATAATTTAAAGAAATTATTTTTGGATACTTATTTGGCGGCATCCGGCCAAGAATTAACTTCCGAGTTTCAGGCCCGGATTGATTTGTATTATAATTGGACGGCAATACGCTCTGCTACTTATTGGTTGTTAAAGTTTGGTCATAACGAAGAGCGAGCGGAATATCTTCTTAATTTAGTCAAACAGAATTTAAAAATGTAGTTATGGACCATCATCTTATTTTTGAAGGAGCAGAACTTAGCGGCAAGAGTTGGGTGATGTCGCAGATTTATAAATACTTAGAGCCGGTGGGTGCGACCAGTGATAAGGTACTTAACGGCTGTTACTGGTTTAATTGTGATTTGGGATTTTTTGGCACTGAACTGGCGCCAAAAATAATTCCTGATTATTTGCATACTTTTCAGACATTAAAAGATAAAAATATTTTGGTAGAAAAATTTCATTTATCGGAATTAATTTACGATGAACT
The DNA here is from genome assembly GCA_001871165.1 of Candidatus Falkowbacteria bacterium CG1_02_37_21. Taxonomy (GTDB): domain Bacteria; phylum Patescibacteriota; class Patescibacteriia; order Patescibacteriales; family UBA12465; genus UBA12465. The sequence goes on along the minus strand of MNUT01000015.1, from coordinate 418 downwards.
TTATAATGCTGAGTCATTTCGTAATTTTTCCGCTGCTGATTTTCAAGTGATTGATCAAAAGTTGAAGAAATTAAATTTTAAGATTATTTTACTGACTTTTCCGGAAGACAAGGCATTACTGGCTAAGCGTCTTCAGGATCGTTTGAATTTATATCCTCATTATGGTCGCATTGCCAAGACACCGGAGTTTTATTTGCAGCAACAAGCCTTGTATAAGGAGCGTATTAAAAATAGCTCTTTAGACTATTTAATTCTAGAGGTGTCTAAGTTTCCTGATGAGGAATTACTGGCGAAAATTAGAGCATGGATACAGGGCTGATTTAAGAGATGCTTTTTTCTTAGCTTTTCCTGTGATATAATAAATCCAGTTAAAAACTGGATTTTTATTTGTTTTATTATATGTCTCGGAGAAAAAAGA
>MNUT01000005.1 GCA_001871165.1 Candidatus Falkowbacteria bacterium CG1_02_37_21 | reverse complement strand
CTTTTTTTCCCATTGAGACGGGAGAGGTTTTACGTATTGTTTATGACTCCGGTGTGACTGGTGACGAAATCAGTCGAGCTTTTAGTGCCGATATTTTAAATCGTGTCGCTGGAGAAAATTTAATTGTGCCCGAAGTTAGCTCGGCGGCTTGGGCGGAATACTATAATAATTAATTATTAAAATATGAAAATAAAATTTTTGAGTTTTTTCTTTATTGTAATAATTTGGGGGCTGACGGCTAATTTTTGCCAGGCCTTGGCGCCGGGAACTTTATTGTATCGTAGCGGTAGTGACGGAAAAATGTTTGGTTATAGCGGCGATTCGTTGTTAGAAGTTAAAAAAGGTATTTTAAGCGGTTTGAATGCCGGTCATGTCGCCGTTTATATCGGAAAGATAAATGGCGAAGATTATGTTGTGGAGGCGGGCGCGGACGGTATTGTAAAAACACCGGCTCGTTATTTTGTTAATGAAGCCGATGGAGAAGTTTTTTTAGGTGCGAAAATTCCGCGTGAGGCTGATCCTTTACGGCAGGCGCGCGTAGTCGCTATCGCGAAAAACTTAGCGGATAGTAATTTAGCCTATGATTTTGACTTGAAATATCAAAAAGGTCCGGATAGCGGTAAATGGACCTGCGTCGGTTTAAGCGAAAAAATATATGAAAGTGCCGATATTTCCAATCCAAATAATTTAGCGGCTTTAGAATATGATTCCGCTTATTATGCTATAGATATTACCCCGGATGGCTTTGATAATTATAGTCCGTCCAATACGGATGGCGATCGTTTTTCTCGCGGGCAAGAATTTTCGCAAATTGCGCGGCGCGATAAAATATTGATACCACTTCCGGAGTTAATCGGTTTTGATGCCGGTCGGGAATATCAGGGGCAGCGTTATGTTTTTGTACCTTATACGCAATTTTTACAGCCTACTTTAATACCGGTTGATTTAGACATAGAAGTATCTTCAAATTTTTCCGACGCCGAAGTTCGGGGGAAGTTACCGGCGACCTCTTTAGCTTTGCGTTGGAGTTTGATTAATAATCCTTGGTCTTCCTTGAAGACCTTAGCTGTGAAAACTAAGGAATCCTTAGTGGCGATAGTAAAAAATATTTTTGGAAATACGCAGGAGACAGTTTTAGTTCTAGGCGATGACGGGGCGGAGAAGCCCTTGGTCTCCGACCAGGGAAATAAATCGGTTGCTTTACCCCAGGCCATTGTGACAAAAAATACAGCAGTAAAAAAGGCTCAAACCCTAGAGAATATTAGTAGTGAGAATAATGCCGAGTCTGCTAATGGTGTATCTTTTTCTAATAACGTTTCTTCAGGTGCTGACAAACCAGCGGTAACTGTTACTAAAGCAACGACAGTAAAAGTGAATACAAAAATTAGTGGTACTAATGAGACGTTTGGCGTAGAAGATGAGTCGGCCAGTGTAGCCGCAGTTTTCAATTTATTGGGGTCAGAAAATACTTCCGCCAATAAAACTGCCTCCTCCGCTTCGGTGTTAGTATCATCTAATTCTTCAAATCCAAGCACTACGCAGCCTAGCGCGTCAGTATCTGCCGTTAGTGCCAGCAGTCAATCCGCTCCTGTGAATATTAATAGTAATACTAATTTGAGCGTTAATACGACAAGTGCTGATGACTCTCCTAAGTTAGCGCGAATTAATAAAATTTATGCCACCGGTTCTAATGATTGGGTGGAATTAATTAATCCGACTGACTACGATTTTGATTTAGCGGAAGCCGGTTATCGTTTGGAGAAAGCTAAAACTGCCGAAGATCCCAGCTTAATAATGCGTTTAGGCAATAGCGCCGATGGTGTTTATCCGCGTGGTACGATCATTAAAGCCCATGGAACTTATTTAATTGTGCGAGTTGATGCCAGTGATTATTATAAAAATAAAGCTGATGCCATTGCGACGCGTCAGGATTTTAACTGGGGTACTTCCGGTTATACTTTGTATTTAGGTATAGATGCCATTAGTGCTAGCAGTGATCCCGATATTGTGGAAGCTATTGGTTTTGGCCCGGATGCCACTTATTATCAGGGTAGTGCGCCGGCTCCGGCAATCACTGATAATTATATTCTCAGTCGCATAATGACAGCCAGTAATAACCAAACGGATTTTATTTTAATTGCTTCCGATGACCCTTCTATAGTTTGGGAAACCGCAGATAATACAAATAATAATGACGATAGTGGCGATAATGGTAATGGTAATGATAATTCCGGTGATAATAATAATGACAGTGGCGATAATAATAATGCTACTTCCACTCCCGTCGCGCCGCCAATTTTAATTAATAAAATTTATGCGACGGATAGCAATGATTGGCTGGAGTTATTTAATTTTGGTGATGATGATTTTGATTTAGCCCTGGGTGAGTATCGTTTGGAAAAAAGTAAAACAGCGGAAGATCCTAGTTTAATGGTGCGTTTAGGAAATTTAGATGATGGTTCTTATCCGGGTGGGACAATAATTAAGGCTCATGATAAATACTTGGTGGTTCGCGATGATGCTAATGAATATTATCTGAATCAAGCGGATGCTGTTATCACTCGTGACGAATTTTCTTGGACCGGCGCGGACTACACTTTATATCTGGGAGACAGTGCAATTAGTTCCAGTACGGATGCAGATATTTTAGATGCGGTTGGTTATGGTCCAAATACCACTTATTTTGTTGGGACTCGTCCCGCCACAGAAATTCCTGATAATTATATTTTAAACAGAGTCGGCCGGAGTGGTGATAATTATATGGATTTTAGTTTATTAGCTTCTGACGATCCCGGTATTGTCACTAGTACGGATGATAATTTAAGTTTATTTGTTCCTCCGACGCCGATTGTTTCTGATGCTATTAGTAATTTATGGCATTTTGATGAATGTTATGGCGCGGGAAAATGGGCGGTTGGTCGTTGGGACTGCGCCGTGGAAGTAGGATATAGACTTGATAAATTTAATTATGAACTTAATAACGCCATTAATCTTAATAATTTTTCCTTGAGTTTTCAGTATCAAAAAGCGTCTGATTTTCCTCGCCTGGACTTAAAATTTTATAATGATGCTGGTGACAAATTATTGTTTATTCTGGATCCAGGATTGGTAACTATAGAGGGTTTGCCAAATTCCCAGTGGCGTTATTATGATGATGTTCCTTTTAATGATGACTGGCACCAAGCTTCTTTAGTTGTTAATCAGGCTGAGGATTATTGGGCGGTTTATATAGACGGTCAAGAAAAAGTCAGAGAAACTTTTTTGGCCAATTTGCCTGTCTTAACGGACTTGGAAATTAGTAGCGATAATGGCTCGGCGCGCGTGGATGAAATTGTTACTTGGAACCGTTCTCTAAGTCAAATGGAATTATCGGCTAATTATTTATTGGCGGCGCCTTTTGCTCCTCTGATTGCTCGCTTACCCCAACAGATACCGCAATTAAAATACTTTTGGCAATTTGAGGAAGATACCGGTTTAATTGCTCGGGATAATGTCAGCCAGACTGTTTTAAACGTTAGTGCTGATGCTTGGACTGGGCGTCATCATAATAATTACGCTTTACAGGTAGCTTATCCGCATAATTTTATCACTGACATAGATATGCCTATTACGCCGTCGTCACGTGATTTATCTTTGGCTTTTTGGTGGCGTAATAGTGCTTACCCTAATTTAGGACGCGTAGCAGTATCGCTCTTAGGTGGACCGGAAAAGAATACCAATTTATTCGTCACGGAGAATGATTATTTCCGTAATTCCTTTTGGTTTAACGGTAATTACAGTATCTTTTCCGAAGGAATAAATGAGGCAATTCCCAATGATGATGCTTGGCATCACATTGCTATGGTTTATGATTCCTATCGTTATAAATTAAGTTTTTATGTGGACGGGGAAGAGAAGACAACCCGACCGTTTATTTGGCTTAAAGACAATGAAGCAATTACTCGCCTCAGTGTCAGCTCCAATAATTTTAGCGCGGCCATAGACGATCTTGGCGTTTGGCAGGGAGCTTTGAGTGCGTCTCAGGTGCAAGAAATTTATAATCTTTTTTGACAAATAACACATAAAACTTGCGTTTTTTAATGTTTTATTGTACTATAATGGGGTTATTAGGGTAAGCGGGCGATCGCTCTTCTTTTTTAAAGAAGAGAGGAAAGTCCGGACTTCAAGCAAAACGATAGTGGGTAACGCCCACCGGGTTTGCGATAATAATCGTAAATTTAGGGATAGTGCCACAGAGACAATACTAATTCTGGAATTTGACAGGATTAAAGGTGAAAAGTAATCGGGTGTCTTTAGAGGCTACCGATTTCGGCCTCCGGTGACGGAGAGACCGTGGTAAACCCTATCGGAAGCAAGAGTAAACTGGTTTTTTCTTTTTGACTAAACCAAGAAAAGTGGCTCGCTCGAGCCCATTAGAGATATTGGGCCTAGATAAATGATCGCTAGAACAGAATCCGGCTTACGGCTGTCCTGATAACAAAATTTATTTTTATGAAAAAAATTGAGTCATTTTTTTCCATTCTCTTTGTACCGGTAGATTTTATTATTCTTCTTTTAGCCGGTGCTTCCGCTTACTCTTTAAGATTTTCCGGTTGGTCGGCTAGTATTCGGCCGGTCATTTTTAATTTACCGTTTTCGGAATTCTTTAAGTCTTTAGCCCTGATAGCTGTTTTGTGGGTGATAATTTTTGCCATTGCCGGTTTATATAGTATTAGAAACGCTCGTCAGGTGGCAACGGAATTACAGAAAATATTTCTTGCTTGTTCAACCGGTTTAGCCTTGATTGCTATTGTCATATTTTTTCAACGCGAATTATTTGATTCGCGTTTTATTGTTTTAGCGAGCTGGTTCTTTGCCATTATTTATTTGAGTTTGGCGCATTTTATTATTCGTTGGTTTCAGCGTTTTCTTTTTAAATATGGCGTGGGAGTACACCAGGTTGTTTTAGTGGGAGCTTCTCAGACTGCGGAAAATTTATTGGAAGAATTTTCACGTAGTAAAAAATCCGGTTTTAGTGTTGCTAAACATATCCGTGATTTTTCTTTAAAAACTGCGCAAGAACTAGCTGAATTTCTTGAGGATCATGAGGTAGATGAAATTATTCAGAGTGACCCTAATTTAAGCAAGGGAGAAATTTTGCGACTGTATGATTTTGCCAATGAGCATCACCTGACTTTTAAATATGTGGCGGACTTATTGGAGGTGAAAGTATTAAGGACAGAAGTAGCGGAAATTATTGGTATCCCGGTCGTGGAAGTGAAGAGAACCACTTTAGACGGTTGGGGAAAAATCTTTAAAAGAATCTTTGATATAGTCGTTTCCGCTATATTGATTATTATTCTATCACCGATAATTTTGTTAACTGTTTTCTTTATTGTTGTTGATTCGCGCGGACCGATTTTATTTTCTCGTCGTGATGACGGTACTTATGTCACTCGTATCGGAGCCGGTGGTAAACCTTTCCGTTATTTTAAATTTCGCTCCATGATTCCTAATTCCGATAGCATGCGTTATAAGGAGTTGGCGGATCGTAATTTGCGCGCGGATGGACCGATGGTTAAAATTAAAGATGACCCGCGTGTCACACGCATCGGTAAATTTATTCGTCGTTGGTCTTTAGATGAGCTACCGGAATTATTTTTGGTCTTTATGGGTCGCATGAGTTTAGTGGGACCGCGTCCTCATTTACCGGAAGAAGTCGCTAAATATGAAAATTATCACAAAAAAACTTTAACTATAAAGCCTGGTATTACCGGCTTAGCTCAAGTTTCCGGACGTAGTGATTTATTGTTTGAAGAAGAGGCTAAGCTGGATGTTTATTATATTGAGAATTGGTCTTTAATGTTGGATATTTCTATTTTACTCCGAACGCCATTTGCCGTTCTCAAACATCGTAACGCCGAATAATTTATTAAATTGCCCGATGACGGGTCCCTTAAACATGAAAGTTGCTCTAATTCATGACCACTTAGCTCAAGATGGCGGTGCTGAAAAAGTACTGAATATTCTCGCCGGTATGTTTCCGGAAGCGCCAATTTACACTCTCTTGTCAGAAGAAAAAAACGTCAATAAATATTTTAAAAATAGGCAGATAGAAACTTCTATTATTCAAAAGCTCCCCGGTGGTGTTAAACATTATCAGTGGTATTTATTGTTTATGCCCATGGCCGTGGAGTTTTTTGATTTACGTGCTTATGACCTGGTGATTTCTGATACCAGTTCTTTTGCTAAAGGAGTGATTACTAGACCGGAAACTTTACATATTTGTTATTGTCATACGCCTACTCGTTATCTCTGGAGTGATACTCATCAATATATTAATGAGCTGAAGTATAATAAGTGGTTTAAGAAAATTATTTCTTACGTTCTTAATGGTTTGCGTATTTGGGATCGGGCCGCGGCCGATCGGGTAGATATGTTTATCGCTAACTCTAAAACTGTTCAAAAAAGAATTACTAAATATTATCGTCGTGATTCCGTGGTCATCTATCCGCCGGTAGAAACAGAAAAATTCACGCCTCTTGATTTAAACGCGCAGTCGGCAGAAGAAAAATATTTTTTGCTTGGCTGTCGTTTAGCCCCTTATAAGAGGGTGGATATAGTAGTAGAAGCTTTTAAAAGTTTGGGAGAAAATTATAAATTAAAAATATTTGGGGATGGCGTTGATTTATCGCGCTTGCAAGACTTGGCAGGCGGAGCTTCTAATATTGAATTTTTAGGCAGAGTAAGCGAGACGGAAAAGGTGCAGCTCTTTGCCGGTGCGCAAGCGTTTATTAATCCCCAAGAAGAAGATTTTGGTATTACCGTTGTGGAGTCAATGGCGGCCGGACGACCAGTCATCGCTTATCGCCGGGGCGGGGCAACAGAAACTATTATAGAAGGGAAGACGGGATTATTTTTTTCTGAGCAGACGGTTAGCTCTTTAGTCGCAACAATTAAAGAATTTAACTCCGCTGATTTTAATTCGCAAGAAATTAGACAACATGCCGAAGAATTTTCTGTCGCTAATTTTCAGAAACAATTAAAAGATTTTATTGCTCAGCATTATCAAGAAGAGGATAGAAAATAAAAAGGACGAGATTATATGAAAATAGGTGTGGATATTAGAGTATTAATGGATAAGTATTATAGCGGTGTATCAGAATATACCGCTAATTTATTAATGGCTATTTTGCGCCAAGATAAGTTAAATAATTATAAATTTTTTTATAATTCTTGGCATGATTTAGGCGGTCGTTTAGATCGTTGGCAGCAGGAAAATTCGGAACTGATAGGCACTCATGTTCCTAATAAGATTTTTTATAGTTTACAAAAATTTTTAGCTTATCCTAAACTGGATAAAATTTTGGGCGGTGTAGATATTTTTTGGTCACCGCATTTTAATTTTAGCAGTTTTAGCGGTTCCGCCTCCGGTTTAAAAAAAATTATTACTGTTTGTGATTTGTCATTTTTAAGATACCCGGAATTTTTTAGTTGGCGCAAACGTTTATGGCACGGCGGTTTGGATATAAAAAAACTTTTGCGAGAGTCGGAGTCCATCGTCGCTATCTCCGAACATACTAAGCGAGATATCATTGAACTTATTGGTATTGATGCTAAAAAAATTACTGTAATTTATCCCGGTAATAATATTAGTCGTTCTCAGCCGGCAGCAGCCGCAAAAGAACATTTTTTACGGCAACATGATTTAATTATAGATGGTGAGCAGGGAACCGCCCCTTTTGTTTTATTTGTCAGCAATATTGAACCGCGCAAAAATATTAAAGGATTAATTGAAGCTTTTAATATACTGCGGAATAAATATCAATCCGACCTCAAGTTGAGCAAGCTTAAATTAGTGTTAGCCGGAGCTAGCGGTTGGAAGAATAAAGCAATTTATCAAGCTTGGCGTCAGTCACCTTATCAAAAAGACATTAAATTTTTAGGCTATATCAGTCAGGCAGAAAAAGAAATTTTGTATGATAGTGCCGCCATGTTGGCTTACCCCTCTTTCTATGAAGGTTTTGGTTTCCCCCCGCTAGAGGCTATGACTTTTGGTCTTCCCGTAGTTTGTTCTAATGTGGCTAGTTTACCGGAAGTGGTGGGTGAGGCGGCTATTATGATTAATCCTTTTGATTCTGAAGAAATAGCCGAAGCTTTGGCTAGCATTTTAATAGACGATGATTTGCGGGAGAGTCTAATTAATAAGGGCTATGAACGAGCTAAACTTTTTTCTTGGGACAAGACGGCGGGAGAATATTTACAATTATTTAAAAGTTTATGAGATTTAAAAAACTTGCCGAAAATTATCGACAAGTTTTTTTGTTGATGTGCCGCGAGAGGGACTCGAACCCTCATGGGGTTGCCCCCGCACGATTTTGAGTCGTGTTCGTCTACCAGTTCCGACATCGCGGCGATTAGCTAAATAACTTAGTAAAAGTCTTAATTAAAGTCTAAGATAAATTACAAAAATAGTATAGTAAATAAGCTTTTAATTGTCAAAGGAATTTCTTTAAGATATAATGAATTATAGTAAATTTGATATGGGAAAAATAATCGCGATTGTTAATCAAAAAGGTGGGGTTGGAAAAACTACCACAGCCGTTAATTTAAGTGCCTACCTAGCTCATCTTGGTAAGCAGGTTCTTTTAATTGATGTTGACCCGCAAGCTAACGCCACTTCTGGTTTAGGCCTTGATCATCGTAACTTGGAGGCGGGTATTTATGAATCGTTAGTCGGTAATAAGCCTGTTTTTGAAATTATTAAACGGACGGTGCAGTCCGGTTTACAAATAGCGCCTGCCACTCTCGCTCTCGCTGGAGCAGGGATAGAAATGGTTACCCTAGATAATCGGGAATTTCGTTTGTCTCAGATTTTAGAAGATGTAAAAAAAGATTTTGATTATATTATTATTGACGGACCACCTTCACTTGGTCTTTTAACGGTTAATAGTTTGGTAGCGGCTGATGAGGTCTTAATTCCGATTCAAAGCGAATATTATGCCCTAGAGGGACTCAGTCAGCTCTTGGAAACGATTAGCTTGGTGCAAAATAATTTAAAACCGAATCTGGGAATTATGGGAGCAGTGATTACCATGTTTGATCGTCGTAATAAATTGTCGGAGTCGGTGTTAAAAGAATTATATCAATATTTTCCCAACAGAATATTTCGTTCCGTTATTCCTCGCAGTGTTCGTTTGGCGGAAGCGCCAAGTTATGGACGTTCTATTCTCCATTACAATCCCAAGTCAAAAGGGGGTCGAGCTTATGAAGGTTTGGCCAGGGAAGTAATGAGTTTGGAAAAATAATTTATACAAGAAGAATATTCTTTAATCAAAAAATATATGCCATCAGGTCTAGGCCGAGGACTCGGCTCCTTAATTCCTAAAAAAACTGTTACTTACGGACAAAATCCTTTTGCGACTGGTGCGGCTGCGGAAGATGCTGTAGTCTTAAATGACTGTGATAGAGTATTAAAAATAAATCCAGCGCGGATTGTTATTAATCCCCAACAACCGCGCACTCATTTTAATGAAGCGGCTCTTAACGATTTAACTCAGTCTGTTAAACAACACGGCATTATTCAGCCTTTGATTGTTACTAAAAAAGGTGATGATTTTGAGCTGATTGCCGGTGAGCGTCGTTGGCGCGCGGCTAAAGCCTTAAATCTCAAAGAGGTCCCAGTAATTGTGCGAGCAGAACAAGAACAGAAAAAATTAGAGTTGGCCTTAATTGAAAATTTACAACGGGAAAACCTTAACCCCCTGGAAAGTGCGCGGGCTTATCAGCGCCTTATTAGTGAATTTAATATTACCCAAGAAGAAGCGGCGCATAAATTAGGTAAAGCTCGTTCCAGTATCGCCAATGCTTTACGGCTTCTTTCGCTTCCGGCAGCCATTCAGGAGGCTTTAGCGGCCGGTAAAATTACAGAAGCACATGCTAAATACCTTCTCGGCTTGGAGGGAGAAGATAAACAGCTCAGCATGTTGAAGAAGATAATCCGACAGAATCTAACAGTAGCGGAAACCGATAAAGAAATAAAACGCTTGGGTGGCACCAAAGCGTCTAAACCTAAAGATTATTTTGATAAAGCTAAAGAAGATGAGCTCGGTGAATTTTTGAGCACAAAAGTGGAAATTAAGCGGCAAGGGAAGGGCGGTAAACTTATTATTGATTTTTATAGCGAAGAGGAGCTTGGCGATATCGTCAAGAAAATTAAGTAGTGATTCTTTCAATTGTTTCTAATACTTTATCGTTACTGTAGTTAGTAATTGAAATATCTTTTTTCTCCTCTTTTATTTTTTGGACTTTATTTAAAATAGAATTTATTTCATTTCTATGAAGTTCACTGTTCGGATCATTTTTATCTTTTAGTAACTTTAAGTAATAATTTAATTGTGTTACTACTTGGCGATAAAAAACGACTTGAGCCGGATGTTTGAGTAATTGTTCTGTTAATTTTGTTTGACGTTTTTCCGGGTCTAAATCTAAATTTTTTAAATTTTCAAATACTTTTGGGTCGGATAATGTTCGGGCAACTGCACAGAGTTGCATTAATTCATTAACATGGTCAGAATCTAAGCCAATAATTACCGGAATAATCGTTGTTAGTTTTCCTCGAAAATCTTTATTAATGGCAGATTGGAAATATTTTACTTCAGGCAACTTTTGCTTATCAAGATTCATTATTTTTTTGACGTTTTTTTCAAGCTTTTTTTCTAGAGCATAAACATCACTATTGCGCGAAGCGTCAATTCCCAGGGCAATTCTATCTATATTATCTTCATTGGCAACTTCGTTGTCGCCCATAAATTCATATATTACGTCAACCCCGTTTACTATATCATCAAAGCGACTAGTTAGATTTGAGCGCGTATTTTTACCCATCCATTGATAGCGCTCGCCATCAGAAGCAATCATTATTTCTAAAATTTCTGAACGTTTTTCACCATCGTGAATTTTTTCAATATCCGCCCGACTCAAGTGCTCTAATTGATTTTCAAATTTTTCCTCAAATCGCTCAACCATCGCTAAATCTCGGTTTATTGACTCATCGCTAAAAATATCAGTAAAATCTTTTTCTTGAATTCTTACTTTGCCGGGATTTTTTAGAATAATCTCGGTATTTTGTTTATGTTGTTCAATAACTAGATCTTTATCTAAATTATTGAAAAAAGAGTTTTCATTCATATGAGGGATGATTAAATTAATTATGTGTAAAGATATTTAAAATATTAGCTAATGTAATAGTAAATTTGGATGTTTTCGGGGATAATTCTCGTGTATGAATAAATTACATGAGAAATCACCCTGCTGTCAGGCGAAAATATATAAAATTGGCGGCAAAAGAAAAAAGTGTTTGAAGTGCGGAAAAAGTTGGACAAACTGGAAAAAGAAACGGGGTAGAAAAACTAGAAGACCAGATAAAAAATTAATTACTGATATTCTGGTA
>MNUT01000009.1 GCA_001871165.1 Candidatus Falkowbacteria bacterium CG1_02_37_21 | reverse complement strand
CAACTATGATATCCCCTCTTTTATAACCCATCATTTTATACAAAAAAGCTTGGTGTTGACCATCTACATGCGGAGTGACTGGGAATTCGAGCGGCTCCCCCGTACTCCCCCCAGTGTTCATTATATAATATTTTAATTGGTGCAACTGAGATGACGTTAATTCATCCCTGGTATTTACAATTATTTTCTTATCTAGCAGTGGCAAGGAACTAAAATTTTCAAGAGTATCAACATTAACGCCATATTTTCTAAAAAGTTTTGAATAATACAAACAATATTTTTGGCTGTAATCTAATATTTTAGATAATTTTTTGCTACGAAATGGAAAAAAATTAATATGATATCCTCTGTGATATTTGCTCAACAGCTTTAATTCTTTTTTAACAACAAAATCAGAACCAAGCATTAAAAAACGATTGATCCACCAGGATATACTTATCAACTTAATTATTTTTTTATAATTATACATTGAATCATTATTTTTTAATATCAAACAACAACATACATTATTATGTTATAATTCATATTCAAAAATTAATGTTATATAAACAATAGAGACTAATCTATAACCTTTATTAATTAAAAAATTGTATATAGTTGATTTTTGTATTTTTTCTATACGTGTGTCATACATTTCAATTAATATATAATTTGGCTTATATTTATTCCAATTATTCGATTCTAAGACCTCTAAATCAAGGCCCTCTACATCAATAGACATAAAATCAATTTTTTGCCCTATCGGTAAATATTTGTCTAAAATATGTTCTAACCTCAATGTCTCAACAATCACTTGTTTGTTGAACAATATTCCTCTAGATACATATGAATCCACTAAATCTTTAGAGAAAGTATTGTATGCTGATTCAGAAAAAATATAGAAATCTAATTTATTCTTCTCGTTAGAAACACCTAACTCTAAATTAATGTCTCTTTTTCTTTCCCGTTTAAATAACTCCATACTACCGGGTTTAGCATCTATATTAATTCCCTTCCAACCTTTTTTGTAATAAAAGAAGGTGTTAGAAAATTTTTTTGGTTGATACGCTCCAATATCGACATAAAAACCCTTTACAATTTTCTTTTCATTTAAAAAGGTTGACAGAACTACGTCTTCCCCAAATTGTGCATATGATTTTTTTGAAAATACAACAAAAAAATTCTTTAATTTTTTTAATAATTTAATAACTAATGGAAAATTTTCTTTAACAAATCTTTTCATTTTATTTATAACTTATTATTGATTTTAAAATTAACCAGCCTTGATTTCTTGACTTTTTAAATAAAAAAATCCCAAACGCTGATATTGTATAGGATATAAGAGTTACAATCGCTGCTCCAATCATCCCTATTTTTGGGATTAATATTATATTCAAAACTACATTTACTATTGCCCCCAGTATTGTATTGTAAAAGGATATCTTAGTTAGATTGCTAGCCAACAAATATTGGCCGGTAGCTACACCTAAAAAAACAGCAATACCCGCCCAAATATAAATTTGAAACACCGGAACAGCTCCTATATATGGTTCACCAAATAATATTTTAATAATTGGATATGCTAATACCGTTCCAAAAAATGCAATTCCAAACGACAACCAAAACATTAAAAAATATAATTTTCTCATTCTGTTCTCAAAAATCTCTTTACTTGTAGCAAACGCCTTTATAATCGCAGGGGAAACAGAAGAACAAATTAACATGGGAATAAAATACCAAATTTCTGAAACTTTTACAGCTACAGCGTAAACTCCTGCCTGCTCGTTACCAAGCATATTTTTTATCATTACTTGATCTATCTTCATATATACACCAACTGCTACAGAAGCAAGCATTAAGGGCCAAGAATCTACTAGAAGTGTCTTAGCAAGTTTTAGATTAAACCTCCATTTTTTAATGCGATAACCGAGCTTACTAAAAGAAAAAATAAGAAAGACAGAATATATAACTGTTTCTAATACATATATAAGTATCAGCCAGAAGACCCCCTTGCCCAAAATAATACATAATATTTTAAGAACTGCGGTTATTATATTCGATGATATTTGGGCAGTAACAATTTTTTTTGAAAGTACTTGAGATTGGAAATAAGTCTCAATGATATTAAAAGCCTGAAAAATAAAACTAAACGAAAATATCCAAATAAGGCCTAGAGTGAACAAATCTTTTGTTATAAAAAGAGAAACAATAAAAACAGTTATTATAGCCAGTAGGCCTCCTACAATTTTTATAAAAAAACTAGTACCGATTATTTCATCTTTTTTGTCATGATTTTTTACAATTTCTCGACTTGCAATAGTATCTATTCCAAATGATGCTAAAAAACCAAAAAGACCAACAAAACTGATAACATAACTAACTAATCCATAATTTGAAGGCCCTAAATAACGAGCAATATAAATGCCCACAAAAAATGAAATACCAAGCATAAAGAATCTACCAAAAAACATCCAGCCGGTATTCGCGAAATAACGCTTAAAACCATCATGACTTAAAATCCAGCGAAATTTAACAGGCACAAATCTGGCAAAAAATTTAAAAAATTTATCTAACATGAATATAAAATTGCAATAATTCTAATCAACTAGTCAAATTTTACCACTCCTCAGTCTTCTCTATCACCTTCTTTTTTAAATCCAAATAAGCTTCAATTGCTTTATGCTCCACCACCGGAGAAACAAGTTTAAGAATTTCCAAACCGAGGATGCGATACTGTTTTCCCACCTTATTTGCCTTTAATAAACCTTTCTTCAAAAGACGCTTTAAAGTGCTGTTGCTAATCTTCAAAATCTTTTCAGTCTCACTAGTCGTATAAACCGCGTGAGGCTTTATTTCTTCAGTTGTGTGTGTATTTAACATAATGCCTTAATTATACTCTAACTACTTTTAGGGGTCAATAGGTGTCAAATGGTATCAAATTATCCTAAATAAGCTATATTTCTTCTAATTCTTTCCAAAAATGAGCCACCTAGCTCATTTTTAGATTAAACGAAATTCTTCCGGAATATAAACAACTCTTTGCGCGGCATTTTGCACCCAAGATTTTAATATTTCACTTTCTGGCCAAACTCCCGCTAGACGATAATAAACATTACGCCCGCTTTCTCTTCTCTCTATAATACCTTTATCAACGGCTAAATTAAGATAATTACTAAAGGTCTGCTTGGAGGGCTGACGTTTATTTAGCGCCCAAAGTCTATTAAACTGAAGCTCGGAAGATTTAACTAGGGGCCGTAAAATCTTTTTTAAACTTGGATCAATCTCAAATTGTTTTAAAAACTCTTTCTTTTTAACCTCTAAAGAAGTCTTAATAACTCCGGTTATAGAATAAACTAAAGCTTCCGAAAGAAAAGAAACAAAATGATTTAAATTATGCTGTAAAAGTGAATCTAAAAGTTTTTTATAATAACGGCTCTTATGTTTATGGTAATAAAAAGAAGCGTTATATAAAGATTTAGCATTATAACCGCAGGCCTGAAGCAATAAATATTCTAAAATACGACAAACTCGTTTATTCCCGTTACAAAATGGGTGAAGCGCATATAAAGCGCTATGGAATATGGCAATATTAATCGCTCCGGGATTGGTTTTAATAAATTTTAATAATTCTGCGACACCGGAAATAATTTGTTCGGACGGCGCCGGAATAAAAGAGGCCACTCTAACCGAATCATTGTCCCGCCAGTGACCTGATTTATAAACATCAAAATGCGGTAAATAATCAACAAACAAATCTAAACCTACTGTCAGCTCAGCGTGGAGATCCAATACTAATTTAGCGCTAAAATCCTGTAGAGATAAATGACAATCAGAATATTTACGAAAAACTTTAATGATATTAAAAAATTCCAATTCTTCGTAATCTTTTTTATTTAGACCCTTCTTTTGTTTTAACTTCTCCTGTAAAAAATTATATTCGGGATTTTCTATCAAATGATGCCGTAATTCTTTGGCCTCTAACAAAGTTAGAGAAGAATTTTCCGCTTTAGAGATAGCGTAAGAAATTAAAAGTTCATTACGATCAATTAGCCCTTTCTCAACATCAACGCCAATTAAACTTTTTTCTAGCGACAAAAGTTCTTGGTCAAGCTTGCTTAATTCAAGTTCTGTCCAAGGGAAAAGCTTTTTATTAAGAAAAAATGTTGCCAAAAAAGTTTGGGAAAATGGGCTAAAATTTTTATCTTCTTTTTCTTCTATTTTTTTATACATCTATTTGATAATATATAAATATATTATATAATATAAGAGAAAAAAGTCAAATTAATCGGTCTAGTAATCGGTCTAGTTTACTGGGCTTTAATTGGTCTAATAATGGCCTTATTTAGCTACCAATACTTCAAAAAATAGCCACTCGCCTGAATGTTTCTAGTCGCGCGCTACCAGTAACTAATATTTTTAATAATTTGTTCAGTTTACTGTCTGTTCATATATGACTATTACATATCACTTTTTAAAAAAGTCAAGACTATTGTATATTACTAATTAAAAAATAAAGGCGATTATCGCTTATTTCCCGTAAATACTCTGTAATAGCTCTATGTCTTTATTGCTCTTCCTAAGAAGATCAACGTTCTTCTTGGCGGCTGAGGCTAAAAACTCAGCTCCTAAAGAGTCACTGGCTGACTGAGTACAATAGTCAACTAAGGCGGCAAAGTCTTTAATAAAACAATGACCACCCGCTCCCCTGCCAACCACACCGGCCGCATCAGAAGCCTGAACAGGATTAAGATGACTAGTACCAATACGAGGATCGGCCGCCATACCCGCTCTTATCTTCTCCCAGTCACCACCTTCTTTAGCGACTAAATCATAAAGAATATTAGCATAGACTACTTTCAAAAATAGAAAACCATTGGCAGCATATTTAACTAGCTCTGCTTCTTTAGCGCTACAAATCATATTCAGGGGCGAATCCGGTAGTATTGCTAATACTTCTTCGGCCCGACGATGATATTCTTCGTTATCAATAGGATAGCCAACAATATTACGAGTGGGATGAGCGGCATCATACGCCGCATTTTTTTCTGTTAAAAACTCGGGCGAATGAAAGACAAAACGATCAGGATATTGTTCTTGCAACTGGGCGCAAGTACCGGGTAATATAGTAGATTTAATTACTACCGTCTTACCGGCGCCAACCAAAGCAATAACATCTTTTAAAATATCAAAATTAAAACCAGCGGGAGTGGTCGGTGTGGGCACAGCAATAAAAACGACGTCACACTCTGCTATTGCCTCACGATTAGAGTTATAAGGCGCTTCTAAAGCATAACGAACGACCTCATAACCACGGGAGACGAAGTCATCGGCATAATTCTTACCGATAAACCCCTGGCCGATGAAACCAACCTTTAGATTCTTAGACATACTCATAAAATTCTCTTTATTATACCTAACATTATACAGGAAAGACCTAAAATCTGCTATAATATGACTTATGCATGATAGTCTTACTTTTTTACTAAAAATATTAAAAGAATTCGGCTGGCTAGGCAACTGGCTATTTTTACTTATCGCTATGGCCGAATGTGTGCCTTTTGCTGGTGTCATGTTTCCGGGAGGTACTCTTATTTATTTGGCCAGCATCTTAGCCGCCCAAGGTTATTTTAATATTTGGGATGTTTTTATTTATGCCTCTCTTGGGGCTATCTTAGGTGATTATCTCGGCTATTCCCTCGGTCGCTGGGGCGGACATCACTTAGAAAAATATAGAATAATAAAACCAGAAACTTTAGCGAGTGCCAAGGATTTTTTTCACAAACATGGTAATAAAAGTATTTTTTGGGGACGCTTTATTGGTCCTTTCCGGGCTGTCGTTCCTTTTATCGCCGGTGCCTCTAAAATGCCAACTAAACAATTTTTATTTTGGAACATTACGAGTGCTTTAATCTGGGCGAGCGCTCACACCGCCTTAGGATATTTTTCCGGCAATATACTGGCTAGAATTATAGAAAGATGGTCCTGGCGTCTCGGCTGGATAGCTCTCATTATAGTCATTATTGTTATTATTATCTTACTAGTTAAAAAACACGGTAAAAGGTTTAACCAATACATACAAGAACAAAATCTTAAAATTACAGAAAAACTGCTAACCGAAAATTGGCTACAAGCTCTAGATAAGAGATTTCCCGTTATCGCGGAGTTTTATCGTGCTAGTGCCAAGCAGGGTAAATTAATCGCCATTATTTTGAGCTTCGGCCTTCTACTTTTCTTTTATCTTCTGACTATCATTCTAGATAGATTTTAGGTATACTAATCTAATAATAGTCATAGATTAGACGCTTAAAGCGTCTTTTTCTTATTTTTGGTAATTTTTTATTCCTTGACCTATATAATATATCGTGTTATAGTAAACACTTCATTAAGTTTTTTAAAAAATAAATAAACAAATATCTTATACAAGTAAGGAGCAAATCATGAAACAGGCAGAGGTAAAGCCCATTCATAACTATTTAGGAACAATAACATCAACCGCTCACTATGTGCCTAATATTGATGAGACGTGGGAAGTTAATGTCATGAGCATAACTTCGGAAGAGGTTACACAAATAGGGGTGGGGAAAGAAGGCATAACGCTTGGTTTAGTATACAAAACCAAAGAAAAAGAAGTTATCGTTTTCAACTTCGAGCAAACATATGAAAACGAAGAAAAAGTATTAAAGATCAAAAGTTCTTTCTTTAACCTATCAGCTGAGGATTTCGGCCAAAAAATTATCTGCGATACAACAATCAGTCAGATAATTACGGGCAAAGAAGAAACTTTATCCATGACTCATATCAAGATATCAAAACATGGAGCGTAAAATGCACACTCCTTAAAAAGGCCAAGTATATTAAATATGTACTTGGCCTTTCTTTTTAACAAAAATTATAATCCACTTTAAGCCTTCCCTAAAGTAGTCTCGCCCTCCTCCCATTCCATTGGACAAAGATCTCCGCTTTGAATAGCCTTTAAGACGCGTAATGTTTCAGTGACCGAACGACCGACTGAACCGGTGGAAACCACAATGTATTTAATGTTCCCTTCCGGATCAATAATAAATAAACCTCTGTCGGCCGAACCATCAAGCTCATTTAAGACGCCGTAATCCCTGGCTAGAACCTGAGTAGTATCAGCTAAGACAGGATACTTAATCTCCGGCAAGTCTTTTTCTAACCATGTCTTATGAGACCATTCCGAATCGGTAGAAGCCGCTAATATATCACAGTTAAGAGCTTTAAAATCCTCTTCATGCTTAGCAAAGCCACGTAGTTCCGTTGGACAGACGAAAGTAAAATCACGTGGATAGAAGAATAAAACTACCCAGCGACCAGCATAGTCAGATAAACTAATATCCTTAAATTCTCCCTGATGATAGGCTTTTACTCCTTTAAAACCAGGAGCGGGTTGATTAATATTTAACATAAAATTTATAAATTATTTAATGAATTAGCTTATATCGTTGTTTGATAATATCATATTATAGCGACTCGGTATAGGGCTCACCGCCGCCCCAGTTCAATAAGTAAGTGCAACACTTTGGTATAATTAAAGATATTATCAAAGTGTATGAACTATCAACATCTAACAATTGAGGAAAGAGAGGTTATTCAACTAATGCTCTGAAAAAAACAATCAATTAGAACTATAGCCAAAGAGCTAAAGCGTAGCCCCTCATCTATTGCCAGGGAAATAGACAGAAACAAACCACCAGAAAGACGTGTCTATACTCCTCGTTTAGCTCAAGAGCGAGCAATTACAAACAGATCCAAAAGAGGTGAGAGGAAACTGATTAAAAGTCACGTATTACGTGACTATACTATTGCTCATCTCAAATTAGGTTGGACGCCGGAACAGATAGCTGGAAAATCAAAAGAAGATGTTGGCGTTAGTATCTCTTACGAGGCTATATATCAATATATCTATGCTCAGATACATAGAAATGGCTATGGCTACGCTAGACCTGGTTGTGAGGATCTAAGGCCATATTTAGCTAGACGAAAGAAAAGAAGAGTGCAAAAAGGAATGAGAACGAGCTATCGCATAGAAAAGGGACCACTACCATCGATAGACGATAGACCAAAAGAAGCGGAATTCAGAATGGAGGTGGGTCACTACGAAGATGATTTAATAGTATCTAAACAATCTAAGCATGCTTTAAAAACAGTTAACGAAAGAACATCTGGAGTTGTATTTATTGAGAAGGTGAAGAACAAGACTATTTCTGAATCTAATCGAGCTGTGGCTAAGAGACTAAAAACAATACCCCCTGAATATAAAAAAACACTGACTAGAGATAGAGGCAGCGAAAATCTAGGACATGTTGAATTAGAAACAGAAGTGGAAATTAAATGCTATTTTGCTCATGCCTATCATTCCTAGGAAAGAGGCTCCAATGAGAATCTAAATGGCCTTATTCGTCGCTTTTTACCTAAAGGAACTGATTTCAGAACAGTATCAGCAGAGCAAATTAAACGAATTGAGTACTTAATTAACTCTAGACCAAGGAAAAGACTTGGCTGGAAGACCCCTTATGAAGTATTCTATGAAAAGACAGGTGTTGCACTTCAACATTGAATGTACCGGGCTCATTTTTGACAAATCTAATTATATATGATAAATATATAACATTCTTACATTAAATTCAATCACAATATAAGGAGCTTGTAGCCATGATAACAATATTTATAACGGCTATACTACTAATCGTACTTTCTCAAATTATTGCGTCCCTCCACACTCTTAATACTGTCAAAGCTAATATTAGCATCACTCATCGTCAGATAGTGATACGACATTTGCTTTCAGTATTGGACTGGCCAATCTATGCCACGGTAGAGATTCTATTTATAGGGGATAAGAAATATAGAAAAAATATTCTTATTGCAATCACCTCTATTATCATCTGTTTTCTTTTGATTATGATATTATGGAATCAAGCAGAAGGAGTACCTATCCAGAGCTTATTTCCGACTATAACCATTTTAACCGCCGCTTGGTGGATAGCGGCCTATCTAATAGGTGACTTTGTGCAGAAGCTAAAGGATGGGACCTTATTTGATAAGCAATATCAAATAAAATCATAATGTGTTTAAGGACTTCTTTGAAGTCCTTTTTTTAATTAAAAATCTCATTTTTAGTGAGTTTTTCTGAATCTAATAATACATCTGGTGTAATAATATTAAAATTTGATTCTACAAATTCTTTCATATTATTTTTTATCAGTAAATATCACCAGTCGCTGGGAATAACTTTCAGAGGTTTTATCCCAGGTTCCCTCGCAAGTAATAAGATTAAGATGCGACTGCCCATCACTTGAAATAAACACATCTGAAGCGTCTGCTTTCGGGTCAAACCTTCGAATGGCGCGCACTACGAAGGAAATAATTACCCCTTGATCATCTTCAATATATAATTTATCCCCTTTACGTAATTTATATAAATTATCAAACACCGATGGTTCTCCGTCTTTCCAGCCATAGTGTCCGGCGACAACTGCGCTACCATTCTCTCCGGGACGCGGCCCTAATTTAAACCAAGCGACATCGTCCTGATTTTTTGGTATATCCATTTCTCCGTTAGGAATAAGACCAACTTGCTCAACAGCAGCCTCAACATTAATCTTAGGAATCTTCAGACGAGTTGGTAGCCCAAAATCTTTTTGTTCTTGTTCTGAGGAAATTACAGAATTTTTAATAAACCCTGCTGTGCTGCTCTGAATTGGGTTCCTGGGAATAAAATAAAAAAGGAATACTAGAAAAAATACTAACGTAATAGCAGCGACTAACAATAATATTTGTCTTAATAAAATTTTTGTTTGCATAGGTTCTCCAAAATATTTATACCGGAAGAGCCCCGCTAAAGCGAGGCTCTTTCTATTTCTAGGCCAAACGTATCTACTAATTCTGCCAAATGCTTAGACTAAGCCTTGATTTTTTTTAGAACGACAACTAGTGAAATTGAAGCTAATATGAGAAGGCCAAAGAGTATAATGATATTCCCTGAAGTGCTATTCTCTCCGGGAGCAAAACCAGTATTAGGCAGGGCGGGAACCGTAGTAACTAAAGTGGTAACCAAGGGCGCGACAACAACAGTGGTTGTGGCTATAGGCGCTACGACAACAACAGTCGTTGTGGCCACAACTACGGGCGCTGTTATATCATCATTAGTTATTGTACAAGTCTTATTATCACCGGAAGCAAGAGTAATATTACCGCTAACGTCACAATCCCCACTAAAACTTGAAGTGTAAGAGGAATTTGCATCTTCGCTAACAACATACGTGCCAGCCGAAAGCGAATAAGAAGTACCCGGCATCGTAGTTCCAGTTGCCGGACTTCCTGTCACATCAGCTCCAGAAAGTTTTACATGCAAATTAAAAAGAGAGGCCATCGCTGTACCACTATTATTATTGATTACTTGTTTAACAACATGTAAAGTAGCCGGAATAGCAGTACAGGTTGGTACGGTAATAGTGTCTGTGTCGGAGCTAATTGTTCCGCCAAAGGCCAGGGCTCTTCCCGTCCACGTGGTGTTAGCACCCACCGTAATGGCCGATGACCCTGGTTGAATGATGTTTCCCATAAACGTCGTATTGGCGGCCAGTGTTGTCGCCGCAGTCGGAGTCCAAAAAACATCACACGCCGAGGCACCATTTAAGGTAACAATCGCGCCGGCCGTCGACGTCAACGCGCCATCAATTCTAAAGATGTATGTTCCGCTTCCGTTCAACGTAAGTGGACCGCCTAAATCCATCGCCCCCGCGCTACAATACACTCCGGGAGTGTAAACACCGATAGCCCCGTGAGTTGTATCAGTCGAGAGATTAATCGCTCCAGATGGGAAAGTGAATGTACATGGCTGGGAATTCAAAGCGGATAAGGCGCTAGCTAAATCTGTTCCGGCCGTAGCATAAGGAGCGACAACTCCGTAATTCGTATGTGTCCCTGCGGGGGTAACCGCTGGTCCGGTAGTAAACCCAACATCGCCGTTGATTGTAGTTCCGGCTGTCGTATTGGTATAGGTACTAGCCAAAATACCATAGGTAGCCGCTGTTTTTAAATCAGGCGATACGGCCGCTAATACGCTGACTGGCTTGGCTAAGCCGAAGGTAACCACACCAAGGGAAACAACTAACCCAATCACTAAATTTTTGTTAAATGTCTTCATATAAATATTATTAAAATTGATTAAAATTGATTTCTTTTTAAAACTATGATATTTATGTAACATATCCTTTTTAACTTTCTCCTAGAAGAGGGCGATAGGCAATTAATCGCTGAAGGAGATATTGTGCTAGTAAAGATTTAGTTATATAATAATTATAGTAAAATTTTACTATATA
>MNUT01000020.1 GCA_001871165.1 Candidatus Falkowbacteria bacterium CG1_02_37_21 | reverse complement strand
ACTCTTCTGAGAATCCCTATAACTCGCTACAGCCTGACCAGTAACAACTCCATAAGCATTAACGACATTAGGTAATTTTTTAATGTCTTCCAAATCTCTCTGCTTTAAAGTCGTAATAGTCAAACCGCCAAAATTACCGGTATTAGGAATACCCGCCCTAGCTTTATTGGCCGATGGCACTTTAATTGCCACAAACAAAGTATTACTACCAGAAGAAGCAATTTCAGAATTAATTAATTCTCTAAATCCTGCCCCCGCTGATAAGACTAAAATCACAGTAGCAATACCCACCATAATACCCAAGGTAGTCAAAAAAGTCCGCGTCGGATTAGCGGAAAGAACTTTCCAAGCTTGTTTTAAGGCAGTAAGCATAAACTATAAACTATTCATAACGTAAAGCGTCTATTGGGTCCAAACGAGAAGCTTTAAAGGCCGGATATAAACCAAAAAAAATTCCCATTAAAATAGAAACTCCCACCGCCAAAATTACAGATTGCCATGAGACCACAAAAGCCCAATCATATCCCAGACTAATCATCAACTTAGCGGCTAAATATGAAACCAGAATACCAATAATAATTCCCACCATTCCGCCCAAACCAGTTAAAAAACTAGCTTCTAGTAAAAATTGACTACGAATAGCAGCATTAGTAGCGCCCACCGCTTTACGTAAACCAATCTCCCGAGTTCTCTCCGCTACTGTCACCATCATAATATTTAAAATACCAATACCACCAACTACTAAGGCGATAGCCGCCATAGAAGTTAAGAACAAACTTAGAGCGTCAGTGATCTTAGATAAAATATCTACCGCATCACCTTGATTACGGACCATAAAATCCTTATCTACAGACTTTTGAATACGGTGACGCTGACTCAAAATATTAGTCACGTCCTGAACGCTAGAATCCATATTCTCAGTTGCATCAATTTTTAGGTCAATGGCTTGTAAATGATGAATACCTAGAATTTGATTTTGACCAATGCTTAAAGGAACAAAAATCATTTCATCTTGATTTTGAAAAAAAGAACTTCCCCGAGAGCTAATAACACCAACCACTCGCAAGGGCACGCCACCCGCTTCACTTTGCACGGAACTCTTTACTTTTATAACTTGACCAATAGGATCAACGCCACTGGCACCGAATAAATCATCAGCGGTAGTTGAACCTAAAACCACAACATTAGCTCCCCCCTGATCTTGAGCCTGACTAAAGAACTGTCCCGACTGCATAGTAAAATTAAATATATCTTGATAAGCGTAATCCGTGCCAATAAAAGTGGCATCAATACTTTTATTATCCCAAGTCACTGTCGCTGATCCTAAAACTGAAGCACTAACACTAGTAACATGGGGTGCCTGGGCCGAACCGCGCAAAGCTGCTGCGTCCGAATCAACTAAAGTGGTTATGACTAAACCCGGTATCGGCGGGCCATTAGACTCTCCTTTACCCGGCACAACACGTAAAAGATTACTGCCAAGTTTAGTTACCTGTCCTAAAATTAAACTTTTAGCACCAGCCCCTAAAGCAATAATGATAATCACACCGGCCACACCAATAACAATTCCTAAAATAGTCAAAAAAGATCGACCCTTTCTGGCTCGTAAATTTCCAATAACTAATTTTATAGTAGAAAAAAAATTCACAAATAAATTACCCGACGCTGAACGCCGGGTTTTTTTACTTTAACAAATCCCGGTCGGCCTCAGCCACGGTTCGCTTGACTACTGATTCATCAGAAACTAATTTACCGTCTTTTAAGCGAATGATTCTTTGGGCGTGATTGGCCGTATCGGTTTCATGGGTCACTAAAATAATAGTATGCCCCTGATTATTTAATTGCTGTAAAATATACATGACCGTATTACCGGATTTAGAATCTAAATTACCGGTCGGTTCATCGGCAAAAATAACAGCCGGATCGCAAACTAAAGCGCGCGCAATCGCCACCCGTTGTTTTTCTCCACCGGAAATTTGATTAGTATAATAGTGTAGACGATGAGATAAGCCCACCGAATCTAAAGCCTTCTTAGCCAGCTCATCATGATTCTTTTTTTTGCTATAAATTAGAGGTAACTTTACATTATCTAACACTGAAGTTCGAGGCAAAAGATTAAAGGACTGAAAAATAAAACCAATTCTTTCATTACGTAAGCTCGCTAAATAATTATCATCAAAATCGGTAGTATCCTGATCATTAAATTTATAACTCCCACTCGTCGGCCGATCCAAGAAACTTAAAATATGCATTAAGGTGGATTTTCCGCTACCGGAAGGACCCATAATAGCCACAAACTCTCCCTGCTCTATTTTAAAAGTTAAACCATGCAAAACCGAGGTTACCAATTCTCCGGTAACATAATCTTTTTTTAAATCGTTAACAGAAATTAAATTCATAATTTTATTTCTTTATAAATGTTACCACTTCCTGCCCCTCAGCCAGTCCCGACAAAATTTCTACCGAACCGCCGTCAGCGCTCAATCCTGTTTCTACCGGAACCTGATGATATGTTTTAAGCTTAGTGTCATCAACCACTCGTACATACTTCTGACTATTTTGATTAATAATCGCCGTACTAGAAAGTGATAAAACATTATTTTTTTCCGCCACTAACACCGTCATGTTAACTGTCATGCCAGGTTTAATTTCGGGAATATCTGATGGTAAGCTAGCTTTAACCAAATAATTAACAACTCCGGAAATAACCGTGGAGGCCGGATTAATGGTTAAAATTTTACCACTAAAATGTTTATCCGGTCCTAAAGAGTCAAAAGTATAATCTACACTTTGGCCAAGCTGCAAAGATGCCACATTCGCTTCACTAGCATAAGCTTCAGCATGCAAGGAACTAATATCCTGCAAAACCAAAACTTCTCTCATAGCACTAGCCTGTTCGCCTACTTTAGTATCAACCTGAGTAATAGTGCCATCTACCGGCGCCTTAATAATAGTATTATTCAGAGCCGCTAAGACTGAGTCTACACTTCCCTGCGCTGATAATATTTGGGCCCGAGCCGCTTCCAGATCAGCCGTCTGAGCTTTAGCTTTCAACTGGGCTAAATTAGCCGAAGCTTGATTCCAGGCCGCCTGGGCACTATTAACCTGACTCTGGGCTGAGGCTATTTGCTGAGCTTGCGCTAGCTTGGCGTTAGTTACAGCATTAGTAGCCGCAGTTAAAGCGTCGGTCAGAGATTGATTGGCAGATTTAACAGAAGATATACCGGAATTTTCCGCCGTTAAATCAGCACTAATAACTGATTTATAAGCATCTAACTGTGTCTGACTTAATTTCGTACTCACTACTGAATTTTGCAAAGCAGAATAACACAAATTTAGAGCACTAACATTTTGGTTTAAAACATTAATAGCATCATTGACCGCTTGCGCAATATTTTGATTGCTCTTATAAACTTGCGCAGCATTCAAACTAATATTAGCTTGGGATAATAAAGGCGCTACTAAATTATTAGCCGCTTTAAAGCTCTCCACACTACCAATATTAGCAATACCAAAAGTACTCTGAAGATTTTGATCATCTATAATTTGTTTCTGTTTATCCAGAGAGGCTTTAATGGCCACTAATTGACTAGAAATACTGACTACTATAGAAGATCGTTTATTATCATATTGTGCTGTCGGGGACTGTAAGTCAGTTAAAGTTTTTTCCGCCTGGCTAATAGTAGCGGACGTAGATTCGGTAACAGTCTTTAAATTAGTTACCGCATTATCATAAGCAGTTTGAGCGGAGGCCACAGACTTTTCTGAAACATTAATTTGTTCAGGGGTTGAGCCAGAGAAAATTCTCTTATAATTTGCTTGAGCTTGCGCTAAAGAACCTTGAGCGCTAGTCAAAGAAGCTAGCACGCTTCCCTGGCTTAAAGTAGCTAAAACATCACCAGCTTTTACCTTATCACCGGCCTGAACATTAACTTTATCCACTACGCCACTGGCCTGAAAACTTAAATCAAGATTAATAGCGCTAACGACCTGTCCCGTAGTTAAAATTGTTTGTTGAAGATTCTGACGACTAATCAAAGCAGTCTGAATTCCTGCCGCCGGATCTTGTCCTTTGGTGGTAAAATACCAAATACCAGCACCAACAATAATAATAATGATAATCCAAATAATTTTCTTCTTAGTCCAAAACCCCACTTTATTCATACATTGAGAATTAATAACTTATATAAAACATGAAATAGCTCTACAACTAAAGCTAAACTAGATTTTAATACTAAAAAGACTTAATGTCAAGATTTATAACTTACTTTTTTGCTAACTTTAAAAGATATTAGCAATTACAACGACGCTAAAGAAGCTAAAAAATAGAATAATAAAATATAAAATAAAACGACGTGTACGACCAGGGCGAAAAACCGGAGCTAAACTACGACGATTCAAGATGGTCACCAAAATAACATGCACCAACATCGCTACCGCGTTGATTAAAGCCCCCAAGACAATCAAACTCTTCGGTTCATAGATATTTAACAAGAAAAGAGAGACTCCGAAGGCAATTTGGGTCCATAAAAAGATGTAATAAATTCGAGATAAATTTATTTTTTGGGCACCGGCCATAGATAAGTTACCTTTTCCCGATTTCTTTAATTTTAAAATAGCAGCATTTTCCGCCATAATACGACTGGTAGAATCCATTACCCCTAACTGAGTCTGAAAAAGAAGAATAGAAACAATCACTAGAAATATCGGTCCGGCTAAGGGCCAAAGACGATGGGCAATAGCCCCTCCCTCACCAATGACAAAATTTATACCACTAGCATTACCAGCCAGACCGAATACGGTGCTATAAGATAAGAGCATTAAAAGTAGCATAGACACACTACCCAAAAACCAAAAGACTAAAAGATGTTCCAGATTAATTGTTTTCCACCAAGACCGAAAATGGCTAATATTTTCTTCATTTATTTCGAAATCTTCTCCGGTCATTTTGACTTCTTGCACTTCCCCGCGGTGAGCAAATAAGCTGGAAATCTTCTGGGCATACTTCCCCATACCATAACCCTTTTCTTTGATATAAATAGATTGAGTTAAATTTAAGTTTCCGCCCGCACCGGAATAGGCAAAAGCCGCCATAAAGGTAGCTAAAGCCATACCGGGAGCTAAGAACCAAAATCCCTCACCTCTACCAATTAAGCCCGCGCCTAAAGATAACCAGCTCTCCGGTGTACTTAAAATAAGGGCTAAAATAAAAATTAAAGGAACTCCGACTAATAAAATAATCTTTGTTATTTTTTCCATTAAACCGTAAACCGTCCGACCACTAGTTAAAATCAAGCCAACCAGAATTAACATTACGATAGCTAACCACTTGAAATCCGCCCAACCAAATATTGAGGCTAAGACTTGAGCAGCGGCGGCAACAATTCCCGGCAAACCAAAACCAATAAAGGTAGAAATAATAAACCAATAAGCCGGCCAACGAAATAAACGACCCAAACCGACAAAAACGCTCTCACCTTTAACCAGGGCGTAACGTTCAATCTCCATATTTATAAAAAATTGGAAAGTAATTCCTGCTAAAGCTCCCCAAGCCATACCTAGACCATAGTTAGCGGAAATATAGGGCCAAAGAATAACTTCACCCGAGCCGAGTCCGAGCGCTAAGATAATAAAACTAGGGCCTAATATCTTTCGTAATCTAGGTGCGGGTGGAAAAGATTTTTGTTCCATATTTAACTGATATTTAATATTTATATTTTAACAGAAAATATCATTTTAAAAAAGCTTTTTATAAATAAAAAACTTCGCCTTAATTCAGACGAAGCTTTGCAATTGAGTTTAAGGCGAAATCATGCAGCGTTTTTTGCTGCTTAAATATATTTTCCACCATTTCTTTATTCACCTCCATCACTATGCTCTGGGACATTTCAAGAATGTCCAGTCCAGCATTAATATTTTGTCTTAAAGTAGCCGCACTATTATATATAAAAGGCCAAGAGACTTTACAAATATGTCTAATCTGATCATCATCACCAGCCAAAATATTAGAATAAGGGCCCTTGATTATTATTTGTCGCATTATTTCAGCAACATAGAAAATTATGTCAATCATTTCTACCCCGACTTTCGGGTGTAAATTGACATTAATGCTGGATAAAGAAAAGTTCATTTTCTTATCTTGAGTGCCGCTTCTTAATTCTAAGACACCCATATACCCGCCAGCATTATCACAGGCAATAAATATTTTAATGTTTAACTTCATTTTTATTCTCCTTTTTTTCTATTGAATATCTCTAATACATTCCTTGATAAGATAGGAATGTCTTGTTCCAATTCCTATTGTAATAATAAACCACAATATGGAAAGGACGATAACACCTAATACCAATAATAAAATATACAGACTATTCTCCATCGCCTGATCTTTTAGTAAAAACAAGCAAAAAATAGTAATCATGTCTGCAAAAAATAAAAAATAATAAAAGAAAAAGTATACTGCTTTTTTCCTTAGTTTTTTACCTTTTTTACTTCGGCTAATGATGTTAAATAAATAATCAATAAATGGGGTAATAATCATTCCCAATATAATAATTATTGACCAATACATGGCCGTATACAACCTAAGCGTTCCCGCTGTTTGCTCTTGGGACTTTATGGCGCCGATAAAATGATTAAAATAACTACGGAAAAAATAATCCACAATTACCAAAATAATAAAAACCGACAGCACTTTAGCTACATTTCGTTTTTTCACGCTTTTCCTCCTTTTAATTTATTTTTACTTAATTATTTTTAAAGACCAACATCAAAAAAATATAACAAAATATTATAATTCTGTCAACTTGATGAAATTATAGTAAAAGCTGTTTATTTCTTTATTTGCCAAAACGCCTATGTCTATTAGCAAAATTAGTCAAAGCGTCATTAAAATCCTGTTGAGAAAACTCCGGCCAATGATGTTGAATAAATAGAAGTTCGGAATAAGCTGACTGCCAAGTTAAAAACCCAGACAGACGTTGTTCGCCGGAAGTGCGAATAATTAAATCCGGATCAGATTGTCCGGCGGTATATAAATTATTTGTAATAGTTTCCTCCGTTATTTCTTCGGGAGGATTTTTTAATATTTTTTTAAAGGCGTCAAGCAGTTCCGCGCGACCACCGTAGTTAATTGCCAAATTAAGATTATAGCCAATATTATCTTGCGTCAACTCTTCTGCCGCCTTAATTGCCTTAGCTAAATTATCCGGCAAAGTTTCTTTGCGGCCAATTAAACGCACACGAACTTTATTTTCATGTAGTTTTTTAATATCATGATTAAATACTTGATAAAAAAGACCCATTAAAAAATCTACTTCATCTTTAGCGCGTTGCCAATTTTCCGTAGAAAAAGCAAAAAGAGTTAAGGTCTCTATTTTAGCCTCACGACACCACTCTAAAAGCTCACCCACTTTTTTATAACCGGCGCGATGCCCTTCAAAAGATGGCAAGCCTTGAGACTTAGCCCAACGACGATTACCATCCATTATAATACCTAGGTGTTTAATTGTCTGATTCATATAGTTATTAATAATATGTCTAATGGATTATACGACCCCATAGACAGTCTATCTAAAAATTGATTAATATTTACGCCAGGGCAATAAAATTAAAAACGACACTAAAAAATGAACTAAAGAAATAATCAGGACATATACATAGACTGTGAAAAGACCGGCAAAAAAGTGAGAGAAATTAATAATATATTCGGTGAAATCCCACTGAAACAAATGAGCCAAGATATTAAATAAAAACAAATAAATAACTAACACCCACCAACCTCGCCCAGCGCCTTTTATATCATTTTTACTGGGCGCCAAATGTGAAGCTACGCAAAATGAAATATATAAGAAAATCCAAAAATAAAAACTCTTTAAATTCTCTAAAGAAAATAATAATCTTAAAGATCCCCCTACCCCCGCAGTCAACGCAGCCAAAGAATTTTGCACGCCGGATAACTGTCTAAATATTTCCGGTCCTTGCGGCACTAAAATATATAACAGAAAAACTAAAAACAAAGGTCCTAAAATTAAAGGAGCTAAACCGATAAAAAAATTTCCCGAACTTTGATAAAAACTTTGCTTATTATAAGAATGATTAACGTGTCCCAGCTCGCCAGTTGTCGCATCAGGAGAAAATAACACCACTTCATTTATTTTATGTCTAAACAACAAAGCAAATATAGCATGGCCATACTCATGTACCGGCGTTCCTAACCAAGCCGTCCATAATATACCGCGCCAACCAACCGTTCGCCGATAATTATTTAAAATACTCGCTTGTATTTTAGATAGAACAAACCCAAAAATAAAAAAACTTCCAAACAATGAAATAATCTGAATAGCGGTTATTTCTAATACCTGTTTAAAGAAATCTATCATTGTGGCTCAATGTTACTAACTAATTTTATTATAATTTTTTCAAATAATTTATCCTCAACTTCATTATAACAAAATATAGCTCATAGTAGCTACACTACACAACATTTAGCTAATAATAGCAGGTCTTATTGACAAATAATAGTTTTACTTGCATTTATAAAACAATTGTACTATATTGAATTCACAAATAAACATTCAACAAGTACATTCACAAATGATTCACAAATGGAGGTCATCATGACTATACGCAATGATGCTTATTCTTTAAAGCATGTTGTTACAACACAGCAGTTTGATACTAACGCTCTAATAAGATTCATTTTTCCTCTAGCCGATAGAATGAGAGAGGCGGTTAAAATGGGGGGCAACACATTATTAGCAGGCCAAAGAATGATTAGCTGGTTTGAAGAACCTAGCACTCGCACCGCGGCTTCTTTCGCAATGAGTATGGCTCAATTAGGCGGCGAAGTTAGTTTTGCTACTGATAACGCCTCACAATTTTCTTCCCGAGCTAAAGGGGAGACAATAGAGGATACATTCCGTATCCTAAACGGATATCATCCCAATGTTATAGTTTCTCGATTTGCTACAGCTGGCGACGCCGCTAAAGCGTCTAAGATATCTAAAGTCCCTATTATTAACGCTGGTGACGGTAATAATCAGCACCCCACACAAGCCTTACTCGACCTATACACAATACAAAAAAAGTTTGAAAGATGTAACAATCTCAAGATTGGAATGGTGGGGGACTTGCATAACGGTCGCACAGTAAAGTCATTGGCTTATTTGCTAGGTAAATTTAAAAAAATCTCTTTATACTTTGTTTCACCTCTTTCGCTACGCATTGGTGATGATATAAAGATTTATTTAGATAAACATGGGGCGACTTGGTCGGAACATGAAGATTTACGAGACATTGCCGATCAGCTAGATGTCCTCTATATGACGAGAATTCAAAGAGAACGCGGTAGCATGCTGACTAGTGCCGAATTAGAGCCTGGGAAATTCAGTATCAACAAGCCAGTACTAAGGCTTCTGCCAAAAGAAGCAATTATCATGCATCCTCTACCTAGATTAGAAGAAATACCAAACTATGTAGACGGTGATAAGCGCGCTTGTTATTTTCAACAAGCCGAAAACGGCTTATACGTCAGGATGGCATTATTAACAATTATCCTTGCCCCTATTCATATTCCTAGGTTGCTAAATATGTAAAATTTCTCAACCCCATTATTCAAATTAATGGGGTTTTTTAATTTAAGGGATTGCCCAGCAAATAACTCACTGAATTAAGGAGGATTGACAATTACTAATTCTCAACTTATTATTCTAGCAGATAAAAATAATTAAAATAATAATTAAAATAATTTATGCTGAAGAATTTTAGAAAGACAAAGATTTTTGTGTTAACAATGTTAGCCGCCGCGCCAATTATTTCTCTCGCCTCTGAATCAAGCCATCCTGATAGCACCAGTGTCGGTCTGGTTTTTTTATGGATAGCGATTATTCTACTGATAGCTAAAGCCTCTTCTTTTATAGAACGTTTTGGCCAACCACCAGTACTGGGAGAAATTCTTATTGGTGTTTTACTAGGTAACTTATCTCTTCTGGGTTTTCACTGGTTTGAACCTCTTAGAGGTAACGAGATTATTTTATTTTTATCAGAATTTGGCGTAGTAATTTTACTTTTTCAAATTGGCCTAGAGTCAAATCTGGCACAAATGAAAAAAGTCGGTCTGAGAGCTTTATTAGTAGCTATTGTGGGGGTAATAGTTCCCTTTGTTTTAGGAACTTTCGTCATTGGCCCTTGGCTTATTCCCGGACTAGTTTTTAATGCTTATTTATTTTTGGGGGCTACTCTAACCGCCACTTCTGTCGGTATTACCGCCCGAGTATTTAAAGATTTGGGCAAACTTAAAACCAATGAAGCACAAATTGTTCTGGGTGCAGCCGTAATTGATGACGTGTTAGGACTCATAATTTTAGCGGTAGTAACCGCCATAGTCACTCAGGGTAGTGTCAGTCCGACTGGTATAAGTCTAATTACCTTGAAAGCTTTTGCCTTTTTAGCCGGTGCTATATATATCGGAACAAAAATAGCACCTTGGTTGGGAAAAATGTTTTCCAAAATTCATACCGGCACTGGCATGAAATTTACCCTCGCCCTGTCATTTGGCTTAATAGTTGCCTACTTGGCGGAAAAAATCGGTTTAGCGCCAATCGTCGGGGCTTTCGCCGCTGGTCTCATTCTTGACTCAGTTCATTTCAAATACTTTAAGCAAAGTCCATTAGTAGAAAATCTACAAATTGTCGCCGATCGCGCAGAAGGAACAATAAAGCAAGAAATGACTGATTTAGCTAAAAAACATTCCGAAAAACACATAGAAGAGCTAATAGAACCGTTGGGATTTTTAGTAGTGCCAATATTTTTTGTCATGACCGGTTTCAGTGTTCGCTTGGAAGTATTATTTGACTTACCAGTACTGATGATTGCCCTAGCCGTCTCAGTAGCCGCTTTTATCGGTAAAATCGTGGCTGGCTCAGTCGCTGGTAAAGTTAATAAATGGATAGTGGGGGTCGGCATGATTCCTCGGGGAGAGGTAGGATTAATCTTCGCTATGATTGGAAAAAACTTAGGAGTAGTTGACGATCGTCTATTTTCAATTATTGTGATTATGGTCATTCTCAGCACACTCCTCACGCCACCAATCTTAACCCTTCTTATTAAAAAACAAGATAGTAAATAGAAAATTAAAACTTCTAAAACAAAAAAAATCCCGAAAATATTCGGGATTTTTTTATAATATTACTAAAATACTTGGAGAATATTCCACAATAAATAAGCAATATAAATGCTGATTAAACTAAGACCAGAAAATTTATTTAGATGCCACTTTCTCGCTATTAAGAATCCCAAAACAGCTGCCACTGTGGCAAATAATAGAATAATAGAACTACTAAGATTTTCTGTGGCTACTGGAATAATTTTACCACCAATCGTTACCACTAACCAAGGCAGACCAAGACCAATTAAAATATCAAAAATGTTAGAACCGATAGCATTAGAAATTGCCATTCCGCCCCTACCTTGTCTGGCAACAATAAGTGAAGAAATTAAGTCTGGTATGCTCGTACCAGCAGCCAAAACAGTCAAACCAATAATAACAGCAGGAACATGTAAAATCACGGATATGCCGACAGCACTTTCTACTAGAACCCAACTTAATCCGGTAATGAAGAAAATTGATATAAAGAAAGTAGTCCAATAATATTCTGATTTAGGAAAAATAAAATCTAACAACAAATCAATGCCATTTAAAAATTTACCAAAAATGTTTTTTTGCTCTGTTTTTTTATTTTTCCCCTCTTTTAATTCTTCCGCCAGATCTTTTTCATCATCCTTATAAGGCAATATTTTACGCCATTGTAAAACAGCGATTATATAAATACCGTAAAGAGCTAGGAACGCGACAGATTCCAGAAGAATTATTTTTCCATCCCAGAAAGAATATATAAGTAAAATGATAGAGAGAGAGTAGAAAATAACATCTCTAATTACTGGTTGCCAGGCAATAAAAGCCTTTCTAACCATAGCCGAAGCGCCAATGATTACTAAAATATTAAACAAGGCGGAACCAACTATTGTACCAGCGCCCATGTTTTCACTTCCCGGCTTATACAAAGCAATAAAGGAAATAAATAATTCGGGAGCGCTTGAACCAATAGCCATGAGGGTCGCACCAGCCATATCCGAATTCATGTTAAGCTTAATGGCAATCCTATCTAAAGAAAAAATGAAATAACGATTACAAATAACGGCTAATAAATAAAAGGAAACTAACAATACAATTACATAAAGAAGGAGCATCATATTTAAGAATAAATTATTATATTTTTATTATTTTTCATATATTAACTATATAGCACCTTAACCTTTAAAATCAAGCTACAAGTTAGCTTTATTAACAGAACCAAAGTATAATGACTAGATTGGCATTGCTTGTCAAATAATGGTAAGTTCACGCACATTTCGGACAAATCAAACTAGGGGCTAAAATAGAAAAGAGCGGTATAATAGTAACGTTAGTCTAATAACAAAACTATTAAAACCACTCAATTCTATGAGAAATTATAACATTTTGACGGATTATGAAAAGCAGAAGAAGTTAAGAGAGATAGAAGAAGAATGCCAGCGAATTAAAAGAAGCAAATATTGGGTACTTAAAAAAC
>MNUT01000016.1 GCA_001871165.1 Candidatus Falkowbacteria bacterium CG1_02_37_21 | reverse complement strand
GAACGACATTTAAATTTAGATATCTATTTTGCTTATCCTTATCATTCCTGGGAAAGAGGGACTAACGAAAATTGTAATGGACTAATCAGACAGTTCTTTCCTAAAAAATCAGCTTTTGCTAATCTTAATTCAGAGGATTTAAAAAGAGTCGAATATTTACTTAATACTCGACCCCGCAAAAGACTTAATTATTTAACACCGACCGAAGTATTTAATTCTGTTTAGTTATCTGGCGATGTTGCACTTTGGATTAGAATTTAAGCACCTTAACTTATAAATCCCCCAAATTCAACTCTTCCGTGAACTTTATCTTCTCCACAAACTCCGGCATGTGGCTAACCATAATAATGGTGCCCGGAAAATTATTAATCGCTTCAGCAATAACCGGTAAATGACGGAAGTTAATATGGTTGGTTGGTTCGTCTAAAATAAGTAAACCGGGCTGCATTAGAACTAAACGAGCAAAAGACAAAAGTCCTTTCTGACCTTCTGATAAGTCCCCTATTTTATGAGACATTAATTCTCCGGTAATAAGGAAGCCGGCCGCCACTGAACGCATTTGTTGTTCGTCTATACCATCCGATAAACAATTTTTAAGAGAATCAAAGGCCGTCTCATCAAAATTAAGAGTGGAAAAATCCTGGCTATAATAACCAACTTTCACGCCTTTAAGTATCCCCCGACCTTCTTGTTCACCCGCTACCAAAGAACGTAGTAAAGTACTTTTTCCAATACCATTGGGTCCGACTACGAGCAGACGATCTTTCTTACGCAGACTTTTATCAATATCCTTAATTATCGGCTCATGATTTTTAATAATCTTTATCTTCTTTAAACTGACTATTTCACCCACAATTTCTTGAACAGGTATGGCAAAGTCACGGATAGTTTTATCTTCTCGGCGCACATCCACTTTATTATCTTCCATTTCTTCCGTTTCATCTTTCAACTTCTTCGCCAACTTACGCATCTTGCCTCCCTTATGCGCAAAGAAGTTAACCTTTTCTTTACGATCAATGATCTTTTTTTCCAACTGAGCATTTTCTCGCTGTTCCCTTTCTACCCGTTTATTAATTTCTTCCACTACAGAATAGTAGTCACCGACATACATTTCCGTTTTATGAGTAAAGCTATCCAAATAGATGACCCCTTCCGTGAAACAATTTAAAAAATCGGCATCATGAGAAATGACCATCACGGTTTTATCATAACCCAAAAGAAAACCAATTAAATGATCAATACCGGCCTTATCTAAATTATTAGTCGGCTCATCCAAAAGCAAAATATCAGGATTTTCTAATAGAGAATAAGCTAAGAGAATACGCGCCTGCTGGCCACCACTCAGATCACCCACTTTTCTATCCAGAGGAATATCAAAATTCACGGCATCCATCGCTTTAGCAATACGACTCTTGATATTACCGGGCACATCCTCAAAACCTTTGGAAAAATATTCCTCCACACTTAAATGAGCATCTTTCCTCTCTATAGTCTGGTTAGCGGTACCAACCGTAGCACCGGAGGTAATGGAAATCTGGCCATCTTGTGGTTTAAGATTTTTTTTAATCAGCTCAAAGATAGTACTCTTTCCGGCCCCATTCTGGCCCATGAGAGTTACTTTAGCTCCTTTACGCAACAGGAAAGAAGCCTCATCCAGGATGGGCTTCTTATGGATGTATTCAAATTTTACTTCATCAAATCTCAGGATTACTTCTTCTGCCATGTTATTTCTTATTAGCTTTCTTTATCTTCTTCGCTTTTGCTTTTACAACTTTTTTAGGCTTTACTGCCTTAGCTTTAGATTTTATTTCTTTAACTTCCGCTTTAGCCGTCTTTACTTCTGACTTAACCGCAACTTTAGGTGTGGAAACACTGGCAGTCGCTACTGGAACAACTTTCGGAGTTGAAACTGGAGCTAAAGATTTTAAAGCCACTAAAATCTGATCTAATTTAGAATTTAATTTTTCTAACTGATCATTGCTAGGAGCAGAACTCTGAATTGGAAGGCTGTAACTAGGTTTGGAAAAACTTCTGTCCGCAGAAAAGCTACGTTCGGAACGAGGCGCGCTACCGCCATCCTTAGCCTTAAAACAATTACTACAATATACCGGTCTATCACCGGTCGGCTTAAAAGGAACTTCACAAGAATTACCACATTCCGCACAAGTTGCAGTATGCATAGCCGGACGAGCCGAAGCGCTAGCGCCACGGAAACCACCGCGACCAAACCCACGATCACCAGAGTCACGACGATCAAAACTACTACCGGCTGGACGGTCACGAAAACCGCCGCCAGAAGAACGACCGCCAAAACTACCTCCTCCTCTTTTGTTAGCAAAACCGCCGCCGGAAATACCACCACTTTTCTTCGCACCAAATCCACCTCCTTGTTTAAAATCTTTCATACTGATTTATATTATTAAAACAAATTATTATAACCTTAGTCTAATGCTTTAAGCTATAAAAAGCAAGGCCACCTAATAAAAAAGGGGGGATATGATGTTTTAAATCAACCCCCCAACTATTATGCTGCAATAGGAATAGTTATAACAAACTCTGTAATCCCTTTTTCGGATTTACAGATAATTTTCCCACCATGCGCTTTAGCAATTAATTGAGCACTATATAACCCCAATCCATTACCCTTTAATTTAGTGGTAAAGAACCTCTTGAATAGATTCTTTTTTATTACCTCAGGTATTTTCCCCTCATTAGAAATACTTAGACAAATATTTTTTTCTTCTACATAAGCTTTAACTGTTATTTTTCCTCGCGTAGACGGCATCGAAGCTTCAACAGCGTTATGCAAAAGATTGTTAATTGCAGAAACTATTAAAGTTTCATTAATAGAAATATTATGATTATCTCCAATAATATACTCAATTTCTACATTATGAGTACAATCGTCTTTAAAACTCTTTACATAATCTATGAGGTCATGTAGCGACTTTTGGGTTTTCTCTATATTATTATTTTCACCTTTTTCTATCTTGGCTAATAATAAATATGTCTCTAACATCTTTCTCATTTGTAAGCCCATCTTCCCAATCATATCAAGGAAGTCCTTTGTTTCTACGAGAGAATTTCCTCCTTCCTGCAAAAGTTCTAAGTAGCTTAGGAGAACACCAAGAGGCCCACGCAAGTCATGGTGAACCGTGTAAAGATGGTTCTCTACAGACTTAACAAGCTCGTACTGCTTAGTTACGTCTCTACACACCCCTACGACCGAAATAACTCGGCCTGATTCATCTTGAATGGGGCTAAATTGAATATGATAATAACTCTCACCCTGAGAATCATTAAATACAAAAGTATCTTCTGTATTTTTTTTCCTATAGCATGCCTGTTGGATTAAAACCAAACATTTTGTTGCTTTGTCATTAGGAAAAATATTATATAAATTTTTTTCAAGAATTTCTTCACGTGACTGGCCGACTAAATCAATAAAGGCCTGATTAATAAACTCGAAAACTCCATCGTAATTTAATTCAAAAATTGGGTCGCCTAGTTGCATTAACACGCTAGGCCATTTGTTGATCGTCATGATTTACTCCGCTTTTTTGGTTATAATATTTGTAATGTACTAATTTTTATCGTTAACAGAATATGCTAACATTAATTATATATCTTGTCAAACAAAATTGTCTTTATAGACCCATCTTTTTTTATTTAAATTTACTCTATCATACAAGCAAATATTAGACAAATATTATACAAAAAACCCTAAAATTTAGGGTCTTTTGTCTATAAAATTGCAATAAATTTACTATTTATAGCTTTAAGATGTCAGCAATGTAGTCAATATCTTTATCCCCTCGACCCGATAAGTTAACAATAATAATTTTATCCGACGTTAACTGAGGAGCAAGTCTAAAGACCTGGGCCAAAGCATGAGAACTTTCCAGAGCCGGAATTATACCTTCAATCTTACTTAAGTCCAGAAAAGCCTGCAAAGCTTCTTTATCATTAATAGTCTCATAAACTACTCTTCCCTGGTCCTTTAAATCGGAATGCACCGGACCTACACCAGGATAATCAAGGCCGGAGGCTACAGAATGAACCGCTAGGGGTTCACCCTTATCGTCCTGAAGCAAATAAGTGAACATGCCATGAATATTTCCCGGTGTTCCTAAAGTTATAGTAGCCGCGTGATCTCCGGGCTTAAAACTCCGACCACTTGGCTCCACTCCAATTATTTTTACTTCAGTATCATCTAAAAATTCATGGAACAGTCCAATAGCATTAGAACCACCCCCAACACAAGCCACCAAATAATCCGGTAGTCTATGCTCTTTCTCTAAAATTTGTTCTCGTGCTTCTTTTCCAACCACCGACTGAAAATCTCTGACCATCATCGGAAAAGGATGCGGGCCGACAACTGAGCCGATACCAAAAAAAATGTTTTGTGGATCTTGAACAAAAGCCTCAAAGGCACTATCAACCGCATCCTTTAAACAACGTCCACCCGATTTAACGGTCACTACCTTAGCCCCCAATAATTGCATACGGATAACATTAGGATGCTGTTTTAGAACATCAATCTCGCCCATATGTATTTCACAGGCCAAACCGACTAAAGCGGCGGCAGTCGCTAAAGCGACGCCATGTTGTCCGGCTCCGGTTTCTGCTAATAATTTAGTCTTCCCCATTCTCTTAGCTAACAAGGCTTCGCCTAAAGTATGATTTATTTTATGTGCCCCAGTATGGTTTAAATCTTCACGTTTTAAATAAATCTTAGCGCCACCTAATTTTTCCGATAAATTACGAGCGTAATATAAAGGCGAAGGACGACCGACGTAATTTTTTAACAGTTCTTCATACTCACGACGAAATTCAGGGTCAGACTGCGCCTCATGATAAGCTTCGGCAATCTCAGTAAAAATCGGTTTTAGAGTCGGCGGAATAATTTGCCCACCGTATTTACCAAAAAACCCGGTTTCATTAGGAGATAATTTTAAGGAATTTTTCATATAATTATAATAAATAAATAAAACTTAACGATAAGCGGAATCGCCAGGGCTGAGTTGATCGGTTGTAGAAATAATAATGCATAAAAATAAAAAAACTACCCAAGTATAGATATTGGGTAGTTTTAAAAAATAAACTTTAAACAAAAAACTAGCTACCCAATATTATGGGCAGTCCACCAAGACTTATTTCCTGTTTGGAACTTATTTAAATTCATATATTTATAGGATAGCACTATCAAAAAAATAATTCAAATTATTATTTAAGCAATTCTTTTTCCAATTTCGTAAGCGCTAGTCAACCGGGCTTGTTTTTTCTTATCGTTTGACATCCTGACAGAGCCAAAATAATATTTTTTCTTCAACTTAATACCTACAAAACTAAGTGAACTTCTCATCATTTTACCACCCGCATCAGGATCCAAAAATTTGGTAAAAAATGCCGGAGAATCCATGGTGGATATTATCGTGGCCGTACGACCCTTCAATAATTTATCCCAGCAAGGGATGATATTATAAAAAGATTTATGATATTTATAAGCAAAACCGGGAGTCAGAATTGTTTCAAAAAAAATCTTTAATAAAGCCGGGGGCGCTGACCAATAAGTCGGATAAGAGAACACAATGTGGTCACTCCATAATATTAATTTCTGAGCTTGCAATAAATCTGGAAATAATTCTAATTTAAGATTATCATGTGCATTATGGCCATATTTCAACCATGGCTCTAACGATAGATCTTTTAGATTAATAATCTCTATTTCATTCTTAGCTTCCCGCGCACCTGCTATGTATTTATCAGTTAGAGCATTACAGAAACTTTCGTCTCTGGTGTGGGTTTTTATAATTAATATCTTTTTCATATACAATAACTATATCATGCCGGCAAAAAAAATATCAATTCCCTATCAAAATAGCCCCACTACAGGGCTATTTAAAGATGATAATTTAGACCTCAAACGTCTAGCCTCGTTGTAAATAAACTTTAATAAAACTACTTTTTAACTTAGCCGCGGTATCTGATAAGCCTTCCATCTTCCCTTCTTGAGCTAAATTTAATAATGTTTCCAAGTTATTTCTAATCGCTTTAATTTCGTCGTCATTAGCTACTTCCTCTATAGCCAGCAACTTATCACTAGCTTCCGTATAAGTAATAATTACTCCCGCCGTATTTTTATTATCCGCCTCTTCAATTACTTTTTCCATAGAATCATGAAAATCAACCAAATAAACGGCTAACATAGAAAAACCGTTACGTTTAAGAATGTCCTGAAAAATAGGACGAATTTCTTCAAAACTAAGATGAGAATCTTTTAAGTCACCTACATAAACCTCGTTTTTCAGACCGGCAATAATATTTTTCACTTTTACTAAATCTGAATTAAAATTTTTATCTTTGGCAATAACTTGCGGATGATAATTAGAATATTTATCAGTAAAATTTCTATACTCTATAACTAATTTATCATAATTAGCGATGGACTCCAATCTGTTATCCTGTCCCGTATTAAACAAAGTTTGTTTATAATAATTATTCATGACATTGTAATCTTCCAAAAACAATTTTTTAGTGAAGAAGCTACTATAATAACTGCCGACAATCGCTACGGCTAAGAATAAAATAGCAAAAATACTCCAGATCACTTTAGAATATTTTTTATTGTTATTGGTGTTAATGCCAAATATTTTATATAAACCACAAAAACCAGTTATGGCCGTGATGAGCATTACTGCGCTTAAAATATAAGCAATTGTCTGGAAACTACCACCCAGCCAAAACCAAGCCAAAATAAAAAATACTTCCCCGAGTATAACTCTAATTAATCTGTCCAACATTCCTTCATTTTTTTGATACATAAAATTTTTTTAGTTTCTAGTTTTATTATC
The DNA here is from genome assembly GCA_001871165.1 of Candidatus Falkowbacteria bacterium CG1_02_37_21. Classification (GTDB taxonomy): domain Bacteria; phylum Patescibacteriota; class Patescibacteriia; order Patescibacteriales; family UBA12465; genus UBA12465. Next base: position 5,583 of record MNUT01000016.1, on the reverse strand, counting down.
TTGATTTATAGTAATTAAACTTCCCGCCCCCGTTCATCATCATGCCTTGTCCATTGTTTTGTCCATATAATCCGTTCATATAGCCTCTCCGATAAAAAAGATCATTAAAACCAATAATATCAACTAAATAAGCGGCGATAATTGTCGCGGCTATAAAGCCCACAATTATTATTTTAAAATTAATCTTGTAAGAAAAATCATATTTACGAACTAGCCAAATACCGACTATTAATCCCACAACTGCAAAAATAACTGCCCACCAAGGAAAAGCGGCCACTAACTGATCCCAATGATATTGCTCCATAGGACCATGAGAACGCCAAGAAAATCTCGCTAAACTAAAAAGAAAAACTGAACTTAAAACTGATAATACTAAGCTGATAAAAACTAAAATTGAACCCGCAATAAAATATATTTTAGGGCGCATCTGTAAATCACCGTGACGAATTTCGCCCATGACCTTATCTCTAATATTTTTTAGATCTTTTGACATATGTGTTTTATTAATATTTTGGCCCGGCTAATTCTAGTAGCAACGGTACCCATAGGTAATCTCAAAATATCGCCTATTTCTTCATAAGATTTTTCATCAATATAATATAAACGAAGTGGTTCAGCATACATTAACTGCATTTTAGCAAAACATTTCTCAACTTTCTCAGCAATCTCTTGTTTTTCAAAATTTAATTCAATGTTCTCTTCACTTTTAAAATCAACATTTTCTAAAATCGGCGTTTCTTTCCGATATTTTTTAGCAATATTAATAGTTTCGTTATGAACGATGCGATAAATCCAGCTGGAAAATTTCTTTTTAGTATTAAAACCGCGCAAATTTATAAAAGCCTTAATAAAGGCTTCTTGCACAATATCAGCGGCATTATGCTCATCTTGAGTTAAATTAGTTGCATAACGCAACAGTTTAGCCTGATATCTTTCAATGATAACGGCATAAAGCTCCTGATCTTCCGATCGGACTTTTTCAATAATTTCTTCATCAGAATATGTGCTATTTTCAGGCATAATAAAATTATAGCAAACATCAGCAAACTACACACTAAATTTCAAAATAAGAAAACCTAGTGTGTAGCCAATGGTATTTATTTTAGTAATTAGTAATTACAACCACCATGTTGGGCGTTGCCTCTACCATTTCCATCTCGTGAACCAGCCCCAGAACCGGAACCATTCCGTAGTCCTAAACCTAAATCCTGTCTAATTTTCTGCGCTTCTACGGTATTTCCCTGCTCCGCTAATTCATGAGCTTCAGCAAACTTAGAGAAATTATCCTTATTCACAACCTGCATCACTCGGCCATTACCAACCATCAAATTTTTCCAAGCCTCATAGTCATTATTCTCAAAAGCCTCTTCCATGGCCTCATGACGATCTACGGAGTAATTCGGACCCTGCACAGTCGGGTCACCTTGATAGGCAAACACTGAAGCGGCGGATATACTAACGATTCCGAGCGTTAAAGCTAAAATGCCTAAACCTAAAGTAATTTTTTTCATATTTTTATGTTTATATGATTATTAATTATTTGTTCGACCTTTGCTTATACTACAAGACAGGAGATCATTTTCTTTCATTTTAGCTTTTTAAACATTAAAAAATGCCTTAATTATATAACTAAGACATTTAAACTTCAGATTTTAAAAATTATTCACAATTTAAAATTATCTTTTTAAAACAATTCATACAATATAAGATTATAATTTGAATCATTCCTAAAAAGATAATTATTATAACATACTAGTTTGTTTTTTAAAGGCCTTAGACTTAATATCTCCTTTTTCTTGTTGTGAGAGCATTAATAACTCTTTATCATAAGCAAAGACCTGAGGATCAAGCTTATAGGCCATCTCATTTATTCCTATTAAATAGAGACCATCTAGACTGGTTAAGCGAGATAAGGCGACATAACCCATACCATAACCGAAAGAACGGCTTAAATCTATCTCTGCGGCTTCTAGGGTCATACCCTGGCTTTTATGAACGGTAATAGCCCAGGCTAAACGCAGTGGTACCTGAATAATTTTAGCCAGCACTTTATGCTCATCGTCAATTGTCCAGCTATCCGGTAAAGCAACAATCTCTTCGCCCGAACGTAAACGAACAATCGGATAATTATTTTCATCAAAACCAACAACGATACCGGTCGTACCATTAACATAAACCACTTTTTCTTCAATGAATTTATTCTTCACAAACATCACTAAGGCCCCTTGTTTAAGAATTAAAGATTCGGGCACCAAACAATTTTTCTTAAGCGATTCAACTAATTTATTTTCGCCCTCCCCTGACATTCGGTAAGTAAATTCTTGGGCGTTAATTTTCTCCAACTCAGCATCATTAATGGCATCCACATCGGCGTTATGAGTAAATAATCGCACCGGTCTATCGGCGGTTTTTGCTTTCTGATTTAATCTGCTATTTAATAATTTAATCGTCTTATCATCAACTTTATCTTGCCGCAAACTTTTTAAAATAGCCGTCATCTTTTTATCATTCTGCCGATGCTGTTCATCTAAGTAGCAAACTCGTAAATCCATCTCCGACCAAACTTTAGCTTTATAAACAAACTCCGCTTCATTTTGTCCGGATGATATCGGCGGCAGTTGAAAAAAATCTCCCGACATAACAACTTGTATCCCCCCGAAAGGTAATTCATTATTCTTAAACTCCTGACAAACAGCATCAATCATATCTAAGCGATGGGCATGGAGCATAGAGACTTCATCAATTATCAAGACACTTGTTTTATCAAATTGTTTTTTTAAATATGATCTTTTGGTTAAGGCGTGAATTTCTCTGGAACTCAAATAATCATGAATTCCGATGCCCGCCCAGGAATGAATAGTGCGTCCGCCTAGATGAGTAGCGGCAATACCGGTTGAAGCTGTAACCGCTACGACGATATTTTTTTCTTTTAAATACTTTATAAATTGATTCAATAAAAAAGTCTTACCGCTTCCGGCCGGACCGGTTAACAGTACATTATGACCCGCTTTTAAAATTGCTAGAGCTTCTTTTTGTGTCATTTAAATAGAAAACTTAAATCAGAGCATTAAACAAATACCCTATTAAAATAATGCCCAGAGTCACGATGCCAAAAAAACTGGCCAATAACTGCCATTTTAGAACCTTCTTTAAAATCATGGCCTCAGGTAAAGACAAGCCAACAATCGCCATCATAAAAGCTAGACCGGTACCGATTGGTATACCTTTAGCTATCAGCGATTGAATAATAGGAATTACTCCGCTGGCATTAGAGTAAAGAGGAACAGCGAGAATAACGGCCACCGGTACTCCCCAAACTCCAGCTTTCTGTAAATATTCTTCAAAAAATCCTCCCGGGACATAACCGTGAATTAAAGCACCAACACCGACACCAATCAATATATATAAAGCAATCTTCTTAATAATTCCAAAGGCTTCTTGTGATATAATTTTAGCCACTTGCCCGACTGGTAATTTTTTATCAACCGCTTCCCCTTTTTTTGGCGATTGAATATTCCAGACAAAATCAGCGACATATTTTTCCATTTTCAACTGGCCTAAAATAAAACCGCCAACCATGCCAATCAAAATACCGGCCAAGACATAAATTGCCGTTATCTTTAAACCAAACAATCCAATAAATAAGCCGATGGCCACTTCGTTAATAAGCGGCGAGGTAATAAGAAAAGAAAAAGTCACACCGAGCGGTATTCTGGCCTGCATAAAACCAATAAACAGTGGAATGGATGAACAAGAACAAAAAGGAGTGACAGTACCAAATATCGTGGCGAGAAAATAATCTAAACCATAGAAACGACGAGACACTAAAAAATCACGCAGTTTCTCAATGGGCAGATAATAGCGCAACCAGCTCATGAAATGCGTAATAACAACAATTAAAAGCAATATTTTTAAAGTATCATACACAAAAAACTCTAGTGACCCGGCCAGAGCAATGTTACTAATGTGGAACAAATCGTAGGTTAACCACCTAGCAAAGTATTCAAAGGGATAAAATATATTCATTATAATTTTAATCTATTTTCTTAACTTCTATGGATTATAGCACCTTTAGCTTTTAGCAAGCAAAAAACAGGGTTTTTGCTTATAAAAAAAGTCATCAAAATGATGACTTTAATGGATATTTTACATTAGTTTTACTAAACTATGAATATGAGCTAACCACTAAGGTTGTAAAATATCCTCAGTGCGACCATTAACTGAGATTATAACATCTGTGACAGTAGAAAATTGTTTTAGAGTAGCATTAATTTGAGCAATAATCGCCGCACTACGACAAGAGCCGCCACTTCCCGCCTCTAGCGCCTCATTAAAATCTACCTTAGCTACCCCATCTTCAATCATTAAACTTTGAATTTTAATGTCAGATCCGAGAATTTTTGCGAAACCGTCCGCCTCCTCTTCCGGAGTAGTACCAGCTAAAAGTTCGTTGAGAGCGGCTCGAGCGACAGCGACAGTTTTAGTTATTTCTCTCTCAACCGGAAAAACTTTATTGCAAGAAAAATCTGGATCTAATTTATTATTATTAAAAAAAACTTTTATCTTCATTGTTTCTGGGCTAGCTGAAAATTTTACTGGCACACGTAATTCGTCATCATATTCCGGCAAACCAGAGGGATTATCTTTCTCAAGCACTAAAACACCACTAGTACTCATTGAATAGTTAAAATCTAACTCCGCCTGAAAAGGCACAAATTCCTCAGTCATCCAATCACCATCAGCCTGGGCTACAGCTGTTCCGAGTAACTGACCATTATCATCATAAATCTTAATCGGAAAATCCGCTTCAAAAAACCAAGTACCTCGGGCTTGGCCTGAAATAGTGAGCGGGCTACTGATAGTTTCATTTGGTAATGGCGTTTCTAAATATATAAGGTCAAATTTTTTTTCAGGCTCAACGCTCATCTCCGGGTCCGCAACAGGAGTCTTATTTAAATAACTAAATGCTAAGTATGACCCGATACCAAGCACAAACAAAATTACTAAAAGCACAGCGATTTTTATTGTTTTATTCATATATCTAAATTATATACCGAAGCGAATATTTTATAAATAACGACCCTTCCTCCATCTCACCAATACCTTGCGTATTTCTTCGGCTATGATAATAAATACTGCTACCAATATAACTGCTAGCCAGTCGGACCAATTAAGTGGAACCGTTTGCAAAAACCTATTCATGAGCGGAGTATAGATCGCCAGTATTTGCAGTGAGAGAACAATAACGGCTGATCCTATTAAAAATTTATTGGAAAATGGATTCATGCTAAAAATTGATTTGTCTTCTGATCGGCAATTCCAAGCATTAAACCATTGAAAAGCCGCCAGCACGGTAAGAGACATTGTCCAAGCTTTTGCTAAGTCATTTTCATAATAATTCCTAAATAAATACAGGGTACCAATAGCCATAACTACAGACATGAGTAACATTCTTTGCGCCATTAATTTATCAACAAGATATTTTTTTGTTTAATAATCTCTCCTGTTTCCGTATCAGCAATAAACAAAGTCCAATACTCATTGGGTGTATCATAATCAATCTCTTCAATTTTGACCTCAATC
>MNUT01000003.1 GCA_001871165.1 Candidatus Falkowbacteria bacterium CG1_02_37_21 | reverse complement strand
GAACGACATTTAAATTTAGATATCTATTTTGCTTATCCTTATCATTCCTGGGAAAGAGGGACTAACGAAAATTGTAATGGACTAATCAGACAGTTCTTTCCTAAAAAATCAGCTTTTGCTAATCTTAATTCAGAGGATTTAAAAAGAGTCGAATATTTACTTAATACTCGACCCCGCAAAAGACTTAATTATTTAACACCGACCGAAGTATTTAATTCTATTTAGTTATCTGGCGATGTTGCACTTTGGATTAGAATTTAGGCTGAAGGATTTGCTGTTAATGTTTTCGCTATGTTACCAAGTGGAGAAATTTGGAATGAAACGGCGAGAGTGGTTAATGGACAAGTAGTGATTAATCTGCCTGATGCTAATATTAAGTATCAGATTGAGTCAATTGCCTTGCCTAATGCGGTAACAGACGTAAGTGATGAAGAAAATCTTCCAATTGAATGGAAACTTGAACAAAACTATCCTAATCCTTTCAACCCCAGTACCACAATAAGCTATTCCCTGCCTAAAGCTGGTTTAGTACATATTGAAGTGTACAATTTATTGGGGCAAGTAGTGACCTCTCTTGTTAATGAAGAATTACCTGCTGGACAGCACCAAATTCAATTTGATGCTAGCGGTCTAGCGAGCGGTACCTACTTTTACAGACTCACCTGTGGAAGCTTCAGCGACATTAAAAAAATGTTACTGATGAAATAAATCCTCAAAACAACGAAACCTCATTGAATAAAATCAATGAGGTTTTTTATTATTATAGAGAAGATGGTTTGAATGGTTTCAATAACCTTTTTTGTTTATTTCCAGCAAAAATAATAAAACGAAAGAAAAATAGTATATAAATAATTAAAGCCGTGGATTACACAGCCTTTTTCATTCCTATCGCCGCTGGGGCGGCCGGTAGCTTTATCGGTCCAAAATTTTTTAATATTTCAAGAGGCTCTCCACGTTTATCTTCTTAACGTTCTTGGTATTATTATCGAAAGTTGGATAATCTTTATGATTATGGGTTTTTATAAGTCCACTAAAAAAATTGTAGAAGAAATAAAGCTGGAAGAAAAAAATTAGACTCTCTAAATTCCAGACTATCCATTAAGACGACTTATTCTGTTGTCTGGAAGGTACCCCGGAGCTTCGTCCGACGCTCGTCCACTCGCTCCGGCTTCCGCCGTCTCTCGTGTCTCGCTTCCAACTAGTTCGAATCCACATCCAAATACAAAATAAAAATACCCAAATGGGTATTTTTATTTTGTACGCGGAGAGGGTGGGATGCACTGGGAACGGTAATCATGTAAATTTGCTATTTCTTCATTAAATCTTTAATAGCATCCTCTACTCCCCCAACCGTTAAATCGTGCATATGGATAATTTGGCTAATTGCCTTAATTGTTCCGGAATCATCTCGATTTTTCCATTCTTTTTTAAAAACGGGATTAATCCAAACAGCGGAATCTGACTTTTTATTTATAAAATTCAAACATTCTTCTCCACCCATTCCGAATTTTTCTACTCTTTCCGCATTTCCCCGGGGTGGCCAACAATCTCCTTCGAGTTCTGAATAAGACATTTCTGCGTCTCCATAAACAATGACTTTCTTTCTTTTTTTTACAATTGACTTTATATCAATTAATGAGTTTTCTTTGGCATAGCTTGACGCTAATAAATCTTTTTGGTCTGGTTTCCAAACATATCCATAAAGATTATTATGAAAAAGGTATATTTCTAGTTTGGTTAAACCTTCGGCCATAGCCTCGGCCACTTCTTTAACTAATGGACTCCATTCATCGACCGGGCCACCAACATCAATTAACAAAACTATCTCTGGCTGTTTTTCTCTTTCTCTTTGATAATCAAAACGGAAATCACGACGGGCAAAATTTCTTACCGTCCCACTCAAATTAACATCTTTGGTTTTTACTTCCGAAACATCAAGAATCACTCTGCGAATATTACGAATAACCTCGCCCATACTTGCTCTATCAGGTCTTACTTCATAACGCATTCTACGATCAACTCTCCCTACATTCTTTTCTCTTGCTTGTATAGTTTCTTTGTTTATTTTTTCACCTTCATTAATAATAGAATCCTTATAAATTCTTTCCGCATAAATAGATTTTCCTTTTCCGCCTCCGACTAAATATCCCTCCTCAACCATTTTTTGCTGATTATTTTGAGGTGCTTCTGGAATCTTTAAATAATTATCTATTTGATTTTCTGTCTCCATCCCGGATGCCCCTTTGCCCATTCCAGAAAATGCTCCTTTGTCTCCTTTCCCGGCGCCTGCCTCGCCCATATCACCTTCACCGGCTCCAGCCTTACCTTTATCGCCCTTGCCTTCGCCTTCTTTTCCTTTTTTACCTTTTCCTGCAGCCTCTTTTCCCTTATCTCCTTGCCCTTCGCTGGGTGCTCCAACTTTACCTTCACCGCTTTGTGCTTCTTTTTTATTCCCTCCGCCCTGTTTTGACAAGTCGGCTTTCTTTAAAATATCATCATGTTGGTCTTTTTTGCCACCATGAACATTTTCATTATCGTCATGTTCTTTTTCTTCTGGTAAATCTAAATTTTCAGCAACTTCCTGAATATTTAATTGGTCTTTTATCTCTGGCATAACTTCGCTGTCAAAAGAATCTTTATCTTTAGGTACTTCTGCATCTTCCTCGCTTTCTTTTGGCAATTCACGATTATAAATTTTAGCAGCTAATTCAAAATATTCATTAAAAGCTTCATGGAAAGCCGCTTCATCAGCTTTATTTTTTACTAAAGTGGTTTGAGCAAATAATCTAATTTTATTTAATAGTTCATTGGTGTTTACCAATTCTTTTAACTGGTTAGCATTAGTTTTTTTATCAATTACCTGGATAAATTGTAGCCATTCGGGAGTGGATACGCGCACCCCTTTCGTTCTTAACAAATCTAAAAAACCATCAAGAATACTTGATTCTTGATTATTTTTTAATGGTTTTTCTTCCTCCTCTTTTCCTTCTAAATATTCAATTACCTCTTTTAGCGAAGCACCTTTGAATTGGTGCAAATTTCTTTCTTCGGGAGGAATATATTCTGGTCTATAGAATCCTTCTCTCATAATTTATATTGCCTATTTATAACTACTCGGCCATCATCCGCCATACAGGCGTCATAATTTTGTCCATCAACATCAATTTTACCCTTTGTTATATTTTTACTTTTTTCATCAATAGTTATAAATTTTTGACCAGCGGGTAAAACTTCGGTTTGCATATCAATAACTTTTTTAACAAATGCAATTTTATCTTCGGGAATTACATAATACCCATCTCCTAGATATTCAATACCGGGAATAATAACTTGAAAATTTCTAGTACATTTTTGAACATTATTCCAATCACCGTAGTTATCTCGTTCCTCTTTCTCTTCAAAATATGGCGTTACAAAATTAATACCCTCATTTTGCAATTGAGCATAAAATTCAGAAAACTTATTTTGGTCGTGGAATGAATTCAGCTGATTGGTTAAGTGGAAAACTTTTTTGCCCTGTAATGCTCTATGAATATAGTGCGGGAATTCACTTTCTTGCCGTTTAATCTGTTCTTCAGCTTCAACATTAATTTTACCAATTTCCAATTCTTGGTCTTCTTGATACTTTAATAATATCTCTCGATGCGGAACATCTTCGGGAATTTCGCTATCGTATTCCTTCGTCAAAACTCTAATCCAGGCTAATAATTCAGGGGTGGAGGGTTTTTTCTGTATTTCCGAGTTTTCATGATATTGATAAAAAACAGAAATAGCATAATTCAATAATTCTTTTCTTATATCAGGAAAATTCAACTTAACTATTTTAGCCATATCAGCTCGACCGGGGTAATCAATATAATGATATAAACTCCGTCTACGAAATGACGGCGGAATTTTATCAGAATCTTCGGTATTCGTTGTAATCACTATTCGTAAATTTTTCTTATTCCCTTTGATAACTGTCCCAGTTTCGCCGACAGTGAAGGTTAAATTTTCAACTTCATCTAAAATTCCCGTCATTAATTCTTCACGTCCCTTTTCAATTTCATCAATTAATAGATAAACTTTTTTACCCTTTCCGGACTGATAAATCGCTTCTCCTAACGGACCTAGGTCAACATAATTTATATAGTCAAGATCTTTCGCCGTTTCTCCGAGTTCAACGACCGCCTCCATTTTTGATTTGAAAGACTTATATTCTTCATCGGTTGCAGGTTTTATTTCTCCATTCATTATCCTCTGTTTCCAGACAGCCGCTTCATTTTTAATTTCTTCCGGAACTTGCGCCTGAGCTTGCGCATCGCTCAATCTTCTTACATCATCAATACTATAAAGCAAATCTTGAGCTCTCATAGTATCTTTAACTCGAACATGAACAAGCGTCACATCTTTCCCGTCTTGTAATTCTTGCCCAACTTCAGAATATGCCCATTGAGTTTTTCCGGTACCAGGTTCCCCTTCTAAGATAACGGAATTGCAATCTCCGGTTTCTGCTAAAATATCTAACACCTCTTTAACAGCTTGTAATTCCGCCGAAACAACATACGGCTTTTCCATTCTTTCATTAAGTTCAGATAATCCATGCCTTATTCTTTCTAGCTTGTCTTTTTTTTTTGAAATTAAAGCTATCTTATTGTCATTTCCCTCCGATTGCTCTCCAGCATATTGCAATCTTTTTTCAAGAGAATCAATTTTTTCTAACAAAGCGAAAAACGTAGATTTCAATATTTCTGGATTATCCACTTGCTCTATTTGCTGTCTTAAACCAAAGTTTTTTTCCATATAATTTTCAATTAATTTTTTTCAATTTCTCTAATATCTTCTTCGAGCTTTTTAATTTCTTCGGATGCTTTATTTAAGGCCTGTTTCTTATAGGCTTGCATGGCTACATTATTTGTAGTATTAGCGTTAATAGTCATTGATTTTATATTAGCATTTTTCATATTTTTTCTTTAATTTTATTATATTTCTAAACTACCACAAAACCCCTTAAAAATCAAATTTTTCCACTAATTGCCCTAAGCCCTATTTTATGCCAAAATATGGTTATGACTTCCGATAAAATCAAACAAAAAATAGAAATATTATTGAATAAATACAAAGAAAACTCGGCCACTATCAAGGGCTTTGACGTTATTTTTGAATACGTTGATTTTATAAAAACCGAACCTTATACGGCCAATCTCCTGCGAGAGGACTTTGATTATGACAATAAACAAATTGCCCTGTTAGAGGCCTCTATTTTGAATCAAAATTTAAAGGCTCCAAATGTCCATGAAATTTTAAATATTAAAAGCGTGTCCGATATACCAATGCACAAGGAAGCTATTGCAATCGGCCTGGAACAAAGAAAAAATCAGGAACACGCCAGCATGAAGCAAATCGTTCCTTTTGCCATAACTAATTTGGTTATACTCTACGAGGCGATGGGCAGAGTTAAAGAGCAATTGCTAAATAAAAAGCCGATAGAAGATAAACTGGAAGGTACCCATTTTCTTAGACACATTGTCCATGGGTCAATTGATATTGCCGGCTGTACATTACAGGCGGCATTTTTAATTTAGTATGTATTCGGGTGTTATTATACTGATGAATTGTTCTATAGATATTATAGACCAATTCTCCTAAAGTATTAAATCTATCTGGATCACCTAAATCTAGTTTGAACTGATTATAGAATGATTCTTGATAACCGTTTTCCCAGGGGCAGCCTGGTCTACTCATTGATTGTCTAATTCCCAGACTCAGGCAGATACTAGAGTAATCACGTGAGGCATATTCACTGCCATGGTCAGAATGGAGTATTTTAGCTGGAGTATTATTATGGCTAGCTGATAAAAGAGCATTAATAATGAGCTCATTACTGTGACTAGTTAAAATACTATAGCCCACTATTTTTCTGGTATAGATATCAATGATAGTGGCCACGTATATAAACTTTCCCTGGTATTTGATATGATTGAAATCACTGGCCCAGATATGATTAGGATATTCGGGAGTTTTGTTTAAGAGTAGATTGGGAAAGGCTAAATCTCTTATTGTCTTATCATACTTGAATTTCTTACCTCTTTTGCGATATGGCTTGAGGCCATATAACTTCATAACTCTAAGTATTCTTTTCTTGTTAACTTTCAGATGAATAGCTAGTCGTTTATGGCCATAGCTAGGATGATCATGGAGCACTTCTTCTATGTCGGTCTTCAATTGCCAATCTTTCGCTCTCTGTTTGTGTTGATAATATAATAGCTGCCTAGACACCCCAATATCTCTGGCTACCTGAGACTTATTGTCCCGTTTCATAGCTAATTCTTTTTTTTGGCTTGCGACAGGTTAATAGTGAGCTCACCAACTAGGGCTATTAGCTCCTTATTCTGTTTCTCTAGTTTAGAGAACTCTTTCCAACTGGGTTGAGCTTTAATAGTCTTGCCTAGCCACGAGTAGATAGTGGCCGGGCTGATACCATGCTCTTCAGCTACTTTAGCTACTGGCAGACCTTCTTCTTTAACCCGTTTGAGGATTTGATCCTTCATCTCACTTGAGATTTTAAACGCTTTTTTCATATGTTTCTAGTTTAGTAACACATGGAGAAAGTGTCTAGTGTTTTGGGTACCTTTCATACTAAATTAAAAATGCCGCCTGTAATGTACAGCCGGCAATATCAATTGACCCATGGACAATGTGTCTAAGAAAATGGGTACCTTCCATGACAATGCTCTTTTGTTTAATGTAGAAAGCGGAATGGCTAATCAATATATTTTAGACTTATCTAAAAATGTAAAAAGAGGAATAAGAGCCAAGCTAGAAAAAGGTGGTTGGCCTAATTTAGCGCCAATCGGTTATTTAAATAAAAATAGTAAAATAATTATTGACAAAGCGAGAGGCAAATATATTACTAAAATCTTTGAACTATATTGCACTGGTAAGTATAGCGTTAAAGAAGTTTCCAATATTCTTTTTACAGAAGGTTTTAGAAGTAGAGCGGGAAAAAAATATCACAAAAGCAAAATTCATAAAATGCTTTCTGTTTCTTTCTATTGTGGAATTATGGAAAAAGACGGGCAACTATACGAAGGAAATCATGAGCCTCTAATTTCTAAACTATTGTTTGACGAGGTTCAAGAAATGCTAAACAAAAAAGCTCATGTTAAAAAACAGGTTATCCCTTTCGCTTTTAGAGGTATTTTAAAATGTGCTAATTGCGGTTGTCAATTAACTGCTACTAAAAAGAAAGGTAGATTAACATATTACTATTGCACAAATGGAAAAGGTCTTTGTAGCGAGCACAAATCCTATTTAAAAGAAGAATATCTATCAAAAGCATTGAGCTTCGTTTTTGAGCCCCTGCTCTTTGACGAAAAAATCGTTAACCTCGTCTACCGAGCTAAACTCCAAGAGCAGAAACAAGGCTCGTCCTATTTAGAGGAATCTATTGTTAGCCTGCGTAGCAGGCTAAAAAAGCTTGATGAGCGCAAAAACGCTTTCTAGACGCATACCTCGACAAAGTCCTTGCACAAGACGCTTTTGAGTCCAAAAACGAAGCTCTAAATAATGAAATGCTAGAGCTTAAAAAGAATATTGAAGAGCTAGAATCTCAAAAGATAGCTAAGAATAATATTACTTTGGAACGCATTAAAAATCTGTTTTTATCCCCTAAAAATATGAAGAAACTATTTTTAGAGGCAAATTCTGAAAAACAAAAAGAAATCTTAAATTCTCTACTTTGGAACGCTGAAATTGGCAATAAAAAAATCGCTAATATTTCATATAAAGAGCCATATAATATACTCTCTAAAACGAAAATAAAAGCGATTTTTCATCAGTGCGGAGAGCTTGGTACCATATTGGAAAGAAGCTCATTAACAATAAATGATAATAATTATTCCTTATCTTGAGTATATACAAAAGGCATAACGTCAGATTTAACCAGAATTCTCTGTAAACTCGTTCTACTAATTAAGCCTTGCGATGGTTTTGTGTTTCTATTCTGGTCTGTGCCATCAACAACAATGGAAAACCCAATATATTCAACCTTTTTCTTAAAGCGTTTAGTAACAATATCAATTGCTGGGACTAAATCCGTATCAGAACTAATTAAAATTGCAGTATCATATCTATCATCCATTGCACCAATAATTAAATCAGTAGCAAGCTTCACGTCAATACCCTTTTCTCTCTTACGATTAATTTCTATATGAGTTATGCCTTTTGCCAAAATATTTTGGCAGTCAATGGTACGATCGTCGATTACAATCTTTTCCAATCTATTTCTAAGTTTGCTTGTCTTAATTTGCCATTTAGTCGCCTCCAAAGAAGAAAAAAGAGAGGTTTGTTTCGCCATCAACTCTATACTATGAGGATTGCCAGTCTCCTCCCGGACAGTACCAATATAAAATCTTTTGCCATAGTCTGTTATCTCTCTATCTCCAACTAAAAAATCAATAAAATTATCAAACGAAAAATCTAGCTCTTTTATGCTCAGCTTTTTTAGCACTAAATGATGAAAGTTTCCCCCATCAATAAATATTTGTACCCGTTCTTTAATATCCATATTTAAATAATATCATGAATAAAAAAATCCTGCACACCACCCCCGAAGGGGCAGGCACAGGAGACTTTATACTTATATATTACTACACATTATTATAAGTGTCAACGATATTTGTGTATCTTCAAGTAATATTTATAATTATTATTGAATATTAGCCAATACATTATTAAAAATCAAAATCATTGTCATCATCAAAGAGGTTATTATTTTCCCCGTATCTACGTCTATATCTTTTTTTATAGTGCGCTTGTGGCGGAGCGTCTCTCATCTCATTAATCCTTCTAGAATGCTCTCTGCGGATGCTCTCATTTATGATATTAGCCTGATTAATAGCATTAATGATTCTATCTCTATCCTCATTAGATAATATAACCTTCTATATAAAAGTCAAGGAAAAATTAAGAAAAAGATAGTTGTCTAATTTCATAGGGAGTCTGTTTCGTAACCACCGCATAAACCCGCTCACACAATTTTCTAGATACGGCGCAGATAGCAACTCTAGTCGGTTTCCCCTCGCTTTTCTTTTTCTCGTAGAAAGCTTTCAGTTCAGGATCATGGCATCTGGCCACTTGAGCGGCCAGATAAAAAGCATATCGTAGATGAGCATTGCCGCGTTTAGTAATTTTCCCGTTCTTTAATTTATCACCAGACTGAGTGACTTTAGGATCAATGCCGACATAGGCTTTGAATTGAGTCGATGAAGGAAAGCGATTAAAATCTCCAACCTCAGTAGAAACAACCGCCGCTAAATTAGTGGCAAACCCCGGAATACTTTTAATTAATTTTTCGTCAGTGGTATCAGCTGTGCAATTATCAGCGATGTCTTCCAACTCGCTAATAGTTTTTTCCATCTTGCCGACTAATTTGGTCAGAGAAGCTATGGTTTCTTTTATTCTGACATCATTTTTATGATCAATTAATTTAATATTCTTTAATAAAATCTTGATCGAAGTCCGATGATTAACTATCGTCTTCCTAGTCCTTAATACGGTCCTTTTATCAATTTCCAGCTGTTTCTTGCTAATGACATTTCCTTCTCCGCGCATAATCAGATCAGTGATAATTCTGGCGTCACTAATATCGGTTTTTTTCTTTCTGATAGAGCCCGATATTCTTTTTCCGGTTAGAATCGGATTTAATAATCTGAACTCGAAACCGGAGAGAACGAATGTTTCCTGACAAGTTAAATGAAAACGACTCGTTGACTCCGCTCCGACGACATAATTATCTGGTGATATTTTTTGGCTTTTAATGAATTCCTTCAGACTCTTTTTATCATTTGGGATTTCATAATCGCCATTATTATCGTTGCCGACAATGTTGATGTTGAGCTTTTTTGATGACACGTCGATACCAACGTAATTTTTAAAAACATTCATATGTTTTTAAGTTAGTTAATTAGACTGCCTAACAGGTTGACTAGTGATACGAGGTCTAAAGCCTCAACCTTCTAATTCGTTATTAGCAGTAGAGATTGCACGTTAATTAACGAGGTTATTCCCTCAAACTTGACTACGCAACTCCCTTTCTCTTAATTCTTATGTTACCGACTAGAATATATTTTGCCAATATATTTTTATCTCTAATATAAATATATCATCCCCTTGGGGGAGCCGAAAAAGGAAAAGGTAGCCGGAAATGAGATTTAAGACTAGAAATGAGGCCCGACCCCCTCCCTATATAATTAACTTGACTATACGCACACACCGGGCTGTCGTCAAGAATATTAAACAAAATATAAGCTAAATTAGAAATATATGAAATACATCCTCTATGCCAGAAAGTCTAGTGAAGATAAAAGTAAACAGATCTTGTCTTTAGAAAGTCAGGTTAATGAGATGAAGAAGCTAGGCTCTAGTCTTGGACTAAATATTACACTAGTCTATACCGAATCTAAATCAGCTAAGTTGCCAAACAACAGACCATTATTTTCTGAGATGATTAAGCTACTCGAAAATAGTTCTGAGGAATATGGGATTATCTGCTGGAAGATAGACCGGTTAAGTCGTAATCCCATTGATAGCGGAAAGATTCAATGGTTACTCCAACAAGGCAAGATTAAAGTTATTCAAACAAGCGATAGGCAATATTTGCCATCTGATAACGTTCTCTTGTTAAATATTGAGGGCTCAATGGCTACTCAATATATTTTAGATTTATCTAAAAATGTTAAACGAGGGATACAAACTAAAATAGAAAAGGGGCTCTGGCCAAATTTTGCGCCTATTGGTTATTTAAATGATGGGAAAGGTGGATTGTTAGTTGATAAAGTGAGAGCTAGATATATCAAGAAGATATTTAAGTTATATGCAACTGGCAATTACACAATGAAAGAATTGGCAGACTTAATGTATAAAGAAAGATTTAGAAGTAGAAGCAATATTAAATATCATAAGAGTAAGATATATAAAATAATTAATGATTCTTTCTATTGTGGTCAGATGCAATTTCATGGCAAGATCTATGAGGGTAAACATGAAACAATTATTCCTAGAAAGTTGTTTGCTGAGTGTCAAAAAGCGATGGAGGTAAAACAGCATCCCAAGAAGAAGCGAATCTATTTCCCTTTTAGGGGACTAATGACTTGTGCTAAGTGTGGTTGCTTATTAACAGCAACCAGAAAGAAAGATAAATATGTCTATTATTACTGCACTAATGGCCGAGATAACTGTTCAGAACATAATCACTATCTAAAAGAGGAAGAAGTTATTAAAACATTATCAGGAGTATTTGATAGATTAGTAGTTAGCGAGGAAATGGTTGAGATAATGCATCAAAATAGTTTAGAGTTTTTTATTAATAATAATCCTGAGCGCCGGGAGTATCTAGAAGTAAGACAAGGGCTTCTAAATGAGCTTAAGAGATATGAAAATAGAAAAGATGAGCTATTTAACCTGCTCCTTGATAAATCAATTACGAAAGAAGATTTTGAAAAGAAAGAAGTAGTTATTAAAAATGAAATAAATAATTTTAATGAGGCTCTAGAAAAACTAGAAAACGAGCAAGAAGTAGTCTTAACAGAAAAAGATTTGGAACTTACCAAAGAATTCTTTTTATCCCCTAAAAAGCAGAAAAAAGCGTTTTTAAAAGTCAGTTTAGATGACAAAAGAAAAATGCTTACTGGGTTACTTTGGAACTTATCAATAGACAACAAAAAATTAGCTAAAGTTAGTTTCAAAGAACCCTTTGAAACCCTAGCTAATTCTGCTAAAAACACCTATATTGACAATCTGCGGAGAGGCGGGGATTCGAACCCCGGATAGGGTTTTAACGCCCTATAACAGGTTAGCAACCTGCCGCTTTCAGCCGCTCAGCCACCTCTCCTTATATTCACCATAACTAGAAGATAATAAATAACATATCCTCTCCTAATGATTTTTATGGTATAATTACTATATAAAATACAGGCCCTATTGTCAACAAAAATAAAAGGGCTCTATTAAAAATATGGCACAAAATAATACACAATATATAAAATGGCAAGTACCGGAATATCGTCGCCCCGAACGTGACAAAAAATGGTATATTATCGCTGGTGTTGTTATGTTTTTTCTTTTATTCTTTTGCTTCTTCAGCTTCCAGAATTGGTTACCGGTTTTTCTCGGACTTGGCTCTAATTTCCTCTTTGCTTTAATTATTATTATTTCCGGCATGATTATGTTGATTAATGATAGTCGGAACGCTCTAATGATCACTGTGGAATTAGGTCCGGAAGGGGTACAGGTTGGACAAAAATTCTACGACTATAATCAGTTTAAACATTTTGCCGTTCTCTATCAACCTAAAAAAAGTGTTAAAAATCTATACTTTGAATATCAATCAGGAACGCGTCCTCGCTTATCTCTACCTTTACGAAGCTTAGAAGCTTTAACTGTCCGAAATTTTTTAATCAAATATTTAGACGAGGACTTAGAAAGAACGGAAATACCGCTTTCCGAACAGTTGACTAAACTGTTGAAATTGTAATATGATGAAAGCAGTTTTTGGCCTTCGTCGTTCAACGGATAGGACACAAGATTGCGGATCTTGTAATTCAGGTTCGATTCCTGACGAAGGCACATATTAAACTATCGTGGTTATGCTTACCCTCAACTCTTCCATTAACGAATTCAACCGAGTGGGTACCACAACCGCTACACTTTTAAAAAAGTTGGGTCTCGCCACTGGGCGGGACCTGCTTTTTTATTTACCCTTCCGCTACGATAACTTTCAAAATAATGCCAAGATAGCGGACTTACAAGTTGGTCAAAATGCCAATATCCGAGGTGAAATTGAATTAATTCAAAATAAAAAAAGTTGGAAGCGTCGCGTGTTTGTAACAGAGGCTTTAATCAATGACGGTAGTGACACCATAAAAGTCATTTGGTTTAATCAACCATTTTTAACCAAGACCTATAGCGTCGGCGATAAGATTTCTTTAGCCGGACGCGTTAGTGAAAATTACGGAGCCCTCTCTCTTGTTTCTCCTGTCAGTGAAAAAATATATTCTGAAGATCTCATCCACACTAGCGGACTTGTTTCTAATTATCATCTCACAGCGAACCTGACTCAAAAACAAATACGGTTCTTAATAAAACAAGTTATTAATTTAGCAGATACCGAACCCGACTGGCTACCGGAAAATATTAAAAAAAGACTCGGTCTACTAAATTTGAAAACCGCCCTTTATCAAATACACTTCCCTAAAACTCTGGAAGAAGCTAGGGAGGCAGAAAAGCGTCTCGGTTTTACCGAATTATTTTTACGTCAATTACAAGCCCAACTTATCAAACGTGCTCGACAAAGTCGCCAAGCGACATCTCTTAATTTTAAAGAAAAAGAAACTAAAAAATTTGTTACTAACTTGCCCTTCAACCTTACCGATGATCAAAAAAAAGTGGCTTGGGAAATTCTGCAAGATATAAGTAAAGTATCACCGATGAGCCGCTTGCTCGCCGGAGATGTTGGTAGTGGTAAAACTATCGTAGTAGTCATGGCTCTTCTAAATACGGTTTTAAATAAACAGCAAGGAATTTTAATGGCACCGACTACAATTCTCGCTCAGCAACATTTCAATAATATTAGTCAGATACTAAAAGATTGGCCGATTAAAATTTCCCTAATGACTAGTGATAAACGCGACAAAGAGGCAATCAGCTCCGATATTATTATTGGCACACAGGCCCTGATTCAAAAGAATATTAAATTTCCCCGCTTAGCTTTAGCTGTAGTGGACGAACAACATCGTTTCGGGGTCAGGGATAGGCAAAAACTTCTTAATTTTAATAGCAATAACAGCTTAACGCCACATTTTTTATCTTTAAGCGCTACGCCCATTCCCCGCTCCTTAGCGCTCGCTATTTACGGTGACTTGGATTTATCGCTTATTAAACAAATGCCGGCCGGGCGTCAACCAGTTATAACAAAAATTGTCACAGAAAAAAAACGTAGTGCCGCCTATGATTTTATCCGCCAAGAAATAAAAGCCGGTCGGCAAGCTTTTGTGGTCTGTCCGTTAATTGATGAATCGGATAAGCTAGGAGCTAAATCTGTTAAGGTCGAGCATACCCATTTGGAAAAAGATATTTTTCCTGATTTTAAAATTGGTTTATTACATGGCAAATTGCCAGCAGCGAGTAAAGAAAAAGTGATGCAAGATTTCGTTAATAATAAAATACAAATACTGGTTGCCACTTCTCTGGTTGAAGTTGGCGTGGATATAGCTAACACTACTTTAATGGTCATAGAAGGGGCGGAACGTTTTGGCCTGGCTCAGCTTCATCAATTCCGTGGTCGTGTCGGTCGAGGAACACAACAATCTTATTGTCTCCTCTTCCCCTCACAAGAAAAAATAAATAATCCTAAAACCTTAGAGCGTTTAGAGGCTCTCACTAAATATCATGACGGCTTTACTCTCGCTAATATAGATTTAAAACAACGCGGGGCTGGTGAGTTATATGGTGCGGTGCAAAGTGGCTTCCCGGAATTACAAATCGCTTCCCTCTTTGATTACGCCACTATCAAAAAAGCCCAAGAAGAGGCCATCAAATTAATTACTAAAGATCCCGATTTAAAGAAATATCCTCTACTAAAGAATAAACTGGGTAAATGGGAAGATGACACACATTTAGAATGACCTGAACCACTTCATTAATTAAGATAAATAAAAAAGGAGTTCAGCGATGAACCCCTTAAAATTTTGCGACATTAATTGAAATGTTTCTGAAATTTTTTTTCAATTTTTTCAGAAAGCTCTTCCAACAATTCTTGGCCCCCTATCCTCACCTCTGAAGAAATCAAAAGGCCAGATAGAATTATTAGTGTAGTTAACACCTCCGGATTTCTCACCCAAAGTAGAAGACTACCAGGGTAAAAATCGTATCCAAAAGCATATACTATTAAGCAAACAAATGCCACAAATAATACGATTAGAGAAAGGGAGGAAATTACCAATAAGATAGACAAAACTAACTTCCTAATATGTTCCATTGCATACTCCTGTATTATTGATTTTAATTTAAAACGAACTAATAAATTAACTATATCATATTTTATAAATAATGTCAATAGCTAAAAAAATGTCCTAATTTTCAGTAAAAATACTCTAAAATCAGCCAATTTATACACAAACCAGGTATTGACTAATTTGGCAATAGTCTATATTATTGAATTACAGTTCATTAATTTTTCAACGGCGCCGTCTCGACGCCCTAAAATCGCTCACATATAATAAATGCGAGCATATAGGAGTAAATATGAGTGAATCACTACTACTAACCGCTATATTGAATGGTAAAAAAGTTCAAATCAATGGAGGTTTTAAACACCCAGAAAAAGGGCATCATGTAGAAATTTTTGATGGTAATTCCAGGAGATCTATTAAAATCTGGGATCTATCTCACCATAGCGACGGAACAGCTAAATATATTTTTCATGAATTATTTAGCACATCTCCAGAAAGAGCTATGAAGATTGATAAAGTGAAAGGGCTTGACGAAAAGCTCTTAACTATAAAAATTAAAGAGCCAGAGACGGCGATAGGTTAACATATTGTTAACCAAAATGAGCATACACTTGTATGCTCTTTTTTATTTCTTAAAATATTTAAATACTATTTAATAATTTCAGCCAGTTCATCCAAATTTTTTATCTTCATTAAACGTAACTTGCTTCCCTTCACTTCTACATCAGGAATAACGGCGGCCTCAAAACCTAATCGTTCCGCCTCCTTCAAACGCATTTCTAACTTAAAAACATTACGTACTTCCGCGCCGAGACCAACTTCTCCTAAAGCAACAGTACGACGCCCCCAAGTTTTATTTAAAGATGAAGAAATAATAGCAGCACAAGCAGCTAAATCTAAAGCTGGATCACTAATTCGTAAACCACCAACTACATTTAAAATAATATCCTGAGTAGTCAAATTAATCTTAGTACGTTTCGTAATAACAGAACTTAAGACCTGTAAACGATTTAAGTCAAAGCCACTAGCCTTGCGTTGCGGGTAACCAAAGACAGTTTTAGTAACTAAAGCCTGTAGGTCCACCATAAAGGGTCTCGTCCCCTCTAAAACGCAACCAATAGCCGAACCGGAAATGTTAGCACTACCACTATCTAAAAATATTCGACTCGGGTTTTTTACTTCCTTAAAACCAGTCCCGGTCATTTCTAATACCCCTAGTTCATTAACTGAGCCGAACCTATTTTTAGTGGCGCGAAGTAAACAATAGTTATTAGTATTCTCATTCTCCAAATATAATACCGTATCAACAATATGTTCTAAAGACTTTGGCCCAGCTACTTGGCCGTCTTTAGTAATATGACCAATAAGGATAACAGCAATATTATTTTCCTTGGATAATTCCAAGAATTTAACTGCCGCCGCTCTGATCTGACTAACACTGCCGGCTTCAGCGGGAATCAGAGCAGAATATACAGTCTGAATAGAATCAATAATAACAATGTCCGGTTTTAACTTAAGGGCGGTAGAACATATTTTCTCGGCGTTTGTTTCCGAGACAAACTTCAGCTGGCTAAAATCAGTATTTAAACGCTGTAAACGAGATTTAACCTGTCCGGCCGACTCTTCCCCACTAACATAAATAGTCATTATTTTATTTCCTAAACCGCCGGCAATCTGCGCCGCTAAAGTAGACTTACCAATACCCGGTTCACCGCTTAACAATATTAAAGACCCGGGCACTAAGCCTCCGCCCAAAACCCGATCAATTTCTTCACTACCAGTCCGCTGTCGCGCTAATGCCGTATCAGGAATGGAATTAAAATCCAAGACTATCGCGCCACCTAATTTCTTAGCCGCCTCTTTTTTTTCGCTTTTAGCGTCGGTAACACCACTATTGAGAGTACCCCAAGAGCCACACTCTAAACAACGCCCACTCCATTTAGGGAATTGGGCGTCGCAATTACTACAAATAAAAATAGTTTTAATTCCGGCGGACATAGTTAATTTATTTATTTGGTGGACCAATAAGCTGTATCAACCAACCACTCACCATTAATTTTTTCAAAATTTAAATCAATATTCTGACGAAAAGGATCGCCCCCGTTGATTGTTTCCGTACTCTCCCGTCGCTCAGTGGTAACCGTAACCGCCGCTCTTCCTCCTACATCATCAAAACTCTTCACCTTCACGTATATAGCCGTAGTACTAATTCCATAATAACTAGTCCCTTCTCTGGCGTCACGCAGTTCAGCGGAATACTGAGTCACCCAATTTTTTAGACTCTCAGTCATGTATATTTTTAAATCACTAAAATTACTATAATCGGACTGGCTAGAATATGAGCCTAAACGTTCACTAAAAGCCATCGCCATTTTTTCTAAATCATTAACATTAAATTCATGAACCGGCTCGCTACTAATGTCATAGGATTGTTGATTACGCGGCACATCACCAGGTGTGGTGGTAATAATAGTTTTACCACTCGGTAACTGAGTAGTTGTAGTGGCCTGGCTAGTATTATCATCAACAACCGGAGTATTCTGGCGCCAAAAACCAAAATATAAAATAGTTAGAATAATCAGTACCCCTAACAGAATAATTAAAATTCCGATTATTTTACGATCACTACGCATATATTTTATTTTATTTATTTATTTCTTTGGAAAAATTAAGATACTGCTTCTGGCGTTTCTAATGTCTCCGGTTTTTTAGATACTTCCTCGCTACCTGTTTCTGCTAAAGGAGCCTCATAAGCATCAGCGGCTGCCTGTTCGGCAAATTCTTTTTTAGCGTCTTCTAATTCCAAGAGCTGACGCGGATCAGAGGTTATTAACTGATCTTCAGTATAAGAGGCAACAGTCTTAATAGCTACGTGTTTTGTCCCAGCGAAGAAAATACCTTCGCCCAAACCACACTCCAACAATAAGTACTTCTCTCCTTCCGTCAACAAAAATGTTTTTTGAATTAAATCAATCGCCGCCGGTGATTGTTTCAAAAGAATTTGCAAAGAAGAATTATTAACAATAGCTTGCCCGTAAGGAGAGGTTAAAAAATCATTAACATCCTGAGTAATAGTAGTGACACCCAGATAATATTTACGGCAACGTTTTACTAGAGCAAAAATAAACTTGGCGCTATCTTCATGTTGCATCATCCACCAAGCTTCATCAATAACCAAAATACGTTTTTTCATTTCACTTCGGACAACATTCCAAATATAATTAACAATGGTATAGATAGCAATCGGTCGTAATTCATCCTCTAAATCTCGCACCGAAAAACAAACCAACTGATTATCCATCTCCACATTAGTCGGATTATTCAAAAGTCCGGCGAAGGTTCCTTCCGTAAATTTCTTCAAACGTAAACCTAGATCGGCACCACCCTCCATACCGTCAAGAATCTGAGCGAAGTCTGACATTACCGGAGCTTCAATCTTACTTAAATCAGAATCAGGTGTAATATCTTTCTTGGCATATGTTTCTAACAAGGCTCTATCAACTATAGAGTCTTCATCATAAGTTAAGTTACCAAGCATGAGACGGACTAAACCTTTTAAGGTAATAACCGCACTACGAATAATATCCTTAGGCTTGGCCTCACCACCAATAGCCCGCGGCAAATCAAAAGGATTAATTTTACTTTCTGAGGCTAAAGAAATATTAATATAAGTGCCACCCACCGCTTCCGATAAATGTTTATACTCATATTCCGGATCAATTACAATAACATCAGTCCCTAGCATTAAAGAACGTAATATTTCCAATTTAATGGCATAACTCTTACCGGCGCCGGAAGTAGCAAAAACTACGGAGTTGGCGTTTTGCAGAGAGAAACGATCAAATAAAATTAAGCTGTTGTTATGGCGGTTAATGCCATACAGGATACCGCGATCACTAGTTAATTCACTAGAAATAAAAGGGAAGGATGAGGCAATCGGAGAAGAGTTCATATTAAAAGTAATATATAACTCATCATCTCCTAAAGGTAGAGTAGAATTAAAACCCTGTTCAGCCTGATAATAAACTCGGCGCGAATATACTAAACGTGAACCAAAAATATCTTCTACCTGATCCGACAAACGGTCTAAACTATCCTTATCTTTTTCATATAAAGTAACATAGAGGGCAAATTGAAAAAACTTCTCCGTTCCTTGTGTTAAAGCATCGCGCAAATATTCAATATCACGCAGAGCGGTTTCTCGAAGCGGATCACGCGCGGCTCCTTTCTCCGCATCGGAAACTATTTGTGCCTCCAAAGCTCCTACTTTATTTTTTAATTGTTTTAAAATGATAGCGGACTTGACCGGATAAAAAAACATGGAAATATCAAAAGTGAAATTCAAATTGATAATAGGAGAAAACCAACCAACAGAAATATAACGCGGATAACTGATAACAAATAACGTCCGCAAAAACTTATCACCGAGATGAAGTAGATTTGGCTCCACTTTTAAAGCGGCCGGAGCAATAATATCGCGAACCGACAGAATACCGCGACGATAAGACTTCTCTTCCTCAATAACCTCTTTAGTCAATTCTGGATCAGCCTCAATTTCCGGTCCCCGAGAAGAACCCAATTTAATTGGAGTATTAAAGGTTAAATTATTTGTTTTTGGCTCTTTACTAAAATCTATCATAACAAGGGGGCGCCTGGCGCGCTAATAATTATTTTTCGACACGAAGCTTATCCATATCAACTAACTCCTGATGTTTTGATGTCTCAGGATTATAAGTCTTATAATATAACTCAATTAAACTTTGCGTGTCCAAACGAGCAACCGCTACACCCATAGACTCCAAACCGCCAATCACACTATCAACACGTCTGTCCAACATTTCTTGATAATTTCGAAAAGTTTTGTCCTTTAATTTAATGACAGTCGCCGGACGCAAGGCTTCGGATATTAAACTTAAAAAATTTTTATGTTTGTCGGTCAAGGGATCATAGGGTACTATGACATAAAATCTTTTATTCATGATTTTACCCAGAGAAATCAATTCTTTAATATATTCAATATAATCTCCGGTCTGCACTTTTAATAATTTATTAGTCTGCTCCTTTTCTTTACCCTTTAAATATTCAATATAATTATCAATATCCAACTCCCG
Organism: Candidatus Falkowbacteria bacterium CG1_02_37_21; assembly: GCA_001871165.1. Classification (GTDB taxonomy): domain Bacteria; phylum Patescibacteriota; class Patescibacteriia; order Patescibacteriales; family UBA12465; genus UBA12465. Next base: position 9,064 of record MNUT01000003.1, on the reverse strand, counting down.
CGACTGAATGACAATTTGTAAAGAAAAATTAATGTTATTTAAAAATCTGGCATACGAATCTATAACTGCATTCTGTTCATCCTCACTTTTTAAAGCAAAGTTAATACTGGAAACTAGTAAAACAGAACGTAAAGTACCATCCTTCATAACCACGGTATTATCTTTAATCTCAGCAATATTCAAATATTCTTGAGTGGAGACTTCTATTTTATTTTTCGCTAAACTTTTTGCCATATGTATCAATAAAATAAATTACTCACCCTGATAACGTCCTTTAGTATCAACGATTAAGGATAATTCCGCTAAACGTGACTTTTTATAAAGCTTTACCGGTGAAACAACTGGTGGCGAAACAATATTCGGTGCATCAGGCGTTTTTGTGTCTACAGCAGTATGATTCCAAACTCTCGTTCCTGGCCGACGTAAAGTCTTAATAACATTCAATAAAAACAGGTGAAAAAACTGACTGTTAATTTTTACAAAGCCGAAAGTAGCGGCCAAACTAAGAACAACAATAGCGATGGTTAAAAATAAACTAAAATCAAATAAACGATAGCTAATGCCAACAATAATAGCCGCTGCCAAAAAAATCATAAACTGACGAACGGTCATCGGTCCGATAATCTTATTTTCTACATCAATAAATTGTGGGACTGTAAACTGTTGCATAGCTAAACAATTAGAATGATAATTTACTGTTTAGGCCAACGATAGCTTCCACTTCAGCCATATTTAAATATTCTTTATTTACAGCCTGGCGAGCAGCAATCGCATCTTTAAAAGGTATGCCTGTAGTAACCGCTTCTTGCCCCAAACGCAAATACAGGCGATTAACGGGACTTTGTCGCCAAGCATACACTCCTTTCACCATTTTATCATACCCGTCTCTTTCCAACAATTTTATTTTACCTAATATTTTCCCGGTAATTTCCTCTGGAGTAGTGCCGAGACGACGAAAATTAACAACATCTAAAAATTGTAATTCTTCAATCGGTCCCATCACCTTCGGTACCGGTTTAATATCATGCATTTGCGGTCGAGTGGAAGCAGGGGTAACTGGTCGGGAAGCTACAGTAATCGGCTTGGCCTTTAAACCAGTGGATGCAACAGCGGGTTGAGGGCGATTCGGGGAAATTTGCGTATTAGGTCTTGCAGCTGTTGGAAATACTTTAGTGGGTTGTATTGCTTGAATCGGTTTAATTGCTTGAATCGGTGGAACCGGTGGAATTGGAACTTGGGACTTTAAGACGCTTGATTTAGTAATAGGAGCGGGAGCCGGTCTATCGTTAGAAATAGTAGCCGTTTTAATAACTGGCTTAAGCTCGGGGAGAACAACAGGTTTGACGGCCGGTTTAACGATCGGCTTGATAGCTGGCTGTACTTTCGGTCGTAAAGGTTTTAATTTGGAAGCAAAAAACCTACGAAAAATTCCCTCCGGTTTATTTATTTTCGCGGCAGTAGTTAATGGTAAGGTTGCCACGGGGACCGGAGAAGCATGATCACCAGACTTTTTAGCTAAAGGCAAATCCAGCTGTTCTTTGGGGGTAGATAATTCATGCTGTAAATCTAATTTAACACCAGTCTCATTTAACTTAGGAGCCGGTTTCTGAGCCAAAGATTTTTTTAAATCATATTCTCCACCTTGATCGGCAGCGGCAATAATCTTATCAAGACGAGACAAAGAAGAGGGTTGAGAATCTCTCACGGCAATCTGACTGGGACTAACTATCGCACTAGGGAGTTGAGACGGATGTGGTGGTAAGGCCCGAGTAAGAGTTTGGTCTGGCTTGGGAGATGAAACTGGAGCTGGGGTTGGGGTTGGGGCTGAAGCTGAAATATTTCTTTGCTCATCAACGCCTTTCAAATCCAAATTTACAAAATGATGTCTTTCACAAATTTTTAAAATCCGACCAATTTCCTCATCGTTTAAATTAAGTCCTCCGATTTTAACATCTTTAGATAAAGAATTACGAGTATCAATCTTACTCCGAACACCGCGCAAATAAGTTGCCAGGATATTTTTAAAACGACCCACCAATACCGCGCTCGGCAAGACTAAGCCCGCCTCTTTTATAAAATTAGCTATGTCTTTATCCAAATCCCAGGCTATTTTTTCCGTGCTTAAACCTAAATGTTCTGCTACTGGTGCTAATATTTTTTCCTTCAACTCTCGGGTTAAGGCTGTCGCCATTTCTAAACTCAATCCATTTTCCGATACAAAATAAGCAGGTAAATTTTGTAAACTTATACTCTTAATCATAACCTTCATCACCAACATAGCTAAATCCACCCGATATTTATTTTCTAATTGGGAAATAAGGGTTAAAGCTGACGGCGAAGAAACCTGATCACGCAGGTCTTTAGACAAATTGTTAAATTGTTGCAAGTAATCAAACATGTCTTAGGCTCAAAATCGCACAAAAATATAAAAACAGAAGCTTTATTCTGTTTTTATTTTAGCATATTTTGACTAAAAGAGGAAAGACATAACGACCTTAAAAAGTAGTAATAGGGCGACTTTGTGTTATATAAAATTTTCCTTTCATATAAGCCCATTCTATATCACAAGGAAATTTATAATGCTTTTCAATTACTAGGCAAATTTTAGCTAATTCTACTATTTGTCGACCGCTTAATTTTTGCTTATTCCCTGTCGTTTTCGTTACCGGCACCCATTTAATACCACCCGAAGCGCCTTTCACAATTTTTTTCTCTTGCGAAGAAATATTAATATCAATTAAAGAGTAGCCTCGCTTATCAAGCACATAAGCATCAGGAGTAATGGAGCCGGAAACAATAGCTTCACCTAAGCCATAACCCGCCTCAATAATCATTTGTTTTTTGTCTTTAGTCACTGGGTGAACCGTAAAGGCAATACCGGATATTTCTGACTCTACCATTTGCTGAACGACTACCGCCACGCTCACGCTGGTTTTTAATAATTTCTTTTCATGACGATAAAAAATAGCGCGCGGCGTAAAAAGAGACGACCAACATTTTTTAACATTAAGAAGCAGAGTCTTATCAGTTGTGTTTAAATAAGTTTCTAGTTCTCCTGCCCAAGAAGCAGACGAAGAATCCTCGGCCGTAGCACTGGAACGCACCGCAACAAATTTAGTTTTTAATTTTTTAAAATCGGCCTGAATGTCTTTCTCTAAATCTTTAGGCATTTTAGCTCGCAAAATCATAGCTCTAATTTTTTCCGAAGCCCCATCCACGGAATTAATATCTTTATAATTAACTCCATTTAAAACAGCCTGGACTTCTTGGGTTAAATCAGTCTCTGCCAAAAAACGATTAAAAGCCGAAGCTAAAATAACAAAACCTGGTGGCACAGGGATGCCGGATCCAGACATTTCTCCTAAAGATGCCCCTTTACCTCCGGCCTCAGCTACACTTTTTTTGCTGATGTCTTTAAAGAATTTTATGAACATAAACTTAGTATTATACTAATATTTTAGGCCTTTTTGATGATTTTTACAATTTTTAATTGACTGTTGACATAAATCTTAATATATGGGAATATAATTTGATAATTGTAAAATTATTATTCAATTTATTGTTGTACTTAAATAACTAAATTAAGGAGGTAGAGTCATGGAAAAAAGAATTGCCATGATACGAAGTGTACAAACAAACGGCGAGCTTATCGCGCTTGACCGACTAGAAGAAATTCAAAAAAGTGGAATACCTAAATTTAACTACCGGATGTCTGAAAAAGAGGTTAAGAGAATAATTCTTTCTCTCGGTAGCGGCTCAAAGGTTACTCAACAAACTATTCTAGCTTTAAAAATATGTATAGAAGCTCACGGTTTGGGAATTGCTGAAATCTTAGAGGCCGACGACAGATTCGGAAACGAGGAACTATTTGCCGGACTAGCCAATAATCCAAAGCTAACAAAACGAAAAAATGAATGCGGCTGGTATCAAGCTCTAAAAGAACTAGAGCCAAAATTACTTTCAAAAATTGTTACCGATGAACGCCTAGCTTTAAAAAAATTATTCAATCAAATCAAATATGGCGATTTACTAATTATGGTTGGGCACTCACCATTGATTGAGTTGCTGGCACTAGATATAGACCTTTGGTACCAACTCCACGAGAAAAGAAAGAGTCTAGATTTAGACGCGTCTTTAGAATTAAAAGAGTTAGAAGGTGTGATGTTTGCTCAGAAATATACGAATAGAAATATTTATGTAACTGAGCACATCGGTAAATCTAACTAATTGGTGTAAGTCTTTTAATCTTACAAAAAAATGGTAACATATTTACCAAAAAAATAGAGAGATACTGGATTGTATCTCTTTTTTTATTTCTAAATAATGGCTATAACCTACAATATTATTTCTTCCTTAAATAACTAGACTTATACTTCTCCGAGTGATACGGCTTAAGTCTTTTAATCTTACAAAAAAGGCGAAATTTTTCAATTTCGCTCTTTAACTGTGGTAAATCTACTTGCTGATCGTAACCTAAGCAAATAACTTCCGGACGATATTTTTTTAAAACTAACCAACGATTATTTAAACTGCCCAGTACCGCACGACCCTGGTAGCCTAATTCACGTAAAGCCAACCTCACTTGTCTGACTCTGGTCTTTTCATCCTGTTGAGGACAATGTTCTTTTTGCTGACAAACATTTTTATCACGTGCCACAACAACAATCATTTCCGCTCCGAACTTCCGAGCCTGGGAAAAATAAGAGAGGTGGCCCGGATGAAGATTATCAAAAGTACCAAAAACCATGACACGCATATTAATTAGAATAACATTTTTTCGCTCCTGATTTTTCCTACGGAAAAAAAGTCGCGCAAAAATATTATTCTATTAAAATATTACTTAACGGCCTTCTTTAAATCAGTAATTTTATCTGTCTTTTCCCAACGAAATTCTGGACGACCAAAATGGCCATAAGCGGCAGTCTTTAAGAATACCGGTTTCTTTAACTCTAAATGATCAATGATAGCTTTAGGTCTAAAATCAAAAACTTTTCTAATCGCTCGTAAAATTTTATCTTCCGGATATTTATTAGTACCAAAAGTATCAATATAAATTCCTACCGGCTGAGCAACACCAATAGCATAGGCAACCTGAAGTTCGCACTTATCGGCTAAACCTGCCGCTACCACGTTCTTGGCAGCATAACGGGCCATATAGGCGCCACTTCTATCTACTTTAGAGGAATCTTTACCGGAAAAACAACCGCCCCCGTGTCTAGCCACGCCACCATAAGTATCAACAATAATTTTTCGTCCAGTTAAGCCGGTATCAGCCGCCGGACCGCCAAAAGTAAAGGCGCCAGTTGAGTTAATAAAAACTTTAGTCTTCTTATCTAATAATTTACCTAAGACTGGTTTGATAACTTTCTCTAAAATATCCTTGCGAACTTTTGCCAAAGAAACTTTATCACTATGACAAGCGGCAATCACTACCGTTTCTACGCGCTTAGCTTTATCACCGTGATATTCTACCGTGACCTGACTCTTCCCGTCCGGCCTTAAATAAGGCAAAATTTTCTTTTTACGAACCATCGCCAACTGAGCCGTTAATTTATGAGCCAAAACAATCGGCAAAGGCATTAATTCTTTAGTTTCATTAGTGGCAAAACCATACATTAAACCTTGGTCGCCCGCGCCCTGTTCTTTATGATCACCACTTCCCTCGTCAACACCTTGAGCTATTTCCGCGCTCTGGGAATGTAAGGCTGACATAATGCCGACGCTATCACAATCAAAACCGGAATCGGCATTGTCATAACCGATACTCTTTAAAATCTTGCGCACGATGTCATCAACATTAATATAATTCTTGGTGCGTACTTCCCCGCCCACGACGACTAAACCATTAGTCGCAAAACTTTCCACGGCCACATGACCATTGGGATCCTGACGTAAAATTTCATCTAAAATTCCGTCACTGATTTGATCACAAACTTTATCCGGATGACCCTCAGTGACTGACTCCGAAGTAATTAATTTAATATCCATATATTTTTATGTGCCTAAGTCCCAAGACGATAAATAAGCGGCTTGTTCTTTAGTTAATTTATCAATGTTAATACCTAATGATTTTAATTTTAAGGTCGCTACTTTATTTTCAATATTTTCTGAAACATTATGAACCTTAACTTCCAATTTACCCGCCTGTTTTACAACATATTCTGCCGCCAAAGCCTGCGTGGCAAAGCTCATATCCATTACACTGGAAGGATGACCTTCAGCCGCCGCTAAATTAATCAAACGACCTTCGGCTAAAACATAAATTCTTCTTTTACCAACTAAATATTCCTGAACATACTCACTAACACGAGTCACTCGACTAGCCATTTTCTTTAAAGCCGGTATATTAATTTCTACGTCAAAGTGTCCCGAGTTACAAACCATAGCGCCATCTTTCATCGCCTTGAAATGTGCAGAGTCAATAACTTTTAAGTCGCCGGTAATAGTACAAAAAACATCACCAACTTTCGCCGCCGCTAGCATTGGCATCACACGAAAACCATCCATAGCCGCTTCTAAAGATTTAATTGGATCAACTTCAGTCACAATTACTTCCGCTCCCATACCGCGTGCTCTCATAGCAAAACCACGACCACACCAGCCGTAACCAGCCACAACGATGGTTTTTCCGGCCACTAAAATACCGGTTGCCCGAATAATCCCATCTAAAGTAGATTGACCAGTGCCATAACGATTATCAAATAAATTTTTAGTCTTAGCATCATTGACAGCAATCACCGGTAACTTTAATTTATTATGCGCTGCTAAAGCACGGAGACGAATAACGCCGGTGGTAGTTTCTTCCATGCTACCTAAAATATCCTTAGCCTGATTTTGATATTTATTATGTAACAGAGAAATTAAATCAGCGCCATCATCCATAGTAATCTGTGGCTTATTTTTTAAAGCCTGATTCAAATGACTATAATATGTCTTAGTATCTTCGCCCCGAACAGCCATAACTTTAATTCCGTGCTTAACTAAAGCGGCGGCAATATCATCCTGGGTAGATAAAGGATTGGAAGCAACTAAAGTTATATCTGCTCCGCCGGCCTGAAGAGTCAACATTAAATTAGCGGTCTCGGCCGTCACATGCATACAAGCGGAAATACGCTTCCCCTTAAAAGGTTTAGTCCGTGCAAAATCTTTTTTAATAATTTCTAAAACCGGCATATCGCGACCAGCCCAAGATAGGCGCTTCTCACCCGCGACCGCTAACTTTAAATCTTTAACATGATTAATCATAATAGTATTTTTTCTTTAAAATTAGTATAATATCTAGTTTGTAATTCTTTAAGAGTGAAACTATGAGTCTGAGTACCAGCCTTCTCTACCGTATAACAGGCCACGAGTCCGGCTAGTTGACCACAAGTTTTTAGATTATAACCCATAAGTAAGCCCTTAATCAAGCCCGCCCGATAAGCATCACCAGCTCCAGTCGGATCAGAAGTATTTTTTGGCTTAGCCGCTTTAACAATTATTTTCTCTGCACCCTGATAAATTATTGAACCCTGAGAACCTTTAGTAATTACTAAAATATCCACCAACTTTCTTAATTCGTTCAAACGTAGTTTAGTTTTATTTAAAATAACTTTTATCTCATAGTCATTACCAATTAAAACTTTAGCTCCTCGTAAGGCTATTTTAATATCCGTGCCGGAGAACAAAGTTAGCGCTTGACCGGGATCAAAAATATAAGGAAGATGGCGACGAGAATAAGACATGGCGTATTCTAACATCCGCCCTTTATCTTCAGCCGCAATAATAGCTAAACTAATTTCTTGTAAACTGCTAACTGCTTTACTGGCATAATTTTTTAGTGAGGGACCGGGATAGAAAGCGGCAATCTGATTATCATCTTTATCAGTAATAATATGAGCAACGGCTGTTTTAGTTTTAATTCCTTTATCCGTCACTGCCAATTTAGCCAAACGACTTAAATCAGCTCCCTGTTTCTGTAGATTTTGCTGATACTCAGAAAAATCAGAACCAACTATACCCAGGATAGTCGGCTTAATGTTTAAGAGACTTAAATTATAAGCGATGTTTCCGGCCGTGCCACCAAAACTAGTGCGAGCATCAGACAAGACAAAGCTAATATTAAGATTATGAGTTTGATTCGCTAAAATATGGGCGCTAAAACGACCAGGAAAATTCATTATTTGGTCGTAAGCCAGCGAACCGGAAACGACAATATTCGCGGCTTTATTTTTTTTCATTGGATTGGCTAGCGGCGCCACGTTGGGCCTGTTTTAACTCCGCCGCTTTGAGGCGACTAATTTCTTGTTTTAAGGCTTTATGTTCTAGGCTGTCTTCGGAATAATTTTTGAGAGCGGATTCTAAATCGGATATGTCTAAAGAAACTCCTTTTAAGGGTAACGCGGTAGACGCCGGCGCAACATCTGGTGAGCCAGAATTATTCATTAATTGAACTATTTTTTTAAATTCTTTATTTTCGCCCACTGGCTCTAAAATCCCTTTACGAAAAATATATAATTTGCCCCCTACCACAACAGGGGGTTCTTCAGCTAAACCTTCCGGGGCATCCGAAGAAACACCTAATACATCATAAAATTGAAACAAACTCATTAAATTATTATAATCCGACGAATTAACATTATTATTATTTTTTAAAGAAGCAAAATACTGTGCTCTAAGCAAGGTATCACGATTTTCTAGGCCAACTACACTAACATAGTTTTTTAACCAATCACAAATTTTGTTTATTTCTCCTTCGCGAACAATAAGCTCTTGATTCTTTAATAAATTACGCTCCACCTCTTTTTTCAAAATATCACGATCACTTACTAAAATAATATTTAATAACTTATAATTAAATTTCTCCAATAAATTATAACTCTCTATTTGAAATTGATTTACAAAATTATTTGATAACAAATATATAACATCTTCATTTTCTAATAAAGGTAAAGCAATGAATTTTAATGTAATTAAATTATTATTATAAAAATCTAAAATACCTTTATTAACTGAGTGCTTAATTCTTTCCTGTTTCAAGGCTTCAGTAAACAATTTAACCAAATCAAAAGCATTAAACTGATCA
>MNUT01000023.1 GCA_001871165.1 Candidatus Falkowbacteria bacterium CG1_02_37_21 | reverse complement strand
TTACACTAAAGGTTTATAATTTGCTTGGCCAGGAAGTTGCACTCCTAGTCAACGAAGAAAAAACCGCTGGTCATTATAACGTTCAATTTAATGCCAGTCAATTAGCTAGCGGAATGTATGTCTATAGATTACAGACAGAAAATTTCACTAGCACAAAAAAAATGATATTGATGAAATAAAAATTTATTAATATACATTTAGCCCCTTACGATATTGTGAGGGGTTTTTTATTTGTAAAAATTGACAGAATGTGAGCAATCTTGTATTATAAATATAATAGATTAAAATTTATTTGTGTTAAATAGTTCTTTGGAAAATCTAGAGGGTTCTGTATTAATAAAATATACAATATCTGTGGAATAAAACATAAATGCGGTTTTTAGTGAAGGTATGATTCTAATTTGAAATATAATATATTTTGTATAATTTTTGGTCATTTTGCTAAGCGAAATTAAAAAATAATTTCGGCCATAAATACAGAACAGAAATGCAAAAAATAGGAAGTTATTATGAACTTCAATTTCAATGATATGGAAGTCAAAACTGTATCCAACCTTGATTTAAATGAGACTGGATGTGATTCTGATGGAAGTGAAAGTTCCGGATGTGATTGTGACAGCCCAAATTAAAGGTAGGACAATCCTTCATGTCGCCGCGAAAACAACAAATTCGTGGCGATATTTTTTTAAATATGATAGATAAAAATAAAAAACATTATTTAACAATAAAATCAGCTCAGGCTAATAAAAAATTAGCAAAATTTTTGGAATCAACTAAGAACGAGTTGGACAATTTTTTTGAATTTAAAATAGTAGAGCCATTAATATTTTTTTTGGACAACAGGGGAGAGATGGATTTGATTTGGGGTAAAAAAACTGAGCATTGGTTTGTCGGGGCTTTTAAGAATAATAGTATTTTTATTTTTAATCCAGAAGTCTATTCTAAGGAATCTAGTCACAAGAAAGAGGAGTTTTGGATTACACTTAAACATGAATATTGCCATGCTTGCTATACGCAGATAACTAAAAGTCATCATCCTGTTTGGTTGAATGAAGGACTAGCTTCATATGTTTCTGGTAAAAAATTGGTGCTAGGTAATGGTTACGAGAGTAAACTTTTGAATGTTTTTGATTACTTTAATCACGTTGATAAAGATGTTTATATGCTTGGACAATTTTGGGTAGAATTTCTTATCAAAAAGTATGGCAGAAAGAAATTTCTAAAATTGATAAAAAGCTTTAATGGCCAGTTTGATAGTCGTCAGTTTATGAAGAATTTTTATGATATTTATAATTTTAAATTTAACAAACAAACTTTTTCCAAATTTTTAAATTAATTAAAATAGTTTTAGATCATTAAAAATTTATATTAAAAGGAGGTAGGAAATGTTACAGTTACCAATTCATGTGCAGCTAGAGGTTACAGACAAATGTAATCTTAGATGTAGGCACTGTTATCGTCTTGATACTGGTCAGATGCTGAAATCAAGAGATCTAGACGATGAACGTATAGATCAATTAGTGCAGCGGCTAATAGCTGCTAAAATTTATTCACTGGTAATCACTGGAGGAGAGCCGTTGATACGTCCGGAGGTTACAATTAATGCTGTAAAAAAAGCAAAAGAAGCAGGAATGTTTGTTTCTGTTAATACTAATCTTTTGCTATTTACGCCAGAGATAGCTACGAGCCTAAAAAATCTTGATGTAAATAGTTTGCTTGTTTCTTGTCCTGCTAGTGATCCCAATATCTATAGGCAAATAACTAGGTGTGGGGATTATAATAAACTATCTGCAAAGTTAAAGTTATTAATAGACTTTGGTATTTCGTGTATGGTAAATATGGTGGTAACGCCGACGAATCTTAATTTTATTAGAAGTACTGCTATTGATATGGAAAAATTAGGCGTCAAGAGATTCGCCGCTACCCCAGCGAGTTTAAATGTTGAATATCCGGATAGTAAAGAATTACTTAATGTTCGGCAAACCCTAGATTTATTAGAAGATTTGAGATGGTGTTCTGATAAGTTAGGCCTTGAAGTGGACATACTAGAGCCTATGCCGAAATGTTTTTTTCCGGAATGGTGTTGGGAAAAAAATTATGCTTTTACTAAAAGAGTGTGTCAGGCCGGAAGAATGTCGGTTAGTATTTCTAATTCTGGCGAAGTTCGTCCTTGTTCTCATAATCCTGTCAGTTATGGCAATTTGTTCCAAACTACGCTAGAAAGTATTTGGTCTAATATGTCATCATATAGAGAGAATTCGGTGCCACATGATTGTCAGGCCTGCCATACTGTTACATCGTGTTATGGAGCCTGTCGGACTAATTCTATGGCAACTTGCCATTCATTAAATGAACCTGATCGTTTTATGGTTGGCTGTATGATCTTACCGGCAAAAACACAAGGTGATGAATCTTTCAATATTGGCTCGATTATTCATTTTAAAGGTAAATTACGCTGGCGTGCGGAGGGGGAATATTATTCTATATCTTCCAAAAGAAATGCTGGCAATATTACAGTTGTTAACAAGGAAATGTTTACTTTTGTTACCTGGCTTAATGATATTTCGTCAATATCTATAGATGGTTTGCTAAAAAACACAGCGAAAAATTCAACTCAAGCAGCCATCACTAAAGTTCTTAAATTTTTAGTCAACAGAGAATTTATTTCTATTGATTAGATACTTAATGAATATTCTCAGCCACCCTACGTAATTTTAAGGGGTGGCTTTTTAATTAACATCCCCTGGTTTTAAATCTAATTAATCTTTTTATTGATAAATTCGTCATAAGACAGACCTTTGAATGTGCCTGCCTTATTGGCAATGACATCCAACTCTCTCACGCCGTTGCGACTTCGGGCTCTAATATAAGCAGTGGCTTCTATTCCCGAAGTGGCGATCATTTTAATCACTATGCTATTTTCATTCTGTCTTTTAATCTCGGTGATCCGGGTAGTCTTCATATCTTCCGGTTCAATAAATTTGTCGGTTCCGGAAAAGGAATGCTCCGGAACTTTTGTATAATCAATATTTTCGCTGGTGGCGATGGCAAAAGATTGTCTAGCCATCAATTGCTTTACGGTCATACTTTTGAGCTGAACCACCAAACCACGATCGTGTGCCGGTAAGAATTTGCCTAAGTCTTCCTTAATTTTTTTATCATCAAACTCAGTAACTCTTTTGAGAATATCGTCAAAAGAAGTATTCATATCGTAAAACTTAGTCTTGCGATTGATCATATCCCAATCAAGCTCAACACCTTTGGAAAGCATGAACCAGAGATCATAAACATCTCGTCCTTTTTGTCGATAAAGAAACGCTCTTATTTTTTCGGACAATACTTCGGTCCAACCCATATGCCTGATAACAGGCTGGGGAGCAACCGGAAAGTCTGTCTCCAAAACATCCTCTTTAGAAGTCTCCGGTTTTTCTCGAAGCGAGAAATCAAGATGAATAGTAAGCGGATATTTTGAACCTTCAGGTAAATAACTCAAAATAGCCGTATAGGAAATATCAGTCTCTTGTGTTCGTTTGATTGTAATGCCAGGAACTACCAGGATCATCTTTTTTACTGTTTCGGCCGTTATTCTGTCTAACTTTTTGGTGGTGAGTTCGGCGGTAAAATCCAAGTCTTCAGAAAAGCGACCGGACTTCATCAAAAGACGAATAGCCGTTCCGCCTTTAAAGTAAATCTTTTGACTCTCGTTGGTGCTATAAAGAATGCTCAAGAAAACAACCTGTAAGTATTCTTTGATGACGGTATATTCATCAATAGCAAATCTTTTTGATAATTCATTTATTTGGTCTCGGGAGATCATAATTTTATAGTTTTGTAATAATTCTTAAATGCTTTGTTTTTTATTTTTGAAGCAAGCTCGTTAACTTTATTTTTATCAATTGATTGCAAGTTTAATTCTTCAATGGAAAGAGAAGCCCTGCCTAAAGCGACAGTGAACATCATATCCACCAATGCCTTCTCCGGCGTGGCAATTAAAAAATTATCAACGACTTGATAATCACTAAAATACTTAGGAGTTATTTGAACAAAAGAAAAAGTCTTGCCTTCATTTTTGATGGATGTGACACGCTTTGTGGTGACAGAGGTAATTTGCTGGGGAGATTGAACCAAAATGCCGTAATAATTCAAGGCAGACTCTAAAGAAATATAAGACGGTCTGTATAAAGCGTTGGCGATCTCAAAATCAGAAGGTCTATTTGAGATCAAAATATAATAACCCTTTGAAACTCTTTCCAAAACACCTTCTTTGACTAACTTGCCGGCCATGACATAAGAATAGGTGTCGCTTTTAGTCTGTAATATTTTTTGCAAATCAGCTGATGTAAAAACTTTTTTGCCGGATGCTTGTAATGTTTGTAATGCTTTGAGTTTTTTCATAGTAGTGCAATTAAGTCTCCGGAATATATTCCTGATGGCTACAATGACAAGCGGTCCCGTCATTGGTCGCCATTAATTAATTTTATTATATGCATTATTCTTATCATTATTGTATAGGATAATGAATATATATGCAAGTCCCAGTTATCTACTGTCCCGAAATAATTTGCCAATTTAATGGTTCAGTATTCTCAGGGATGAACAAACCGATGAGAGCAAAGTAATATTATTTATGACTCAATGTGTTTTTATTTTAAAACTTTTTAAAACTTTTTATTGACCTCTTTTTTTAAAACTGCTATAATTATTTTAGCTTCTTAAATTAAGCTTAATTGGGACTAACGCTAACGTTGTCTCTTTAAGCATTTATTCATAATTATGAAAAAAACTTTAATCGGGCCAATCTTAACGGTGATAGTTCTCGTTTTGGTCGGTGCCATGTTTGTTTATTTTTATATGTCTTTAAATCGTTTAGACAATAAAATAAGCGCGATGCAAGAAACTATTATTACTGATTCCGGGCAGATTACTTCTATCGTTAACTTCTTTAACGCCAACGCCAATGCCCAAACTAACCAGCAGTAATAAAAATAATTTTAAAAATTTTAAAAATAAAAATATGAAAAAAGAATTAGTTTTCCCGTTAATCGTTGGTGTCGTAGTCGGTGTTTTAGTTATGACTTTTTGGCAGTTTAATGCTCGTCTAAGTAATGTTTCTAACGCTATGACGCAGTTAGAAGCGGCGACCAACCAGAATACTAAGACAGTTGGCGATATTGTTGCTTTCATTAATAATGCCACCGGTCAGAATGCTGCCGGAGGCACCGAGACCCCAGCCGCCGCTCAATAAGCTATTATATAGACCTAAAAAAGCCCTGTCTTTGGCAGGGCTTTTGTGTTATAATAAAGGTGTTTAAAGGTAATATCAGCTGAAAAAAATGACAAAAAGTGAGGCAAAAAATCGTTTGGAAAAATTAAAAACGGAAATTAATTTTCATCGTTATAATTATCACGTGTTAGATAAGGAGACTCTGGCTCCGGACGTTTTAGATAGCTTAAAAAATGAATTATTTCGTTTAGAAAATGAGTGGCCTGATTTAATAACGGCGGACTCTCCGACGCAGCGTGTTTCTGGTCAGCCCTTGGCAAAGTTTAAAAAATCGGTTCATTCGCGACCAATGATTTCTCTGTTTGATGCTTTTTCTGAACAAGATATGAGAGACTGGGAAGAACGAAATAATAATTATCTGAAGCGATCTTTTCAGCCGGAATATTATTGTGAATTAAAATTGGACGGACTAGCTATTAATTTAAAATATGTTAATGGTTTATTAGTGTCCGCTTCTACTCGTGGTGACGGCAAAGTAGGCGAGGAGGTTACGGCTAATGTCAAAACTATTGAAAGCATTCCTCTGCGTTTACGTCAGCCCAGCGAGAAAGAACTTGGTGTCTTAGGTTTTTCCGCTTTTGCCATAAAACAGTTAAATAAATTAATTAGCTCTGCTACTATTGAAATTCGCGGTGAGGCGATTATGAGTAAGGCGGTTTTTAAAGCTTTGAATAAGAAATATTCCGCTGCCGGCGAATCTGTTCTGGCCAATACTCGTAACGCCGTAGCCGGTTCCATTCGTCAGTTAGACTCTAAAATATCCGCTTCTCGTCGTTTGGAGTTTTATGCTTATGATTTACTTTTAGATGACCATGAACGCGGTGATTTCATTGTTACTCGCGCTCAAGCCGACGCCCTGGCCAGATTATTAGGCATAAAGACTTTGCCTCAGAATAAAGTCTGCCATAATCTGGATGATGTTTTTTCTTTCTACAAAGAAGTAGAAAAAAAACGAGAAGCTCTGCCTTTTATTATTGATGGTACGGTAGTAAAAATAAATGATTTAAAGATGTGGTCGGTTCTGGGAATAGTCGGTAAAGCGCCGCGCTATATGATGGCTTATAAATTTTCCGCTGAACAGGCTACCACTAAAATTAAAGATATTGTCTGGCAAGTCGGTCGGACCGGGGCGTTAACGCCGACGGCCGTTTTAGAGCCGGTAAAAGTTGGCGGGGCTACCATCAGTCGTTCTACTTTACATAATTTTGATGAAATAGGTCGCTTGGATTTACGCTTGGGTGACACTATTATTATTGAACGTTCCGGGGATGTTATTCCTAAAGTGTTAAAAGTTTTAAAAAATTTACGGAGTGGCCGGGAGGAAAAAATTAAAGCACCGCGAGTTTGTCCGATGTGTGGTGCTAAAGTTTTACAAGTGGCCGGGGAAGTCGCTTATCGCTGTGCTAATCAGTGCTGTTATGCCGTTAATTTGCGCCAGATTATCCATTTTATTTCTAAGGGGGCGGCCGATTTAGAGGGTCTGGGGCCGAAACTGATTGAACAGTTTATGACCGCTGGTTTAATAAAAGATGCGGCTGATTTATATGCTTTAAAAAAATCAGATTTACTAAGTTTAGAGCGTTTTGCCGAGAAAAAGGCGGATAATGTTATTAAAATGATTGACGAGCATCGTCAGATAGATTTAGCGCGCTTTATTTATGGTTTAGGTATTCGTCATGTGGGGGAAGAGACGGCTAGTCTTTTGGCAGAAAAATATCAAAATAATAATGAGGTTAAAGTGAAGACAAGTATTAAAGAATTAATTAAATATTTTCAGAGCTTAGAACCGGCTAGTTTGGAATTAACAGCAGATATTGGGTCGGTAGTCGCTAAAAGTATTTATGATTTTTGGCATGATGAGAAAATTTTAAAGTTATTGGAAAAATTTACTGCTAATGGTCTGAATATTACGATAAAGAACGTATCGGCGTTAGATAGATCTGCTTTAAAGTTTTCCGGTCAAATTTTTGTTCTGACCGGCACTTTAAATGGTTTGACAAGGAGCGCTGCGGCAGATAAAATTAAAGAATTAGGTGGTAAAGTGAAAGATGCGGTCGGAAAGGAAACGACTTATGTCGTAGCGGGTGATAAACCGGGCTCTAAATTTACTAAAGCCCAGAAATTAGGAGTGACAATATTGTCGGAGCAGGAATTTGAAAAAATGATAAAATAAAAACCCCCTGACGGGGGAATTTATTGTCTACGGTCTGGTAACCAGAATAAATAGCTTAAAGTTGACGCCTAAGTTTATTATAGCAAATATTTTATTTTGGTCAACCACTGTGGACCCGCGGGGAATTGGACCCCGGAGACTTGAGCGTCAACTCCAAGCTTGTCACCAGACTCGGGCCCACAGCCCTTCCAGTTTAACATAAGGGCCATTATGAGATATTAAAATAAATATAAAGTTTTTCTAAAAAGATAAAATTATGTCCATTAGTAGAGAAGAAATAGAACATATTGCTGAATTGGCGCGCTTAAAATTAAGCGATGAAGAAATTAAAAAGTTTAGCCCTCAGCTGGACTCTATTTTAGAATACGTTGGGCATTTACAAGAAGTAAAAGTCAACGAGGTAGCGGAGACAGCGACAGTAAGTGGTTTGGTTGATGTTTGGCGAACAGATGAAGTTAAAGAATGGGATCGGGAAGAAGTTTTGAATGCCTTGCGTCAAGGTGAACTGGAGGCTGGCCAGGTTAAAGTAAAAAAAGTTTTATGAATTTAAATGAATTAACAATTAAAGAAGCTCATCAGAAATTAATTAGCGGGGAAATTAGTTCTCGGGCTTTAACCGAGTCATGTTTAGCTCAAATTAAAAAAGAAGATAAAAATATTCATGCTTGTCTGGCAATCTGTGAGGAGGAAGCTTTAGCGGCGGCGGATAAAGCGGATGCGCGTCTTAAAATGGGCGAGACCGGCGACCTCTTGGGTATTCCCTATCTCTGTAAAGACATCATCATGACTAAGGGTTTAAAGACGACGGCCGGTTCTAAAATTTTAGAAAATTATGTGGCGCCTTATGACGCGACTGTCATTAAAAAATTAAATGAGGCGGGAGCAATTTTGCTCGGTAAAACTAATTTGGATGAATTTGCTCATGGGGCTTCTACGGAAAACTCTGCCTATGGTCCGACCCACAATCCTTTAGATTTAGAGCGTGTTCCCGGTGGTTCTTCCGGCGGTAGTGCGGCGGCTGTGGCCGCTAAGATGTGTCTTTTTTCTTTAGGCTCGGATACGGGCGGTTCTATCCGTCAACCGGCTAGTTTCTGTGGCGTTGTTGGCCTCAAACCGAGTTATGGGCGCGTTTCTCGCTTTGGCTTATTATCTATGACCTCTTCCACTGATGTTATCGGACCTTTTACTAAAAGTGCTTATGATGCCGCTTTAGTGTTGAAGACTATTGCGGGTGTTGATGCCTTAGATGCTACCACGGTTCCGGAAGTGGTAGAGCATTATGACAAGATTATGACCGGTGATAATATGGAAAATAATCAGTCAACCAAACCTTTGGCCGGAATAAAAATTGGTTGGCCGGAAGAATATTTTTTGCCGGAGCTTGATTTTAATGTATTGGCTCGTTTACAAGAAGCGGCGGCGACGTTAGAAGCGGCGGGAGCGATTATAAAAAAAATATCTTTACCATACACCAAATATGCTGTGCCGGTTTATTATATAATTACCCCCTCGGAAATTAGTTCCAATTTAGCTCGTTTTGACGGAATTGGCTGGGGCTTAGCTAAAGATGAAGCTGTTAATTTACAAGATTTTTATAAACAGACTCGTGGCGCCGGTTTTGGTCCGGAAGTAAAACGTCGCGTGATGTTAGGTACTTATGTTTTGAGCGCCGGTTATTATGATGCTTATTATAAAAGAGCTCAAGCAGTCAGGACTTTAATTTTAGAAGATTTCAATAAAGCTTTTGCGGAAGTTGATTTAATTCTTACCCCTACTTCTCCGCATCCCGCTTTTAAAATAGGTCAGCAAGCCAATGATCCTTTGGCAATGTATCTGGAAGATGTTTTTGTAACTGGTGCTTCTTTGGCTGGCTTACCGGCAATTTCTATGCCGGCCGGATTGGTGTCAACAGAAGATGGGAATAATATGCCAATCGGTGCTCAGCTTATTGCGCCACGTTTACAGGAAGCATCATTACTGAGAGCGGCTAAAATTTTAGAAAAAAATTAAATTTTTTAATATGAAAAAAAACAAAAAATTATTTGTCAGTGGTGTAGCCCTGGCAGTAATAATAGTGGTGATTGCAATTTTTTTCTTCGCTAGAAAGTCCGCCAGTGTCAGTAAAGCTCCGGTTAATCATTTGAGTGGCGATAGCTCCGCTATGACTTATTTAGCTTTACAAGAACCGATTTTGGAGTCGGATGATAGAGTTTTTGGTGATGCCAAGGCTGCTTTGAAGATTTTTGTTTACGAAGATTATGCCAGTATTTATAGCGCTAACTTAGCAGATACTTTAGAAAAAATTCGCGGAGAAGTTGGTGATCGCTTGTCTCTTATTGTTCGACCTTATTTCAGCAGTTCTCTTGATTCTAGATTAGCGGCTTCCGTTATGGCTTGCGCCGGCGAACAAGGTAAATGGCAAGAAATGAGAGCTTTGTTATTTGCTAAAGTTAAGAATCAACAGGCTGACAATTTAGATTGGGAGGCTTATGCTAAACAAATCGCTTTAAATGAGAATAATTTCCAAACTTGCTTGACTAATCGGGAAAAATCGGGAACAATAGAGCAAGAAGTACGAGTGGCGGAAAATGAGGGTGTGCAAGGTGCACCAACCATGTTCATTGGTGATGAGATTATTTTAGGAGCCAGACCTTATGATGATTTTGTAGATTCTAGTGGTGATAAAGTTATTGGCTTGAAAAATTTAATAGAGAATAAGTTACAATAGTGGTTTAAGATAATATCCGTTAGTACGGATTAAGGAGGGTTCGCATAGTGGTCGAGTGCGCACGCTTGGAAAGCGTGTATGCCGCAAGGTATCAAGGGTTCGAATCCCTTACCCTCCGCAGAACGGGACGAAGCGAGTCTAAAAGCTCATTTCGTCCTTTTTTTATCGGCATTTTGGAAAGTTCGAACGTAGCAATTTTGGCATTTAGGAGTTCTCGATTTTTTTCTATCGGTAAGAGCCATTTGAATGCTAATATTTCAAGTTTTCTGTCTTCAAGAAAAAAGTTCGAACCGAGAGAAGATAGTATCTCTCTTTTCTTCTCGGAGTCTCCTTTTATGAATTGATTAAGGCCATGACAAGTCAGTTCGAAAGTTTGTTTTGTCAGTTTTAAAACCTTTTCTTCTCTGATTTCGTCATAGCCGCTTAAATCGTCCAATTTAGCCATTTCACGAATTAATTCGTTCTTGGTTTCGAGGTATTCTTCATCGCTTAAAAGATCACGACATTTCATTTTAGTGAGGCTTTTAAGCTCTTCTTTGAGCTTCTCCAGGGATTTGCCTGTATTAGCCTTTATAGCCTCGTCCTTGGTCGTTTCTTCTTGTTTCAGCTCATCTATAATCTCTAGCCCCAAGCTTAAAAAACCTGGGTTTAAATCGTATTTTTGCAGTTCAGCGATTATTTGCCTATCCATTTCCTCTCGGTCTATCGAAGGCTGTAAGCAAGAATAATCCCGGCGTCTGTGAGCACAATAATAATAAGCGTAAATTTTGTTTTGGCCAGTCTTCTTGTTGAATTTGGTCTTAAAGTCGGCCGTTATCAAACAGCCACATTCTTTGCATTTTATTAATCCTCGGTATGGAAAATCTTTTTCCTGTCTTCGCGGTTTTCCGTTGCGGCCTAATATGGTTTGAATCTGGTCGTATTCCGAGACCGTTATCAAGCGTTTGTGTTTGCCTTTTATTTCTTGGCCGCTATAATTTATTATCCCGGCATAAAATGGACTTGTAAAAACTCGATAAATGGCACTACGTGATAATTCTTTACCGCCAAGACTTCTAATTTTTCTCGTTTTATACCCCCATTCATTATTCATTTTTTCCAGTATTTCAGGAACGCTGTAATTTCCAGTCAGCATTAAATCAAAAGCTCGCCTTAATAACGGAAAACGCTCAGGGTCAGGAACGATAATACTAAAATTTTGGTCTTCATTTTGTCTATTTAAATATCCTTCTGGTGCTTTATTTGGTAGCCACCCCATAGAAAATTTCTTTTCTAAACCACGGCGAACGTCTTTGCCTAGTTTTGAGGAAAAATATTGCGATTGACTAAGGGCTAATTGCAACATCATTATACCTTCTGGGGAATTATCGAAATTATATGAACCAAATTTTAAATCTTTAATAATGCCAGTGCGGACTAAATATGAAATGGTTGAAGCATCTATTTCATTGCGACTTAATCTGTCTGGATGCCAAGCGATAATACCTTCTGCTTCGCCTTTTCTAATACGCTTTATCATTTCTGCAAAGACAGGGCGATTATATGGCGAAAAAGCGCTATGCTTTTCTTCCATAATATCCACAATTTCTAAGCCACTAAAAAACTCTTTAACTTTATCTCTTTGGCTCTCAATAGATAAAGCCTGGCGTTCTTCGCCTTCGGTGGATTTGCGGACGTAAGCAAAATATTTAGTTGTTGTCGCTGTTGTCATACTTATTTCTTTTTACCAAATCATAGTTCCAAAAAATATCGGTCAAATCGTCTCTAATTTCTTTTAAGACCCTGGTTTTATCTTCTCGGTCCAAATGTTCATCGGGGAGTTCAAAATCTAGCCTGATCTCATTGAGAGCTTCGGCCATATTTAACAGAGTCTTATCTTCCAAAACTTTCTTCTGTTCTTCGGTTGTTGTTTTGGTTTTTTGCATAACAAAAAGGGACGGCCCTGGAGACCCAACAGAATATCGCCAAAGGCAATACTCGTCGGCAGAACCGCCCCTTTTTGGGGAAGAGTATAAAAAATCCTTTGACGGAGTCTATTCTGTTGGGTCTCATTATCAATAATACCATAATTATTCATTTTTTCAAGTCCCCTAAATAACACTCCTTTAGCCTTTTCTTTTCAGTCGGGCTTATAGGAATATATGTCGCTTTAATTAAAAGAACTAATTTTAAGCATTGCTCAAAGGCTTCTTCATCACTTATTTCTTCTTTAAATGTTTCTTTATATAAAATTTTAAACTTTTCTACGTGGCTTGGCTTAATGTTCATAGCAAGACCGCGTTTAAGTTTTAATCAAAGGTAAGTTATTGCCCGTACATCCGATAATGGATTATCCCTAGCCAGTCGGAACGATACTTATTTTCAAATACGGGCGGAATGTTGCCGATAGCATTAGCGATAAATTCTTTAATTTCTTTCAATACAGTTATAATAATTGGTTGTTCCAGATTTTTAGAGGCTAATATTTTTCTCATTCCAAAATAACGAATATCAAATAAATTTTTCCCGACATATTTTGAAATGTATAGGCCTAAATGGTTAATATGTTTAACTCGGTTAATTTTAATAAAACCTTGACCCCATATTTTTTCCAGTTTATCGTGAGACATTTCAAAATTCACCAATAAATGATAATGAACGGAGCCACCGTTAATCTTTTTTCTTCCGTAGAAATCAGTATCTGATTGAAATTCCGGGACGGCAATATATTTTAATTCAGGAACCATTCTTTTTAATCTTTTAATAAACTTATTAAATATCGGGTTAGCCTTTCTTAGCCCAGGGACATCGTAATTAAAAGTTAAAGTTAAGAAGGCTCTCAAATCGTGATTTGAATCAACTAAGCGAACAATTCTAGCTCTAGTTCGTCTAAGTGAGAAATCACGCATTATTTCCATTTTAAATTCACTGTCTTCATTAGCCTTAACTTCGGCCATTATTTCTTCCTTGCTACGTCGTTTGTATTTCTTTTTTGTTTTCTTCTTTTTGCCCACAAAAATAGGCGTCTCGTATTGGTAGAGCTCCACTTTCTTGCCCGATATTATCAATTTGTTCTGATAGACCGACATCTTTTAGAAGAGAATATAATTCGTTTATAACGAGATAATATTCTTGCTGATATGATTTAAGTTTTCGGGTTAGAAGTTCAAAGTCTTCAGTGCTATCTGTTTTTACTTTGCGACTAATTCCGAAATGTAGTTTTTTTATCCTTTCT
>MNUT01000022.1:66-13775 GCA_001871165.1 Candidatus Falkowbacteria bacterium CG1_02_37_21 | reverse complement strand
TAGTGGCTCATAAATCTGGCCGCACAAAATATTTAAGGATATTATTTTCATATATCTATATTTTAACAAAAAATAGCCCTGAAGGCGATTTTTTTATTAGCGGAATGGACGGGTCTCACTACCCGGGCTCGGCGGTGCACAAGTGCACATCGCCTCGCCTTTCTCGCCCCGCCCTTTTCAACATTAACAAAATAGACTTGCCTCAAGGCAAGTCTATTTTATTAGCGGAATGGACGGGTCTCGAACCCGCGACCTTCTGCGTGACAGGCAGACGCTCTAACCAACTGAGCTACCACTCCTTATCCTATGTAATGGTCTAAAAAAATGACCATTGTCACTACAGTCACAAAAAAATCATAGCAAAAAGCTTTATCGTTGTCAAAGGTTTTTTGCCTAACCATACTTGTCAAAAGGCAGATAATCAGTTATAATTTTATTGAATAAAGCTAAAGAGTCTTTTTTAATTTTAACTATTATGACTAAAGGATTAGATACTAAAGTAATTAAGAATATAGAGAATCAGCTCATAGCTGAAAAAGTTCGTATTACTGCTGATTTAGCTAATTTATCACATAAAGATCCTCATGAAGCTGATAATATGACGACTAAATTCCCAGAATATGGGAATAAGGCTGATGAGAATGCTCAAGAGATAAGCGACTACTCCGCCAATGTGGTTACGGAAGGTCTTTTAGAAAAGAGCTTAAATGATATTAACAAGGCTCTAGAAAGAGTTAAAACTCATGATTATGGTATTTGTAAATATTGTGGTAACCCAATTGCTGAAAAACGTTTAATAGCTAGACCAACCGCGAACTCCTGTATTAATTGCAAAAAAGAATTGCAAAATAATGAATAAGATCAGCACTAAAAATTATTTTACCAATATAACTATTGCTTTAGCAGTAGTTATATTTTTTATTGCCGACCGCTATTTAAAACTAGAAGCTTTAAATGGATCTACCTTACCATTGATTGGCAATATCTTTGATTTTTATTTTGTCGCCAATTACTACATGGCCTTTTCCTTGCCGCTCAATGGTATTATCTTAAATACTATAGTCTGCGTGCTAATAATCGCCTTGTCCGTCCATGCTTCTCATTTGCGTTTAAAAAAAAATTACTCCCTGACAGAAATAACTTTAATTTTGTTTATTATCGCCGGTGCTATCAGTAATTTATTTGATCGTCTGATGTACGGTTATGTAGTAGACTATTTAAATTTACAATATTTTACCATCTTTAATCTAGCTGACATTGTAATTAGTTCAGCCGCTATTTTCTTAATTTTCTACAATCTTAAGAAGAAATAATTTCCCGATATTTTTCCGATAAAAATTTTATCCTGATTTGTTTGGCTCCTTGTGGCCAAATTTTTTTTACTTTTTCTGCCCATTCAATAGCTGTCACCGTCTCTTTAGAATCAAAAAATTCCTGGATACCAAGAGACTCTAAATCGTCAGCGGAATTTAAACGATAAGCATCGACATGACAAAATTCTTTCACTACCTGGGCGTGATAAATTTTTAAGATATTAAAAGTAGGGCTATTAACAATTCCTTTCACTCCCAAACCTTTAGCTAGTCCTTGCAGTAGCTTAGTTTTACCGACCCCCAAATCTCCAAATAAAAGAAAAACTTCACCGCCCTGACATTTCTTGCCTAAGCTTTCTCCCCAAGCAAAAGTCTCGTCCTCATTAACGCTAATTATTTTATTACAACAGACTAAACCTCTACTCATATTATTTTTGTTCTATCTTATTTAAAGTTTCTTCTATCTCCTCTAAATTCTCTAAGTGAACTAAACCTTGCCGATAATCAGTCGCATTAGGTAGACCTTTAACATACCATAATAACTGTTTTCTCATTTCTAATAACCCCTGTTTACCCTTGATTTTAAAGGCTAAACGAGCATGTTCTAAGGCAATGGCTCTTTTTTCTGACCAAGTTTTTTCTTCGTATTTTCCGGTCGCCAAATAATCTTTAATCTGACTAAAAATCCAAGGCTGGCCATAGACGCCATGTCCAATTCCCACTCCGTCCGCACCAGTAATTTCTAAAACATCTTTAGCGATTTCCGGAGTATAGATACCGCCATTAGCTAGAACGATTCCGGAAAAATTTTCTTTTACTTTTTTAATATATTCATAATCTACTTTCTCAATCCAAGGTGCTTCAAAAGAACGGCCATGAACCATCACGGCTGCCACCGGCAAATCTTTAACCTTTTCCAATAATTCTAAACTAGTATGGACATCAGTTTTATCTTTTGATTTAATTTGCGTTCTAGTTTTAAAAGATACCGGAATACCATCCGCGCCCTCAATAGTAGCTTGAATAATTTGGTAAGAGCGTTCTTGATCACGAAGCAAGGCAACGCCACTACCGTCGCCGGCGATTTTCTTGGCCGGACAACCGAGATTAATATCAATACCAGCCGGACCTAATTCTTTGATAATTCTCGCGGCTTGATAAAAAGCTTCCGGATCATTCCCGCCTAATTGAATTACTACCGGTTGTTCCATTTCTGAAATAGCCGCCAGCTTTAAAGTTTTAGGATTACGACGCGATAAACCTTGCACCATTACCATCTCAGTATAAACCACATCAGCGCCATGTTTATGGCAGATGCTGCGAAAAGGTAAATCAGTCACTCCACACATCGGTGCCAGAGCTACAATTGGTTTAGGTAATTGTTGCCAAAAATTATTCATACCTTAATTCTAGCGTAAAATAACAATATATAAAAACACAAGGATTTTCGCATCTCGCTTCCAACCTGTTCTAATCCTTGTTTGCCCCTTTCTAAATAAAAATGGCTCACTACGTGAGTCATTTTTATTTAGTGGGCGCACAAGGATTCGAACCCTGGACCCCTTCGGTGTAAACGAAGTGCTCTAACCAGCTGAGCTATGCGCCCGTTAATTTCTGTGCGCCGACAAAAGGATGTGCGCGAGAGAGGACTTGAACCTCCACGCCTTGCGGCACCGGAACCTCAATCCGGCCTGGCTACCAAATTACAGCACTCGCGCTCCACAGAAAATTTTTACTTAACGACTGTTTCTTTTAATTTTTTCTTATAACCGGAACGCAAAAAATAAAGCTTGGCTCTTTTTACCTTAGCCTGTTTCTTTATTTCAATCTTAGTAATAGTAGGCAAATTGAGAGGGAAAATTTTTTCTACACCAATACCCTCAGAAATCTTACGTACTGTAATAGTAGCGCCAATTTCTTTACCGTGCTTATGGGCAATAATAATACCCTCAAAGTATTGAACTCTTTCTTTTTCTTCACCTTTAGAATTCAATTCTTTAATTTTCTGATAAACCCTAACCGTCATGCCGGGTTTCAGTTCTAATTTAGTCTCAACCATATTCTTAAAAAATTATATAAACGAGACATTTAGCCTCGTTTTAAGCCCTTCTTAATAAGGGAAATCTTGTCTAATATTATAATTAATTTTTCTTATTGTCAAGATACTCCGTCACCCGGGCGTAAACCGCCTGAAAAACCTCTTCCGGGCCTAATTTTGTTGTGTCTAAATAAAAATCAAAATTCTTCGGGTCATAAACATCTATACCATAATATTTACGATAACGAATCTTATCACTAGCAATACGAGCCTTATTACTGGCTAAAACATCTTGCCAAGTATTAAGCCCCTCGTCTTCGTTTCTATTATTTTTTTGTTGTAAGTTAGCAAAAATACGCTTAGCACCTTCTTCCAGACTAACGTCCAAATAAATTTTTAAAGACTGGGGGATAAAATGCCAGGAAGTTCGTCCTTCTATAACAAAGTTATCTTCTATTTTGCCTAACTCGCTCTGATATTCGTCTACCTCCTTATCGGTAGCTATATCAGTTTCTCCCAGTTTATTATATTCTGCTAAAGTCAGGCCTTGTTTTTTTGCCGCCTCCCGTCGCAAGCCTCCTATATAATAACGTGGCCACTTCAATTTACTAGCCAACATCTGGGCAATAGTGCTTTTACCTGAACCTAAAGCGCCGCTAAAAGAAATAATCATATATCTTACCTTTTTACTTTTTTGCTAATATTGTCTATTATATAATTATCATTATACAAAAATATAACAGGAAAATCTATTATGTATCTGGAAAAATTGGAATTACAGGGTTTTAAGTCTTTCGCTAATAAAAACAAGCTCATTTTTTCCGGCCTACTGGACGGCCAAAAAAGAGGTTTAACCGCTATTGTCGGACCTAACGGTTCCGGTAAATCTAACGTGGCTGATGCGGTGCGCTGGGCTCTAGGCGAACAAAGCTTAAAAACTCTCCGTGGTAAAAAAAGTGAAGATGTTATTTTTTCCGGTTCGGATAAAAAAAATCAACTGGGCTTTGCCGAGGTATCTTTATTTTTAAATAATAGTGAAGCAAGTAAAAATAAAAAAATAGTTGAGGATGGCGCTAAACTGGAAATTGCTGAAGAAAGTGATTTGGATGTTATCATTTCAACTTATGCAGAAATAGTAATTACGCGTCGTCTATATCGTAATGGCGATAGTGAATATCTTCTTAACGGTAGTCGCGTTCGTCTCTCTGATATTCAAATGCTTTTAGCTAAGGCCAACTTCGGACAAAAAACTTACAGTGTGATTGGTCAGGGCATGGTGGAAAATTTCTTAAGCTCCTCCGCCGCCGAGCGTAAAGATTTCTTTGATGAAGCAACTGGTGTCAAACAATTTCAAATTAAACGTGACTCCGCTCTTAATAAGTTAGAAAGTGGTTATGAAAATCTACAACAGGTAGATATGTTGCTGGCGGAAATAAAACCTCGCTTAAAAAGTCTGACAAGACAAGTGGAGCGTCTCAATAAACGCAGCCAGCTGGAAACTGAATTAAAAACTAATCAGCTCGCTTACTATCATAAAATCTGGCAAGAAATAAATTCTCAATTGAATAATTATAATACTCATTACCTGGAACGAGAAAAAATAAAAATTGAAAGAGATAAAAAATTTGATAAATTAAATGAAGAGTTAGATAAGATTAAAATCACTGATCATGGTCGCGCCGCCGGAGCAATTCAACCACAACTGCAAGAACTCTATAACATTAAAAATCAACTTCATAAACAAGCCGCCAAAATCCAAGCAGAACTGGAAAATCATTTGGAAGTACAAGGAAAATTTGATATGTCTTGGCTAAACGCCAAACAGTCGGAATTAAAAATAGATTTGGAAAAAATAGAAAAAGAATTATCTTCCTTGGGTGGCGGACTGAGTGCCGGCGAACGAGATTTAGAGGAAAAATTACGTTTAATTAATCTTGATTTAAGCGTCGCTAACGAAAAATTAAAAGTTGCCAGTCAAGAAATTTCTAATAGTCCCAAGCGCGAACAAACACGAACTGAAATCAATAAAATAATTACCGACTTTCTATTAGAGCTGGAAAATATCAGCGAGCTGGAAGATTTAGGTGTTATTAAAACCAGACTACAATCCGCTCAACAAGAATTCCGTTCCGCCATGGAAAATTTTCTCACTACCGAAAATACGGAAAAATTACAGATCGTAAAAGAAATACAAACCCAAATTATTACTTTAAATGAAAAAAGACAGGCTGTCTTCGCCTCTTTAAGTGAAGAGCGTTCCCGTCAATCAGCCATAACAGAACGACAAAAATTATGGGAAGCTAAAAAAATGGAACTACAGCGTGACTTAGCGGATATTGATAATAAAATTGATAAACAAAGCGCCCCGCAAGATGTGCAAAAAATTCAAACAGAAAAAAATAATATTGAGCAGAAATTAATAGCCCTTAACGAAGACATTAAAAAGCTGGAAGCCGACCAAAGCGAGCTAAACAGTGCGAAAGAACAAGAGAAGTCATTAATTTTTGACTATCAGCGTCAACTGCAATCTCTCCAATCAGAAATTAATCTATTAACGACAGAAATGAACGATTTAAAAATCAGTGCAACTCGTCAAGAAACAAAACTGGAAGATTTAGAGACCAATATCCGCAGCGATGCTCTGAGTTTAAGTGAAATTAAAAACCATGAAACAACGGAAGAGATTGATGCGGAACAAAGCGCTAAAAAGATTTCCTATTTAAAAAATCAACTAGACCAGA
Source organism: Candidatus Falkowbacteria bacterium CG1_02_37_21 (assembly GCA_001871165.1). GTDB lineage: Bacteria > Patescibacteriota > Patescibacteriia > Patescibacteriales > UBA12465 > UBA12465. The sequence goes on along the minus strand of MNUT01000022.1, from coordinate 7,683 downwards.
TCGGCGGTATTGACCAAGAAGCGGAAAAAGAATATCACGAGACTAAAGAACGTTTTGATTTCTTAAGCGGCCAAGTAGCTGACCTAGACCAAACCATCAAATCTTTAGAGGAAATAATTTATGAGCTTGATAACAACATTAAAAATCGTTTTGATTCGGAATTTAAAATAATTTCTGAAAAGTTTAACACTTATTTCCAAATCCTGTTCAGTGGTGGTTCGGCTAAAATTTCCAAATTAATGACTGAGGATTTAGTAAGAGAAGAGGAGGAAAAAAATAACGGCACAACGGAAAAAACCATAGAAGTCTTAACTCCGGAAGAAAACTCCATCAAAAAAGAGATGGATGAAAGATTCAAAAAAATAAAATTCCTGAAAAAACATAATGCCGTCGGTTTAGCCGGTGTTGAAATTCAAGCCACTCCCCCCGGGAAAAAAATTCAAGCAGTCACAATGTTGTCTGGCGGTGAACGAGCTTTAACCGCCATTGCTCTTATCTGCGCCATCATCAGTGCCAACCCTTCGCCTTTTGTGGTCTTAGATGAAGTGGACGCCGCTCTAGACGAAGCCAACTCTCAGCGCCTAGCTAAAATTTTAGATGACTTATCCAATCAAACTCAATTTATTGTCATTACCCATAATCGCGCTTGTATGCGCCAGGCCAGTATTTTATACGGAGTCACCATGGAAGATGACGGTGTCAGTAAATTATTAAGCGTCAATTTAGACGAGTTAAAAAAATAAAAAATCTTATCACAAAAAATTTAATTTAATTTCAGCTCTAACTGTTTATAATAAAAGTCGCTCATCCGAGCGACTTTTATTTATGAATTCCTAAAATATTATTAAAATATTACCGGAACAATCTTATGGCAAGTAAAATATGGTCAGCGGGTTTAAGAGGCGTGGAGGCAACTCTCGTTGCAGTTGAAGCTGATGCCGGCGGTGGTGATTTCGGTCAAATTAAAATTGTTGGTTTACCTGACACGGCGGTCTCCGAAGCGCGAGAAAGAGTTAAAAGCGCACTACGACATTCTCATTTAAAAGTTCCTCGTCGTAAAATTACCGTTAATCTCGCTCCCGCCGATTTACAAAAACATGGACCGGCTTATGACTTACCGATTGCAGTAAGCATTTTAGCTTTAAATAATAATTTTACAATTAATTTATCTAACGCTTTATTTATCGGCGAATTATCTTTAGACGGCCTGGTCCGACCAGTCAGCGGCGTTTTAGTGATAGCTGCAGCAGCGCAAGAAGCAGGAATAACTAATTTATTCGTACCAACAAAAAATGCCGCGGAAGCGAAACTTATTAAAACCCTCAGTGTTTATCCGGTTAACGATTTACCGCAACTACTAAGACACCTACAAAATCATGAAGCAATCACAGCCCTAGACTTTCAATCTTTAGCCGGACCGACATCAGCCCGACCAGTTACTTTTGATTTATCTGATATTAAAGGTCAGGCTAAGGCCAAGCGAGGTTTAATGATTGCCGCCGCCGGTGGACATAATATTATTTTCTCTGGTCCGCCTGGCTCCGGAAAAACCATGCTAGCTAAAAGCATGCCAAATTTATTACCAGATTTAAATGAATTGGAACAATTGGAATTAACCAAAATTTATAGCATTGCCAAAAAAACAAGCCTAAACGACGGGGTAATAACAGACAGACCTTTTCGCTCGCCTCATCACAGCGCCTCAGCTCAAGCTATTATTGGCGGTGGTGCCTGGCCACAACCGGGAGAAATATCCTTGGCTCATCGTGGTGTCTTATTTCTTGATGAATTTCCAGAATTTTCTCGAGTAGTTTTAGAAAATCTACGCCAACCCCTAGAAGACGGCTTTGTGAATATTAGCCGTAGTGCCGGTCACTGGCAATTTCCCTCTAAATTTATTTTACTAGCCGCCATGAATCCTTGCCCTTGCGGCTACTTAGGCGACCAAGACAGAATTTGCCGTTGTTCACCGATACAAATTAATCATTATCGCGCCCGCCTTTCCGGGCCAATAATAGATAGAATTGATATACATATTGCCATGCCCCGCTTAAATTGGAAAAAATTACAAATAGAGCCCGACCAAGAAATTAACAACAATATTAATCAGTCCCCTGAGCTAAATTCCGAAGAAGCCAAACAAATAATTAACTCCGCACGATTTCTACAAAATAAGAGATTCAAAAATGTGGCATATCTGACTAACGCGGAAATGGGCGTCCAGGCTATTAAAGACTTTTGTGTTTTAGATAAGGCCGGACAGAAATTATTACTTCTAGCGGGAGAAAAAATGAAATTATCAGCTCGTGTCTATTTTCGTATTTTAAAATTGGCCCGTAGTATTGCCGATTTAGCAGGAGAAAAACACATCCTGACATCACACTTAGCCGAAGCTCTACAATACCGCCCCCGATTGGAATAATCACCACACTTTTGCTATAATAAAGGGGAAATAAATATTCATAAATTCCTTTAATTATGTCTAAAAAAATTACGGTCTTATTTCTTCTGACCGTCTTCCTTATTACTTCCGGTTTTGGTTGTAAAGGCGTGGACCAAGAGACGCAACAAGCCATGCAACCTATCACTCTAACTTTTTGGAGCGTCTATGATGATGCTGACGCTTTTCAAGACATTATTACAAAATATAAAGCTATTCATCCTTATATAACTATTGAGTATAGGAAATTTCGCTATGAAGAATATGAGACAGAAATTCTTAATGCTATGGCCGAAGATCGCGGGCCAGATGTATTTTCCATACATAATACCTGGTTGAAAAAATATCAGTCAAAACTGGCTTTTCTCCCAGCCACCATTACTCTGCCTTATCCGGTAGTCCAGGGTACAATTCAAAAAACAGTGGTGCAACAAATGCGCACAATAAACAGCTTATCTTTAACGGAATTAAAAAATAATTTTGTCGATGTCGTGGCTAATGATGTTGTGCTTGAGGATGGCAATATTTATGGCCTACCCTTGTCGGTTGATACCCTCGCCATGTACTACAACCGAGATTTATTAAACAACGCCGGTATCAGTTTAGTGCCAGCCTATTGGAATAAAGAATTTTTACAAGATGTTAAAAAATTAACCAGACAAAACGAAGAAAAAGAAATTATTCAATCTGGAGTAGCCTTAGGTGGTAGTGATAACATTAATCGCTTCAGTGATATTTTATCCGTGCTAATGATGCAAAATGGTGCAGTTATGATGAGCGACAATAAGCATGTTACTTTTAACGCTATTCCCAGTTCCATGAAGGATAGTGGTTATAATCCCGGCTTAGAGGCGCTGCATTTCTATACCGATTTTGCCAATCCCACGAAAGAGTCATACGCTTGGAATAGTACTTTAGCTAATTCTTTAGAGATGTTCATTAGTGGCAACCTGGCTATTATGTTCAGTTATTCTTATGATTTAAATACTATCAAAACTCAGGCACCAAAATTAAATTTCGGAGTAGCTAAATTACCGCAAATTGAAGGCACGCCACCAACAAATATAAATTTTGCTAATTATTGGATAGAAAGTGTTTCTAAAAAGAGCGCTCATCAAAATGAGGCTTGGGACTTTATTCAGTTTATGACTAAAGCTGAGCAGGTTAAAAGTTATTTGGACATAACTAAAAAACCAACAGCCCTGCGTTCCTTGGTCGGCGAACAAAGAAATGATAACCAAATCGGAGTCTTCGCCGATCAAGTTCTAACCGCCAGAAGTTGGTACAAAGGCATTAACGCCCCGGCAGCAGAAAATGCTATTCAAGAAATGGTTAATGCCACTCTCATTAGTGCTAACGATAAAATACAAAATATTATTGATACGACAGCAGCTAAGGTCCAGCAGACTATTAATTAAATTCATTAAAGCTAGAATTTATTCTATGTTGAAAAAAAATATTTTATTTATAACACTACTGTTAAGCTTCACTGTTTTAATTGCAGCTCCGGCTTACGGACAAACCTCAACACCTATTTTACCGTCTGCTACCGGAAATACTAGCGCGGCAACTTGTAAAAATCCCGCCACCGGCGGCTACGATGCTACTTACTGTGGCGACTACGCCTTAGATGACTTCGTTCGCCTCGCTATTAATGTTTCTAAGTGGATTTTAGGAATTGTCGGATCCCTCTCTTTAGTGATGTTTATTTATGGCGGCTTTATGTTCCTAATTTCCGCCGGATCAGCAGATACTGTTGGGCAAGCTAAAAAAATACTTATCGCCGCTGTTATTGGTCTAATAATAGTCTTCTCCAGCTACCTGATTATACAATTTGTTTTGGCGTCTATTGGTCTAAAATGGGACGGAACTAAAAAAGTACCGGAAACTGCACCTCAAACCGTCAGTCTCATTATTCCGACCGGCACTCAAAACACCAATCTCTTACACCTATAGCCCACTTCAGTTTATTTATAAAAGAAACAAGTATTTAGTATTTTGTCCCATGACTAATTTTATTCCCAAAAAATTACCTTTGGATGAAACTTTGGGAGAAAGGCTTCGTCAAGCGCGAAGTTTAAAAAAGTTAAAAATTGAAGAAGTCGCCAAAATTTTACAAATCCGACCAGAATACATCAGCGCTTTAGAAGAGGAAAACTGGGACAAACTTCCAGCCGGTCTATATGGTAAAAATTTTTTAAAACAATATGCCAGATTTCTCAAGCTAAATACCGCCGAACTGTTAAAACAAGCAGCCACTACCGAATCTACAAGCGATCCTTTCTCACAAAAAATTGTCGCAAAAAATAAGTTCATTGTTTTCCCTAAAATTGTCAAAAATGCTATTATCATTATCACCGTTCTGGCTTGTCTCCTGTATTTAGTGACTTACTTCAAAAAAATAGTTTTGCCGCCAGAATTAATAATTACCGCGCCATCCCAAAATCTGCTTATTCATGATAATATAATTACTGTAAGTGGCCAGACTGAGGCCGGAGCAGAGGTCCGTATTAACAACGAAATTACTCTAAACAACGACAATGGTGTGTTCTCTAAAACCATCAATCTAAAAAAGGGCTTAAATAACATAATCATCAGCGCTCAAAAAAAGTACAGTCAGAGTCAAACAATCACTAGACAAATATTAGTTGAATAAATATGCCTGAAATAAATAAAACCACCCTATTCAATATCAATGATATTTTACGACGTTTAGGGACAGAAGAAAGACAACATGTAGCGGAATTAGGTTGCGGTAATTTCGGATTCTTTGTCTTTCCTTTGGCTCGCTTAGTCGGGCGACAGGGCAAAGTTTATGCGGTGGATATTTTACAATCAACTTTAGTGGAAATCAAACGAGAAGCAACAAAAAATAACTTACCACAAATTCATACTATTTGGAGTAATCTGGAGATTTTTAAAGCGACAAAAATAGAAACTAATAGTCTGGACGGAGCTCTGCTTGTTAATATCCTCCATCAATCAGAACACAAAATAGAAATTCTACGTGAAGCAATCCGTCTTCTTAAAAGAGGGGGACGCTTAATGATCGTAGAATGGAAAAATAGCGATTTACCTTTTGGTCCAGCCCTAGAAAAACGCGTCCGCCTAGAATCATTAAAAAATGCCGTAACCAAAATCGGCTTACAAGTTCAAGAAGAGTTTGAGGCCGGTCCTTATCATTACGGTTTAATTTTAACTAAATTATAAATATGAATCATCTTTTTACGCTCAGTTACTGGTTTGACTTACAGCCAGAATCTCTCGCTCCTTTGGGACAACAAATTTTTATTGGCTTTCTAGTCCTATTAGTAATTCTGGCCGTTATATCATTTGCTATAAAAATCAGAAAAGGAATATACCGCGGATTTTTTAAACGTCTATATGCCTTCAGTTTAACAAACATCGCCGTCGGCTTATTGATCTTCTTTCTTAATTACGAAAGTGTGCCTTTCTTGGCAGCTCGTTTTTGGATTGCGATTTGGTTCCTGGCGATGTTAGCTCGCTTAATATTTATGTTCATAACTCTTAGAATTACCAGTGTTCATAAAAAAGAACGGGAACAAGAGGAAGAAAGAAAAAAATATCTACCATAATCATCTAAGAAATTAAAAGCCAAAATAAAAACCCTTCTCACGGAGGGTTTTTAAATAATAATATGACGGAGCGTCAAAATCTAGGCCAACGCGGCGAAATGCTAGCAAAAAAATATTTGCAAAAAAATAATTATAAAATCATCGCTACTAATTATAGAATTAAGCGACAAGAGATAGATATCATCGCCAAATATAAAGCAAAAATTATTTTTGTGGAGGTAAAAACTCGCGTTATTTCTGTCGCCAGTCAAGAAGAAAATCCTCTCACGGCGCGGCAGACTAATAACTTAAAACTGGCCGCTCTAAGCTACTGCCACGAAAATAAAATTTCTCTAGAGACCGTTCAGCTGGATCTAATTATTATCCTAGCGGACACAAAAAAGAATCTAGCCGAACTAAAACATTATCGTGATATTTTTTAAGGATTTCTTCCATAAACTACCGCTGCTTGATCACTATGTAAGATCTGCCAGTTACTCGATGACTGCAAGTAATCACGTAAATAATTATGAGCTACTAATTCTTCGTCAGTAATCATAAATAAAAACTTTTCCCAAGGCTTAGCCGTTAAATTTTTATCTTGAGCCGGCAGAAGCACTAAAGCGATATCATATTGATTTAACTTATCTCCAATCTGACCATCCTTTTTAAAAAATTCGTAATACTCTTCCAAGTAGGTGTGCCCAGCTAGGGGCACCTGGGGCAAGCGACCATCAATAAACGTTTTCCTCTCTGGCCAAGTCCAAATCAAATAACCACCCCAGGCATAATGATTAAAAAGGCGAGCGTCATCATATTCCCGATGATTTTTCAGAAATTCTACAGACTCATAAGGATAATCTTTGCAGAATGACTGGAAAGGCCTATTACTAAAATTAATCTGTGTAATTTGAAAGGTTGTCACTAGTAATAAACAAGTTAATAAATAGACAGAGAGCCACGCGTTATAAGACAACGGTTTTTTATTTGGTATCACCGGCCACACTAAAGCCTGAATCTCCAGCATAAACCAAAACGTGGCGACAAACATCAGAGGAAAATGACGACGAGACTGAAAACTTAAAAAAACAAAGAATAGCAATAAAAATAAATTCCAAATATTAATAGACAAAATTTTTCGACGACGGACATAATAAATGTACAGCGACAGGAACAACACAACAAAGGCTAAATAAGCCAACTGCCAATAAGTGAAGGGGAAGGAAAATTGCGACAGCCATTCTTGAATATGACTGCGATAGAAATTACTCTGATAGTCTTTAAGGAAAGAATAAAGTTTGACATGATAAGGGGTTAAGAGCGTCGCCCCTATTGATAAAACTGATGCTCCGCAAAAAAATAAAATATGACGATTAGATAGGACTTCAAAGAAATTCAAGCGAGAAAAAAGGGGGAAACGCCGTATAATTCTTTCAAAAATTTTAATTCCCATCCAAGCGGCTAGTAATCCTAAGCCTAAAAGAAAACTGGCGTGAAGAGAGGCCCATAAATAAAACAAAGGCGGTAAAAATAATAATAAACGCCAATCTAAACGCCTGCTGTAATTATTAATAATCAACAACAATAAAACTACAAACAAAA
>MNUT01000004.1 GCA_001871165.1 Candidatus Falkowbacteria bacterium CG1_02_37_21 | reverse complement strand
AAAATTCTAGAAGATTACATGGAATACTATAATACCAAAAAACCATTAGACTCAGATCCGCTTAAACGAACACCGCGAGAAATAGCGACTGGACAAACCTCGATTCTAACTCAGCAGCGGCTTAAGATTAAATTACTGAGAAAACATCGTGGCCAAGTAGCCGCTTGGCAAGAAATTATTAAAAATATTGAGCAGGCTACTATTATTACCGAATCTACGTCTAAAGCCTCTTGTCATTTGTCCGAAATGTGCGTAAACTGAGCAAACATGTTGGACGTAAACTTGACTTACAAAGGGGCAATATGTTAAATATTAGTTATTAATATAATAAATAGTTTTTTAACAATAAAGGAGGGTTGTGATGACAACTCAAAAAACTAGTTTTGTTAAACATTTTTCCTTTGATTTTGACGGAACAACAATTAATACTACTATTGCGGGTTTCAATAAAGTAAATACTGTTTTAAAGTTGATAGGTTTATCGCCTGTATCCCATGATTATTTAAGACCCCTTTGGGGCGAGAAATTTGATGTTTTAGCCAACATAGTTTGTCGTTATGTTGGCGGAACAGCCGAACATGTGCAAGCATTTCTTGAGACTGAGAAAGAAATACCTTTCACATGTGAGATAAATGAAGAATTTTTCTTGACATTAGATGAACTTCGTAGACGTGATTGTCTTGTATCCTTATTAACCAGCCGAGACATTGATAGCTTGCTCAAACTATCAAAAAATCTAGGCTTTGATTTGGATGTATTCAACTATATTCAAACCCCAGAAGATACAAAATACCATAAACCCGATGGTAGGGTGTTTGAGCCATTATTTGAATGGGCGGCAACTAAAAATTGCCAACCGGAAAATACCATTTATTTTGGAGATACGGTTAAATACGATTTGGCTGCTACTTTAAACAGCAAACCGCCAATAAAGTTTGTTGGCGTAGTTTCCGGAGTAAATACAGCCCCGGAATTTTATCTTAATGGAGTTAAAGACATAGTTTACTCTATTGATGATTTGCCAGAATATTTAAGAAGTATTTCAAATGAGTAAAGTAAGACCGGTCTATTTAATATAGTACCGGTTTTTTATTTAATTCTACTCTTTCTTTTTCGTCCATAGTTTGCAAAACGATGAGCCTCTTCCCTCATTTTTAAAAGAGTAGCTTTAATATTATTAGCTAAATCTTTTAAAGCCATTTTAGTGCCACTGGCAAAAACTAATTTATCGCCGCCAAACTTAGAAATACCCACTAAAGGAATATTAATATTTTCTTTTTTAAAAAAACGACTTAAAAAACTAATTTGGGGTGAACCGCCATCAATCATAATTAATTCCGGACGCGGCCATTCTTCATGCTTAAAACGACGCAATAAGACTTCCGCTAAAGCTCTTTCGTCATCTCCGGCCGGAGCTTCTTTTATTTTAAATAAACGATACTGAACGGGATTAGCTTCGCCATTTTCAAAAACTACCATAGAGCCATAGCTTTCCTGACCGCTATGATGAGAAATATCATAACCCTCTAAACGATTCAAACGAGTTTCCCCTAAATCATCCTCACGGGATAGTAAAGAAACGTCTTGAATATGTTTTAGAGCTCTAATCTTATCAGGATTTTCTTTCATTAATTTCTTGGTTAAACGCTTTTTTTCACCGTTTAACAATAAAATAATGTTCCTGATATTTTTTTGATAATCAGCGGCGGAAATAATGCCTAAACAGGAACCGGGGCATAACCCAATCTGATAATCAAAACAGGGCCGGCCACTTTTAGTCCGACAAGTGCTATAGGGAAATACACGACGAATCAGACGTAAAGCGCTTTGTAAGAGATGAAAAGATTGATAAGGACCGAAGACCTTAGCTTTACTGGCGGGAAATTTTTTTAAATCTTTGCCCCGGACAATAATAGGTTTGGGATAAGTAGTTTTAGGAATTACCACATAAATAAAAGAACGATCATCCCGATCTACGATATTATATTTCGGCCAATATTTTTTAATGTTTTTGGCTTCTAAAATTATAGCCTCCAATAAAGTCTCGGTTTCTTCGTATTTAATGTCAACCGCCTGCTCTACCATTTCTGCAATACGCCTATCAACATTTTTTTGAAAATATTGACTAAGGCGATTTTTTAAACTAGTGGCCCGACCCACATATAAAATATGACCTTTTTTATCCAGCCAAAAATAAATACCAGGTTTTTTTGGTATGTCCTTTAATTTATTTTTTAACTTTAAGGCCATACAAATAAATCTATATTAAAGCAATCACTTATTTAAGATAATCCTTTAAATATTTACCGGTCACACTTTCTTCTTTTCTGACAATATCTTCCGGGACGCCAGCTCCCACTAAACGTCCACCCGCTTCACCACCGTCCGGGCCGAGATCAATAATATAGTCCATAGACTTTAACATATGCATATTATGTTCAATTACTAAAACTGAGTTCCCTTTTTCTACTAGTTTATTTAAAACTGTTAAAAGCATAGCGATATCATAATAATGTAAACCGGTAGTTGGTTCATCTAAAAGATACAAAGTCCGTTTACCTAGAGTATGAGTTAGTTCTTTGGCAATTTTAATACGCTGCGCTTCACCACCTGATAAAGTAGTGGCACTTTGACCAATTTTTAAATAACCTAAACCGACGGAAGCTAAGACTTTAAGTTTATCGGTAATGAAATAATTATCTTTAAAATGAATTATAGCTTCATCAATAGTTAAGTCTAAAATATCGGCAATATTTTTTCCTTTATATTTAACCTGCAGGGTTTCTCGATTAAAACGTTGACCGCGACAGACTTCACACTCTACCAAGACTGGCGGTAAGAAGTGCATCTCAATTAGGTTAGCTCCTGCCCCCTGACAGGCCTCACAACGCCCACCAGGGCGATTAAAACTAAAACGACCGATAGAATATCCTCTTTCTCTCGCTTCCGGCAATGAGGCAAAAAAATCGCGAATCGGGGTAAAAATCCCAGTATAAGTAGCGGGGTTAGAGCGAGGTGTTCGCCCAATAGGAGATTGGTCAATCACAACTACCTTATTTATATATTCTACTCCCTTTACCTCTTTGACATGCTCTAATTTAGCATTACCTGGTCTATTCTTAATATGCGTAATATTTTTATAAAGCACATCATAAAGCAAGGATGATTTTCCTGAACCGGACACGCCACTAATACCGACCAAGCGACCAAGCGGTATTTCTACATTTAGATTTTTTAAATTATTGGCGTAGGCTCCTCTAATTTTTAAAGAACCATGATTTTGTTCGCGTCGTTTAAGGGGCAGTTCAATTTTTTTCTCACCCGATAAATATTGTAAGGTTAAAGATTTTTTTTGGGCTGTTCTATTTTTCTTGGCATTTAGTAAATCTTTTGTCTCACCGATAGCCATTACTTCTCCACCATGCACACCGGCTAAAGGTCCTAAGTCCACTAAATAATCAGATTTTAAAATTGTCCGCTCATCATGCTCCACGATAATTACGGTATTATTTTTATCGCGTAATTTTTGTAGCGTTTCTATCAATTTTTCCGTATCACGTTCGTGTAAACCAATAGTCGGCTCATCTAGAACATAAAGGGTGCGTGATAAGTGAGAGCCAATTTGCGAAGAGAGACGAATACGCTGGGCTTCACCACCCGACAAGCTATGAGCTTTACGATCTAAAGATATGTAGTGCAAACCTACTTTAAGTAAAAATTCCAAACGACTTATAATCTGAACTACCACATTTTCGGCGATAGCTCTTTGCCGCTTAGTCATTTTCTCGTAATAAGCATTAAAAAATTCCAAAGTACGATTGATTGGTAACTTACTAACCGCCGCAATATTTTTACCATTTATCTTAACAGCCAAAGCTTCCGGTCGTAAACGTTCGCCTCGGCAGACTGTACAATCTTTATCAGAAAAAACACTGGTCAAACCTAAGCCCATACATTCCGGGCAAGCACCATGCGGCGAGTTAAAAGAAAAAAGACGCGGCTCAACTTCCGGAAAAGAAAAATTATCATTCGGACAGGTCCAGTTTGAGGATAAAAGAAACTCTTGCTTACCATACTGAACAATAACCAGGCCCTGGCTATAAGCTAAAGAATTTTCTACCGCCTCAAACAAACGACTTTGATCGTTTAACATTATTTTATCAATCACAATATCAATATCATGTTTCTGTTTGGGAGCTAACTTAACTTGTTCGCGTAAAGAATGCATTTTTCCGTCAATTCGTGACTCGCCGTAACCAAGAGAAAGATAATTATATAAAATTTGATAATATTCACCCTTACGATCACGGACAATGGGCGACAGAATAGTTACATATTCTTCTTCAAACTCCTGACCACGATTAATAATAATATCCACCATTTCCTCTACGCTCAACTTTTCTATTTTTGTATCACAGAGAGGGCAAAAAACTTCTCCTACCCGAGCATATAAAACACGCAAGTAATCGTAAATATCAGTTAAAGTTCCCACCGTAGAACGAGGATTATGAGATAAAGCTTTTTGATCAATAGATATAGAAGGAGCCAGGCCAATAATTTCATCCACTTCCGCTGGTTTTTTCTGTCCTAAAAACTGCCTCATGTAAGGCGATAAAGATTCTACGTACTGTCTCTGCCCTTCAGCAAAAATAGTATCAAAAGCTAAAGAAGATTTACCGCTACCGGACACGCCAGTAATTACCGTCAATTTATTATGCGGTATTTCCAAACTAATATTTTTTAAATTGTGCATGCGCGCCCCGCGAATAATCAGTTTTTCTGACATATATTATTTTTCTGCTAAGTCTAAAAACTCTTCAATCTTTTTAGTTATATTTTGTGGTTTAATATTATTCTTTTTATTATAAGCTAACTGCTTAACACGTCGTCTTTCCGCCTCGTTAATCGCCCGACGCATTGAATCGGTGGTTTTATCGGCATACAATATTATTTTTCCCTTCACATTTCTGGCCGCACGCCCCATAGTTTGCATTAAAGAAGTCTGACTGCGCAAGAACCCTTCCCTATCAGCGTCTAAAATAGCCACCAAAGTTACTTCCGGTAAATCCAAACCTTCTCTCAATAAATTAACACCAATTAAAACATCAAACTCACCGCTCCGGAAATTTTTCAGAATATTCATTCTCTCCATAGTCTTAATATCCGAATGCAAATAATTAGACCGTAAACCCTGAGCATTAAGATAAGTATTTAAATCTTCCGCTTGTTTTTTGGTTAAAGTATTAATAATAACCCTCTCGCCCAAAGGCGCCAGTCGTTTCACTTCAGCCATGACGTCATTTATCTGACTATAATTTTCTTTTTTATTAAATACCGGACGAATTTCTATTTCCGGATCAACTAAACCGGTCGGTCTAATAACTTGCTCAGCAATTTGCTTAGAATGTCTTAACTCAAAATCACCGGGCGTAGCACTAGTAAAAATAACTTGACCAATACGTTGTTCAAACTCAGAAAATTTTAAAGGCCTATTATCCAGAGCAGACGGTAGGCGCCAGCCATACTTAGACAAAACTTTTTTACGAGCTTGGTCGCCATTATACATGCCTTTAATTTGCGGTACCGCAATATGAGATTCATCAATAATGGTTAAGAAATCCGGCTTACCATCTTTCCAGGGAAAATAAGCTAATAAAGCATCGGGAGCTTCTCCGGCTAACTTGCCTGTTAAATGACGAGAATAATTTTCAATACCATGACAATAACCTAAGGTTTTTAACATCTCCATGTCATACTTAGTCCGTCGTTCTAATCTTTCCGCTTCTAACAACAGGCCCTCCTTTTTAAAGTAAGTTAATCTATCTTTTAACTCGGCTTTAATATTACAAATTGCCGCCGCTACTTGTGGGCTGGTAGAAACAAAATGCTTGGGCGGGAAAATTACCATCTCCTCTAAATTATCAATGATATTTTTTGTCGTATTGTCCATGATTGTTAAATCTGAGACTTGCTGTTGATTTAATTCTAAACGATAGACAACATTTTCCGACATCGGTCTGATTTCAAAAATATCGCCTCGTACCCGAAATTCGCCCCGCTTCATTTCTCCGCTCACGCGTTTAAATTGAATCTTAACCAATTGTTTAATTAAATCGCTGCGTACCATAGGTTTCCCTTTCTCTAAAACTAAACGAGACTCCAAATAAGTAAGCGGCACACCCAAATTATAAATACAAGAAACCGAAGCCACTATAATAACATCGCGACGAGAAACCAAGGCAGATGTCGCTCCGTGACGCAGACGATCTATTTCCTGATTAATCATCGCCTCTTTATCTATATAAGTATCGGTTATTGGCAAATAGGCTTCCGGCTGATAATAATCGTAATAAGAAACAAAATAATGAACAGCATTATCGGGGAAAAAATTTTTATATTCTCTATATAATTGAGCCGCTAAAGCCTTATTAGGAGCAATAACTAAAACTGGTTTATTAGTGGACTGGATAATATTAGCAACCGTAAAGGTCTTACCGCTACCAGTAACGCCTAATAAAGTTTGGTAATCAAAACCCTTCTCCAAGCCATCTTGGAGTTTACTTATAGCCATTGGCTGATCGCCGGCTGGCTTAAAATCTGATTTTAACTTAAAAATTTGCTTCATAAATAGCAAAAAACGGCCTGGTTCCGAGCTTATACATAATTTAGACCAATTTATATTATAACATATCTAAAAATAAAAAAAGCTTCAGTTTCCCGAAGCTTTTAAATCAATACTAGCGAATTGAGCGATATCCGCCCCGCAATCCATTCTTAGAAAGCACTATCTGCCATAGCTGTATATCTCTGGCCCGAAAAGCGCCGGCGCAACTAAGTAGATAGTATGTCCACATACGATAAAATTTTTTATCATATTTATAGCTCTCATGGCTCCATAACTCTTTTCTATCCTCAAAGTTCTTGAACCACCACATTAAAGTTTTATCATAATCGGGACCGAAATTATGCCAATCTTCCATAACAAAAATATTTTCTATAGCAGCCCCTATCTGTTTAATAGAGGGCAACATAGAATTCGGAAAAATATATTTTTCTAACCAAGAATTAATATGCTTGGTTGAGTAGTTACCGCCAATGGTGTGTAGTAAGAATAGACCGTCATCTTTTAAATGAGTAGCTACTAGTTTCATATACGTCGAGTAATTTTTATACCCAACATGTTCGAACATACCGAGGGAAATAATATGATCAAACAGACCAGTAAAATCATCCCGATAATCTTGTAATAGAAACTTTATAGATTCTCCGAGATAAGAGCATGATTGTTTCCCTAAGATATATTGCTCTTGAGAATTAACTATGACTGTCACCTTAACTCCATAATTAATGACAGCGTACTTAGCAAAACTTCCCCAACCACCACCAATATCCAGAATTTCTTGATCTACTTTTAGCTTCAACTTGCGGCACACCAGGTTAAACTTAGCTTCTTGAGCTAAATCTGGATCAATAATTGTCTGACCGGCAGCTGTGCGCCAGTACCCGCAAGTATAAGCCATGGTTGAGCCAAGCATACTTTGATAAAGATCATTACCGACATCATAATGATAACTAGCAACTTTATCAGCTCTACTGCGAGTTTGTTGGTTAAATAATATACTACGTAAATAAAAAAATAGTAATTTCCAATTGCCTTTTATTTTTTTATCCAAATGAGCAACTAAAATTTTATGAAAAAACTGATCTAGAAACTCTACGTCCCACCAACCCTCCACATAAGACTCCCCTAAACCTAAGGAACCCTCTGTTAAGACTCTTTTATAAAATCCTTCATTATGAACGTGTATATCATAAAGTTCATCTCCATTAACCGTAATCCCGGCTGATTCTAATAGAGATATTATTATTTCTTTGGCTTTTGACATGACTACCTCCCAAGATTGTTAAATAACTAATTAATTACTTTTTATTTTAATAAAAATTAACACTATTTTTATTTTTTATCAATAGCCCAATCATCAGGCTCAGCTACCGCTAAAGAAAGCCCCATCATAGCTAAAATAAAGTCCCTGACACCAATCGCTCCTCCAGCCGTAATAGCGATACCCAGGAGATGAAGAGATAAAATAATAGCCACTGGGCGAATATAAGCACCAAACAAGAGTAAAATCGCGCCGATTATCTCTAGCCAACCATTAAGCTGAATTAACATCTCGGCGGGAATAGGAAAATATCCCGTCCATTCCGGTAAAAATGCTGTCCAGGCTCCGGGATTTATCATTTGTTGCCAACCGAACCAGAGAAAAAGTAAGACCCAGCTATAACGTAATATTTTTAAAGATAAATTATTCATATTATTTAGTGATTACTTTAAAGACCCAATCTTTAAAAGAACTAACGCGGCCTTAGCCGAAGTAGAACTGCCATGCATACCATTAAAACCACTTGAGGCGTCTTCCCCGCACATATTTATAATCTTTTGTGACCCGCCCGGATGACGACTAACCCAAGTACTCAAATCATAAACATCGCCATTAATAGCTGACCAACAATTATCAGCATTATTATGAGCCATAATTTCAGTCAAGGTATAAGACGGGTTCATCATATTGTTTATACTATCCTCTGTAAAAGTTGGAGTAACAGAAATATCATTATTGTCACTAACTACCTGATTACTATTAGTTTGTTTTATTTTCATCACTGGTCGACCATAATAGATAATAAAACCGGCGCCAATAAAAAGAATAAGAAACAAAATTAATGTTATTTTGTTTCTCTGAGACATAAATATAATATTATTATTTAAATAAAAATGTTTATTAAAATATAGCAAAAAAATAAAATTTAGTCTATCCCCTTAAACCAAAATTCAAATCCCGAGTCTCATGTCTATTATTCCGTTAATATGCTATATTTTTGATATGATAAAAAATAAGATTAACTTGTCTGTATTGACTATTTTGGCCTGTTTTCTTATAATAATCTCCTTTTTTAGCTTTTCTGTTACTCGGGCCGCAACTCTCAATAAAACAATATCCGGTTATATATTTTTACAAGTAGAAGAACATGGCGAGGCTTGGTATATCTACCCCGCCAATCAAAACCGCTATTACCTAGGCCGACCGGCGGATGCTTTTGAAGTAATGAAAAAGTTATCACTGGGTACTAAGCATGACTTCATAGTGAACACGGAAATTTTTCCGGATAGATTATCCGGTCTAATTCTTCTAGACACGGAATCACACGGCGAAGCTTATTACATTTACCCCTTAGATCACAAAAAATATTATCTCGGACGGCCAATCGACGCTTGGCAAATCATGCGAGAACTGGGTAGAGGTATTACTAACGCAGACTTATTGAAAATATCAACTGCTAATATTAATGATAATGTTATACAAACTAACAACAATACCGCTATTCTTTTAAACGTTCCTTTTACTTCTCAGGCTCCTTACGGGAATTGGAATGATCAGCGCCTACAAGATGGTTGTGAAGAAGCTTCGGCTCTTATGGCTATTAAATGGACTCAAAGTATTAAAAGTATTGGTCAACAAGAGGCTAATGAAACAATCTTGGCGGCCTCCGACTATCTTCTTAAAAAATATGGAGAATATCGCGACATCACAGCCGCCGATGCTGTTAATTGGATTTATAAAGATTATTTTAATTATCAAAAAGTTTCTCTGAAACAAGGAGTTAGTCGCGAAGATATAATTGCGGAATTAAAAAAAGCTAATATTGTGGTAGCGCCTATGAACGGCCAAGTTCTAGGCAATCCTTATTTCACTCCGCCCGGGCCGGAACATCATGTGTTAGTCATTCGTGGCTATGACTCAGTCAAAGATGAGTTTATTACTAATGATCCTGGCACTAAACATGGCGAACTCTATCGTTATGACTCCACTTTACTATTTAATGCCATACGTAATTACCCAACCGGCTATCAAGAATCATTCAATACCATTAAAAAAGATATTATTATAATTTGGAAATAAAATTATAAAATGCCAAAATAAAAAACAGGCTCGCTGAACAACGGGTCTGTTTTTTTATTTTTAGTCTCTAAGAACTAACGACTAATAATATAAATATTTGTAAACAAGAATAAAAGATAAATAGCTAATAAGACCGATCCTTCGCGCCTATCTAAGCGTTTGTTGGTATAAACAAAAATAGAAAAAGCAATAATCAATATAATCAGAAAAATAGCTAAAACATAATAAGTTGGGCTAAGAGTAAAAGCAATAGGATTGATAACCGATAACAAGCCAAGAATTAAAATATTGGAAAAAGCGGAACTCATTAAATGACTAACTGATAATTCCATGGCCTGGCGCCGCCAGGAAGTAAAAGTAATAATTATTTCCGGTAAATTAGTACCAATAGAAAAAACAAACATTCCAACAAACAACTTACTAATATTAAGTGTGGTTAGTAAATCAACAGTCATTAATATTACCCAATGCGCCGCCAGCATCATACCGGCCATGCCGATCAAAGCTAAGAATAATGATTTTATAATTTTACTTCTTTCTAAAAATACTACTTCGTCGCCGGTCAGGGTCCGATTAAAACGATAGAGATAAAATAAAAGAGTAAAATAAAATATAACCAAGATTAATCCGTCTATCAAACCAAATTTGCCGTCTAAACCTAAAAGTATAGGAAGAAGAATAAATAAAGCTTCCGGAATTAAGCTTTTCATGCTTTTATCGGTTTTAATTTGCCGACCAAACAACAAACTAGCGCCCAAAACAAAACCAATAAGGACAATAACGCCACCAATTAAATTGCCGACCGAAAGAGCCGTTACCCCTTCCAGGCTAGCATTAAGACCCACTGAAAGCTCCGGTAAAGAAGTTATTACGCCCAAGAGTACTCCTAAGGCAAATATTCTCATTCTTAAGGCGGTAGCAATATATTTAATGTTTTGAACGGCTAAATCAGCACAAGCCCCCAAGACTATGAATAAAAAAGCTAATAATAAATAATTCAAGAAAAGATTCATATTTATATTTTAACAAAATGCCTAGAAAAATATCTTAGACATATATAGGATTACGCTAGCTTCGTCCTAAAGTATAAAACATCGCTAACGCTGCCGCCAACATTACAAAAAAAGTAATCCAAACAAAAATATTGGAGAGCCAGCCACTACTATATTCACCCATTATCTTCTTGTTATTAGCAATCTTAGCAATTAAGAATATCAGAGGGACAGCTGCTACACCATTAAAAACAGCAGTAAAGACTAAAGCTTGAATGGGATTAATGCCGATGAAATTAATAAATAGGCCAACCAGGGTGGCAACGATAATCACGCCATAAAAACCATGAGCTTTTTTTATCTTTAAATTCAATCCCTCCTTCATATTAAAGGCTTCCGTGAAAGCATAGGCGGCGGAACCGGCCAAAACTGGAATGGCTAACAAACCTAAACCGATAATGCCGGTAGAAAAAATTAATTTAGACAAAAAACCAGAATAAGGAAAAGTTTGGACTAAAGGCTCTAAAGCTTTAGCAGCATCGGCGGCAGTTGCGACGTTAGTGATACCATTACCATGCAGAACCGTGGCGGCCACGACAATAATGGACCAAGTCGCTACCTCCGACATTAACATGCCGGCAAAATTATCTAGACGCAAATTTTTTATAAAACTTTTACCAATTTTTGTGCTACCGTCGCGACGAATTAAATGTTTTTCTTTTTCTTCTTCTACCTCCTGGGAGGCCTGCCAAAAAAACATATAAGGAGAGATAGTCGTTCCCAGGACACCAGTGATAATAAAGAAAAATTCAAAATTTAATTCTATATGTGGCCAAATTGTAGAAATAAAAATTTCCTTCCAAGGATGGTTAATAAAGAAAACCGTCAAAGGGTAAGCTAACAACGCTAAAGCTAACCATTTTAAAATACGAGAATAAAATTTATAAGAAGTAAAAATTTCTAAAATTAAAATTAAAGCGGTAAAACCTACGGCTAAAACGGCAAAATTAAGAGGAATAATTAAACGAGCAGCAGCGGCTACGGCGCCGATATCCGCGCCAATATTAATGGTATTAGCCACTACAACTAACATCACGGCTCCGTAAAGGATTTTTTGATTGTAATTTTCTTTAATTACCGCCGTCAAACCGCGACCAGTGACCGCGCCAATACGAGCACAGGCCTCCTGAATAGCTGTCATGAGCGGTAACATAAAAATGACGATCCATAATTGCCCATAACCAAATTGAGCGCCAGTTTGAGTATAAGTGGCAATACCGGAAGGATCATCATCAGCTGCACCCGTAATTATTCCTGGGCCAAAAGTCTTAAATATTTTTTTTATCTTTTTAATAAGCTTAGACATATTGTAAAAAGTGTATCTATAAAATAGCATTTTTCAGGGAGAGCGTCAAAAAGAAAAAGCGAGACTAAGTATCTCGCTTCCTAATTTTTTATCGTCCTGTTCCGTAACTGCGCTGTCTGCTAAAACGACGAGACGAAGAGACACTGCGAGGCGTTGTTCGTTGTCCTCTTGATT
This sequence comes from Candidatus Falkowbacteria bacterium CG1_02_37_21, assembly GCA_001871165.1. Taxonomy (GTDB): domain Bacteria; phylum Patescibacteriota; class Patescibacteriia; order Patescibacteriales; family UBA12465; genus UBA12465. Next base: position 1,571 of record MNUT01000004.1, on the reverse strand, counting down.
GATTCCCTGAACGTCCTTCCGACTGTCCACCCTGAGAATTACTATAAGAACTACTATTAGTGCGTCGCCCTCTATAAGGAGCACGACCACGACTAGGTCCAGAAGATTTAGCGGTTCTAACATCAGAAAATTTAACAAACTCTGTGCGTTTAATACTCTTATTAATTAATCTTTCAATATCTCTAATTTCTCTCTGTTGATCAGGAGTGGCAAAACTAATAGCTTTACCGGCTTGCCCCGCTCTGGCAGTACGGCCAATACGATGGACATAGTCACCAGTATTATCAGGCAAATGATAATTAACTACCACTTCAATACCACTAACGTCTAGACCACGAGCCGCGACATCAGTCGCCACTAAAATACGATCGCGTTTAGACTTAAAGCCAGCTAAAGCAGCGCGACGTCGACTTAATGATAAGTTAGAATGAATTTCTACCGCTCTTTGACCCAGAGAAACTAATTTACTAGTCAACATTTTTACGCCATGCTTAGTTCTGACAAAAACCAAAACTGAACCTTTGTAACGTGTTAATATTTTTTCCAAATAATTAAAACGGTCTTCATTGCGAATAATAAAAATTTCTTGATCAATTTGATCGACCGTTGTACCGGGGGGAGCGACTTCAATACTAATCGGGAGTTTCATGTAAGCGGCGGCAATCTTAACAATAGCAACCGGCATCGTCGCGGAAAATAACATAGTCTGACGCTTTAAAGGCATTTGCTTCATGATTTCTTGAATCTGCGGAGCAAAGCCCATGTCTAGCATCATATCCGCTTCATCCAGCACCAAAATATTTACTTGTTCCAGTTTATAAGTATGACGTTTCAAGTGATCAATCAAACGACCCGGAGTGGCTACGACAATATGCGGTTTCTTGCGCAGTTGAAATAATTGACGATCCAAACTTTCACCACCAATTAAACTAGCTGTGCGCAGTCCCAAAGACTGACCTAATTTCTTTAAACTTTCTTCTACTTGTAAAGCTAATTCCCTGGTAGGAGCAATAACCAAACCATGGCCTTTGGTGGAGCCAATGCGTTGGAGCATAGGAATACCAAAAGCAAAAGTCTTACCGGTTCCCGTCTGGGCTACACCGATAAGATCTTGACCAGTGATAGCCACTGGAATAGTCTTTCTTTGAATAGGCGTCGGTTCTTCTAGTCCCATCTTCTTGAGCACCGCTAAAATAGAAGCGCTGATGCCTAAATCCGAAAATTTAAGCTGAGTTTCTTCAGTTTTCATTATAATAAAAATAAGTGACCCGATTTTCTCAAGGCCACTTACATGTTCAGGAGATTCGAATCTAATTTAATAGATTGATAATAGCACGTAATTTTAATTAAGTCAATCTTGACACGCTGAATTCTGGTCCCAAGTGCAACATAGCTAAGAACCACTAAATAGTAATAAAAAAACATATTGGTCGATGTATAATAATTGAGTCTACTAATTATATAACCAAAACCAATATGTTCTATCAACATTTTAAACCATTTCAAAGAAATGAGCTATCTGCCCTGTTGTCAGCTAAAGTTAAAAAGAAAACTATTGCGGAAATACTCAA
>MNUT01000006.1 GCA_001871165.1 Candidatus Falkowbacteria bacterium CG1_02_37_21 | reverse complement strand
CAACATTAACTAGTTTTATTCCCGTCTTCCCGGCATGACCATAAATCGCTTCCGCTAGAGGATGCTCCGACATCTTTTCCAGGCTAGCAGCAATACTCATCACTTCATTCTTATCTAAAGATGTTAAAGCTAAAATATCAGTCACTTCCGGATGCCCCTTAGTTAGAGTTCCTGTCTTATCAAAAACCATAACCTGGATATTACAAGCCGCTTCCAAAGGCTCTCCGCCTTTTATTAATATACCTTGTTCCGCACCCCGTCCGGTTCCCACCATTAACGCGGTCGGAGTCGCCAAGCCCAAAGCACAAGGACAGGCAATCACAATCACGGCGGTAAAAGTCATTAAAGCAAAACTTAATTCCGCTCCTAAAATAAAATACCAAACTAAGAAAGTAAGCGAAGCTAGAGCAATTACCGTCGGCACAAAAACTGCAGAAATTCTATCAGCAAAAGCTTGAATCGGGGCTTTAGAGCCCTGGGCTTCTTCCACTAAGCGAATAATTTGAGCTAAAGCTGTTTCTGAGCCAACACGTGTTACTTTAAACTCAAAACTACCCGTCTTATTAATCGTCGCGCCAATAACTGTGTCTCCTATCACTTTTTCGGTGGGCATACTTTCCCCGGTAATCATAGACTCATCAACCGACGAATGACCTTTAGTAATCTGACCATCAACCGGAATTTTTTCTCCCGGACGAACTATAACAATATCACCTGGCACCACCGTCTCTATCGGCAAGTCACTCACAACTCCCTGACGAATAACGCGTGCAGTTTTAGGCTGCAAACCCATTAATTTTTTAATGGAATCGGAAGTGTGCCCCTTCGCTCTAATTTCCAACCATTTACCTAGTACCACAAAAGTAAACAAAAAGGCAGCGGTTTCAAAATATAATTCCGGAATTTTGGCGCCAGCTAAACCAATTAAAGAACCATTTTGCACTACATAAACAACATAATAAACTAAGCTATAGAGATAAGCAGTGGAAGTGCCAATGGCAACTAAACTATCCATATTAAAGGTCTTCATGCGCAAGCCTGCCCAGAGTCCTCTATAAAAACTATAACCGATTATAAACTGAATGGGCGTCGTCAGAATTATTGAAATAATTCCAAAATAGGGCGGTAAGACTCCGGCGCCTGGTAGCCAAGTAAAAAAATCCAACAACATGAAATAAAACAAGGGCAAACTTAGAGTTAGGCTAAAAATAAATTTCCGAAAATAATTTTTACTTTCTGTTTCTCGTCTTCGCGTTTCAGACTCCGTATCTTGAGAATCAAATTCTTGGGCCTGATACCCAGCTTTTTGAACTGCTTGAATTAAATCCGTAATATTTGATTGTTCCGCATCAAATAAAACTGAAGCCTTCTCCGCAACAAAATTAATATTCCCTTCCTTAACCCCCGGGACTTTCTTTAAAGATCGTTCAATAATATTGGCACAGGACGCGCAATGCATGCCCTGAATTTTTAAATATACTTGTTTCATATAATTTTAATTTTATTCAATAACATTAAAGGCACCGACATACATTCCCATGGAGCAGGAAAATCTGACACGGCCGACTTGATTGGGAGTAAATTCAATAATATTTTCTCCTAACACTAAATTCTTGCGGATATTATACTGAGACAATACAAGAGAAGCAGCACAAGAATATGGCTCCTGAGCATTAATAATCCACTTTACAGGAACACCCTTCTTAATCGTAAAACTATTAGGCTCATAACCCCGACCGGTTTCCTTCATATAAACAACTTGCACGCCGTTCTCTTCTCTGACATTAGGATCAACATTAGAATTAACATTAGAACTAGACGATGTTGTTGTTATCGCTGTTTGACTGGGCTGAAACGACACATCAATGCCGGCCAAACTTAAACCGTTACTGATATTAAGAACAGCAAAAGCAATAACGGCCACACCGGCGAATTGAAAGAACCTACGAGCAAAGAGTCCTTTAACGGTCGAGGTAATACCACCAATACTAAGTAAGCCAGGCATAGTCCCAAGAGCAAAGGCACCCATAATAATAGCTCCGGAGAAAAAACTACCGGTACTAACCGCATAAACCTGCATCGCTTGCGTAAAACCGCAAGGTAAGAAAAATGTTAAAGCTCCCAACATAAAGGTCCCGTTATGACTATAGCTATTCTGTTTTTTCTTCATACCAAAAGCTCGCGCTATTCCACTCGGCAAAGTAAATTTTATTTTATCGGCCCAGGGGAAAATGTTAATCAGTTGTAAGCCCATAAGTAACATAATCAGACCGACAATAATCGTAATAACACTTAAAACCGGAACCGATAACTGAAAGGCGGAGCCTAATAATCCTAACAAGCCACCTAAAATAGCATAAGAAAATACTCGACCGGAGTTAAACAATAAATGAGGATAAAATTTTTCTGCCGGTGTCGCCTCTGGATGTTGTTCACTATATTTAGCCGATACACCCAATATTAAACCGCCCACTAAAGCCATGCAACTAGAAAACCCAGCGGTTAAACCAACCAAAAGAATAACCGGCACGGTTAAATCATTAGAAGATGTAAAGCTGAGACTATTTAGACCTAAACCTTTAAGAGCTAAATAAATCCCAAACAAAATAAGCAAGGCGACTCCTAAGTCACGATAATCTTCCGGGTGACGACTAAAAAATCCGGTCTTTTCATTTTCACCAATATCATAGCCGGCCTTAGCAATAGCCGTAGAAATTTCCTTGGACTCGGGATGCTTCCCTTCGTAACAAATCTCCACCGAACTATTATGCCAGTCAGCCTTAACCTCTTTAACTCCGGGCACAGCACTTAATTCTTCTTCAATCAACATTTCGCAAGATTTGCAATGCATACCTTTAATGGAAATAGATGATTTTTGATAATTTTTAGACATATTTAAATAAAAGATATTTATTAACTAAAAAACCACCCTCGAAAAACAACGTTATAATAACGCTAAATTAACAACCGGGTGGCCAATAATTTGATGTCTATTCTCTTTTTACTACAGAGCTGAGCGCCTCCGCCTGAGGAGGTGATAGAGTATTTACTTGAGTCTCAAAATTTACTATTGGTAAATTAATTACTTGGTCCACAGCGGGTATTATTGCTAACAAGGCCTCATTGACTGATAAGTCCTGACCAACAATAAAATTGAAATAATGCTCTTGATCTGAGCAACAATCATAAGCATCGGATAGAGGTAAAGCTGTAACCAACCTTTGGCCGTCAAGTGCGGTAACCGGAACCGCTTCCTCCATAACTTCCCCGCAAGAAGATACACTAGGGATAGACATTTGACTACCAGTTGCATGATTCATATCAGCCGCTAAAGCTAAATTAGGTAAAAGTCGCAAACAAAAAGAACTTGATAATATCAAGACCGAAACAGAAACTACTGATAAATTTGATAATAATTTAGTTCGCTTCATAATAATTAGATTATAAGGTATCCCCGTCCTTCTGTAAAGATAATTTTTTTATTCATCTCTTAAAGTTTCTGCTGCATCCAAACGACTAATAAATATATTATAAATTAGCCGACTGTTTCCGACGAAGACGACGCCAAGACACCCGATCTGCCATACCGCCTTTTTGAATTATTTCCGCCAGCCAAGCGCCACTTAGTATATGAGGCAAAAGGATATAATCGGCACCAGCCTGATAAAGGCGTTCCGAATACTTTTTATTATACAAGCTGGCAATGATAATAGCCTTTTTATTTCTAGAACGAACATAATTAAAGAGAATGGCCTGGTCCTCCGGCGATGGTATAGTAGAAATGATTATCTTCGCTTTTGACAAAGGTAGAGCTTCTAAAAATTCAATATCAGAAGCGTCACCAAAAAAAGCACGATCACCACCTTTAACCAGCATACTCACATTATCCGGATTAAAATCTACCACAGCGAACTTCATTTTTCTCTTTTTTAAAGCAGCCACAATCGGTTGACCAGTACGATGATAACCGAATATCATCGCTTCAAAATTTTCTTTATTATCCTCCGGTTGTTGATAACGGTCGCGCCCAAATAACTTGAAGAAAGGACGAAACCATTCATATAAATTATAACTATAAACAATTAAATAAGAAGAAACAAAAATAGTGATAATAGCTGCTATGGTAAAGATACTCAATTCTCGCTCGGATAAATAACCGGAAGCAGCTACAGCAAAAAGTATAATAAAACCAAATTCACTTAAGGGCGCCGAGACAATAGCCGATAAAAAACTATTACGCCTCGTAAAACTACGCGCCCGAAAAAGATTATAAAGAATAAAGGGCTTCGCAATTATAGCCACTGCTGATAGAAGCAAGGCGGGGACTATAACATGAGACCAATCGCTAAAGTCCGCGCGACTACCTAAAATCACGAAGAAAATAACTAGAAAAAAATCACGTAAGGGTTTAATGCGGCTACCAATTTCCAAATGATAACGAGAAGATCCCAAACTTAAACCGGCAGCAATGGCACCCAGTTCTAAAGAAAAGCCAGCCATATACATTAAAGCGGCTGCCCCAAAACACCAAGCAACGGTAAAAATAAATAAAAATTCCCCCGACGCGGCAATACGCTCTAAAATAAAGGGTAAAATAAATTTTGCTGCCAAGACAATAAACAGGATAACAGCCACGGCCTGAAGAGGTACCAACAAGCCGGCTAAACCACCAGATAAGACACTACCAGCCGAAGAAAAGCTTAACAAGGTCAAAATAGCGATAGAAATTAAATCCTGAACCAATAATAAACCAATGGTATAGCGACCGTAAACCGATTCTTCATCTTGTTTGTCGTTAAGTAATTTAAGGATGACAATCGTGCTAGAGAAACAAGCCGCCAGAGATAAGAAAAAGGCGCCTTTTAAACTGAGGCCGAAAGATAAGGCAAGAGGAAAGGTTAAAATAAAATTTAAAGCAAACTGCCACAAACCGATACCAACGGCAGTTTTACCAATTTTTTTCAAATAAGAAAAATTTAAATCTAGGCCAATCACAAACAAGAGTAGAACAACGCCAAAATCAGCGAAAGCTTGATAAAGATTAGTTCCACCATCTAATAAATTTAAAAACAAAGGACCGCAGACTAAACCGGCCGCCAAATAAGCCGCTATTAAAGGCTGTCTTAGAAACCGAATAATAAAAGCCAAGCCGACCGTAACGGCCAGCAAGGCACTAATTTGCAAAAAAATATTATATTCCATGACTTTAATTTCTAAAAACTAACTAAAGTAATTATAGCATATTTTTCCCCTTAGAAAAGTCAGCCAGAATAGAGAGATCTCTCTTGATGGCAACTTGCAACTCTTCCGCTCCAGAAAATTTCTCCACTTCCCTAATTTTTTTAATAACCGTGACAGACATTTCCTGTCCATAAATATCACCCACAAAATCTTTAATTAAAATTTCCAAAGACACCGGTTCGTCAAAAACATCCTTAAAGCCAAAATGCATTAAGCCTAAATAATCTTGACCCGCCAACTGAAGTTTCACAATATAAACACCATGGGGAATATCCAAATCTGTTTTGTCCAGATTAGCTGTTGGATAACCAAGTACCCGTCCGCGCTGACTACCACTAATAACCTTAGCCTTAAAAGTAACTGATTTTAACTTATCCAAAAGATAAATTTTATAGAAAGCAACAAGTAAAACAATAAAAGCAATTACTTGGATATAGTTTAAATAATTATGATTAAAAACATAATCTAGAATTAAAGCAGAGAAAGGCCAAAAAAGTTCTAAAATAGTGGCGGCTGAAGCGGAAACACGACGCAAGCCGAAATAATAAATAAACATGGCCCCCGCTCCGCTAGTTAAGACGATTAAGCCCAACAGTTCCCAGTGTATAAGCGATAATTGGGATGTCTGGCCAATAGTGCCAGTAAAAATTGCTAAGCCCAATACTAAGATAGCCGTCAAACCAAAACGTAAAGCGGCTACAATTTTATAATCCAAATGATTGGCAACTCTCTTGCCAAAAACTGTAGATGAACCAAAAGCAAAAGCCGCTATAAAGGCAAAGAGAGCGGCGCTATGTTGCCAATTAATAGTAGAAATATCAAGACCACTTTGACCTAAAGCAATAAAATAACTAGCAGTAACGGCAATGACCGCCCACAGATAAAAAAACCGAGGCAATCTTTCTTTTAGCAAAATACTAGCTAAAAATAAGGCAAATATCGGCTGGAGTTTTTGTAAAATTATAACAGTGGCAAAAGAGGCTTGCCCATCCATAGCGGCAAAAAAAGCTTTAGTAATCATGATTGTTCCTAAGGCTCCACCAAAAAAACTAATCCAGATTAAAGCTCCCCAGCTTTTTTTACTGATTAATTTAATCTTATGCCAATTCAAAAAAATAAATGGACTCAAAACAATAAAACCTAGAAAATGTTCCCAAAAAACTACCATCTCAGCCGGTAAAATATAAAAACGCGGTCTAATAAACAAACCGTCTATACTCCATAATAAAGCCGCTAACATAATTGCTAAAGCGCCGGCTAGACTATGACTTTTAAAATTCCAACTTCTGCCCATAATTTTAATATTATTACGCATAATTATAAATTCTTTCCGAGAAATTAAAGCCTTCTTCTTAATCTTTATATTATAGCTAAATTAACAAAATTGTCATAACCATCTGAGTTTATGTTATACTAAATCGCATATGTTAAAGACTAATACAATTTATGATGTCGCCGTTATCGGCGGCGGACCAGCCGGTTTAATGGCGGGCGGGCGGGCGGCGGAAAGCGGCGCGAAAGTTATTCTCCTGGAGAAAAATGCGCAAACAGGCAGAAAATTACTACTCACGGGCGGTGGGCGCTGTAATTTTACTAATAATGAAACTGACACCAGGCGCTTCCTAGCAAAATTTAAAGATAGGCAAAAATTTCTCTTTTCCCCTTTTTCTCGTTTTGGTGTTAAAGAGACTATAGAATTTTTTAATTCTCATGGCATGCCTACTAAAGTGGAGGCCGAGGGCCGTGTCTTTCCAGTCAGTGACTCGTCTCAATCAGTTTTAGATGTGATGATGAATTATATTCAGTCCGGACAAGTAGAGCTCAGAACTGGGGTGACAGCAGATGGTTTCTTAAGCAAGGATAAAAAAATAATCGGACTAAAGATAAAAAGATACGATGCTAAACAAAAAACTAAACAGGAAATAATTAGGGCTCGTTCCTATATCTTGGCTACCGGCGGTAAATCGCGACCCGATACCGGCTCCACCGGTGAAGGTTTTGATTGGTTACGAGAATTAGGGCATAAAGTCGTAGATGCCAATGCTGCTTTAGTTCCCCTAAAAGTAACTGATAACTGGGTGAAATCTTTAACCGGTCTGAGCTTACAAGATGTAAAATTAAAAGTTTGGCAAAATAATAAAAAACAAATAGAAGCTTCGGGTAAAATGTTATTTACTCACTTTGGTGTTAGCGGCCCTCTAGTATTAAATATGAGTCAACAAGTAGGCGTCCTTTTAAAACAAGGCCCCGTGGAAATGACTCTTGATCTCAAACCAGGACAAGATGAAAAAGAATTGGATAAAGAATTACAAGAATTACTACAATCCCATAAAAATAAAAGTATTCAAAATAGCTTAAATGGTCTACTCCCCTCTGCTTTAGCTCCAGTAATAATAGAACTAGCCAATATTAATCCACAAAAAGAAGTAAACGCTCTGACTCGTCCGGAACGCTTAACCCTAATTAATTTAATGAAACGCCTCCCCTTCACTGTTACTAGTCTCATGGGCTTGGACAAAGCAGTGGTTACGAGCGGTGGTATTGATCTAGAAGAAGTTGATCTTAAGACCATGCGTTCTCGCCTACACTCTAATCTTTTTGTGGTAGGCGATGTTTTAAATATTAACCGTCCTTCCGGTGGCTATAGTCTACAGCTCTGTTGGACAACTGGTTACGTAGCTGGCACGGAAGCGGCTAAATAGACTACTACAACTTATCGCTATATTATATACACTCCTAAAATAAAGGTAATCCTAGCGATTACCTTTTTTAAAAAAATCGTAAAATAAGACTCTTGATTATTAGCCTCATTCATGCTAATACGAAAAGGCTGACAAATAAAAATCAGTCCTAAAAAGAACTTTAACAACAACATAAATCACACAAAAAGGAGCAACACATGATCTCATTATTCTGGTTGGTGCCATTAGCAGCTTTAACTTCACTACTCTTTGCTCTAATTTTTTATTTGCAAGTAAAAGAGGGGGAAGATGGTAACCAAAAAATGAAAAGTATAGGCATAGATATTAGTCACGGCGCTATGTCTTATGTAAAACAACAGTATAAAGTCGTGCTATTAGTATTTGCATTTTTAGCAGGATTGTTCGCAATAGCTGGATATGTTTACCACATACAGAGTGGCTGGACTTGGATAGCTTTTCTGAGCGGCGGATTTTTTTCTGGTCTCTGTGGTTATTTGGGGATGAAAACTGCCACTATGGCCGCGCCCAAAGTAACTCAAGCTACTCGCAAATCTTTAGGCCATGGCTTTCAAATTGCTTTAAGAGGCGGGGCTGTAATGGGATTAATAGTCACTGGCTTTGCCTTGTTAGATATTTCTGTTTGGTTTCTGATCCTCAATTATTTTATTGAATCTGAACCAGGTATGAAATTACTAATAATTACAACCACCATGTTAACTTTTGGCATGGGTGCTTCTACACAAGCTATTTTTGCGCGTTTAGGGGGCGGAATCTATACCAAAGCAGCTGATATTGCATCAGATTTAATTGGTAAAGTGGAATTTGGTTTTCGCGAAGATGATGCTCGTAATCCCGCTGTTATTGCTGATAATGTCGGAGATAATGTTGGGGACGTAGCAGGAATGGGGGCAGATTTATATGAATCATATGTTGGTTCAATTATTGCCACTAGCGCTCTAGGGGCAGCTGCCAATATGATGGTTAACGGGCAACTGCAAATGAAGTACACTATTTTACCAATGTTAATCGCCTCGTTGGGTATTGTAGCTTCAATAATCGGAGTTTATATTATTAAAGTATTAGACGGAGATAATATGAAAAAATTAGTTCGAACCATGAATAATGGTATCGTTGCTAGCTCCATAATTGTAGTTATCTTATCCTTCTTACTCACCTACACCCTTGGTATAGCTAATTGGATAAGCTTATCTTTGTGCGTATTAGTCGGAATAGCAGTTGGAATAATAATTGGGGAAGCAACTAATTATTTTACTTCTCACGCTAATCCCCCTGTTCGCCATATCGCAGAGAGTGCAAAAGTGTCACCAGCTACAGTTATTATTGCTGGCCTGTCAGTTGGTATGAATTCCACCTTTTTTTCTGTCCTAGCTATTGTTGGCGGCATGGGTCTATCCTATTGGCTAGCTTCTGATGGACAAGCACTAAATATTCCTCAAGGCTTGTACGGTATTGGTATAGCCGCTGTCGGCATGCTTTCTACTTTAGGATTAACTCTAGCAACTGATGCTTACGGCCCAATTGCCGACAACGCGGGCGGTAATGCCGAAATGTCTGGTCTAGATCCAGAAGTACGAGAAAGAACTGACGTCCTTGATGCTGTCGGCAATACAACCGCTGCTATTGGTAAGGGTTTTGCGATTGGTTCCGCTGCCTTGACTGCTATGGCACTACTAGCTTCATACATAGAAGAACTACGCATTGCCTTACTCAGAGGAGGACAAACAATAATGAATCTACCCGGAGAACAGTTTGTTCAAACGGCACAAGCCAGCATAATTGAATTTATGAAATATTATAACGTTAATATCATGAATATCAATTTACTCATCGGCTTGTTTGTCGGTTCAATGTTAGTTATGGTTTTTTCTGGTCTCTGTATGAAAGCGGTGGGTAATGTTGCTGAAACTCTAGCAATGGAAATTAGGCGACAGTTCAAAAATCCTCTAGTATTGTCTGGCGCAGAAAAACCAGATTCAAATCAATGCATAACTATAACTACCAGGGGAGCACAAATAGCGATGATTTTGCCTGCTAGTTTAGGAATTATAGCCCCTCTAGCTGTTGGCTTAATACTTGGAGTCGCTGGCATAATGGGTCTTTTAGCCGGTTGTTTTAGCACCGGACTAGTAATGGCGGTCTTTATGGCTAATGCTGGTGGAGCCTGGGATAATGCTAAAAAGTACATAGAAAGCCAAAAAGGGGGAAAGAATTCCCTTGCCCACAAAGCGGCAGTGATTGGCGACATGGTAGGCGACCCCTTTAAGGATACGGTCGGCCCATCAATTAATATACTAATGAAAATAGTAGCAATGGTTTCTATTGTTACTGCTGGATTAGTCGCTTAAAAATAAACTTAAAACCCCGTCTAAAAATAGACGGGGATTTTTTTTAAAGATAGATTATATTTCCAAGCTTAATTCAACATCCAAATAGAAAAGTTCAAGAAAGCGGCAAAACTAACCCAAAGTAAATATGGAATTAATAAATATGCAGCTCGCTTATCTATCTTATAAAACAATACGTTAAGAACAACGATCATAATCCAAAGAATAATTATTTCAAAGAAAGCCCACATCGGATTATGTAGTCCGAAAAAAATTATTGACCAGAGAGCGTTAAAAGCTAAATGAACAAAAAATAATATTAAAGCCATTTGCGGTAATTTTCCTTCCGCTCTTTTCTTCCATATCAAATAAGAAGCTATGCCCATCAAAGTATAGAGGATGATCCAAACAGGACCGAATATCCAGCCTGGCGGATTAAAGCTTGGCTTATTAAGTACGGCATACCAAGTCGGGATAGCGGAGGCAGTAAATACGGAGCCAATAACACCAGCTAGCTGACTAATTAAAATGAAAACTATTAAGTTTACAAATTTCATAAAATTATTAAATTAATTTTACTTAGAGTTAACTTATGTATTATGCTCACATCTCTATTATACACCCCTGCTGTCATATGCCCAATGAAGTAGCGCCTGTCTTTGACGAGGACGACAATTATAGTCTCCTTTACGACAATTCTTCTGAACCGCCGACCAATGACGTCGGAAAGCCTGCCATCTTTTTATTTGCCGCAAATCATCTTCATGTCTTCTGCCTAAATAATATCTGGCATACCATTGAAACCAACCCCGCGGATCATCAGGATGTATCCAACCATGCTCCTGCCAGACCCGTAAAGATTGACTGGCATTAACTTGAAAAAAATTAAGGTTTTTGTCTCGCTTACTACTAGCCAGTTTGGCATTAATAAACCAATCTTTCGGAAATTCTTTCTGACAATCTCTCATATACACACCACCAAATACACCTAGCTCCAGCATTTCTTTGGGTGATAGGTCTGGCTTAAAATCGCGATGAAAATTCTTCCCTTGCGGTTCAGATAAATTATAAGAATAATTTTTTTGCATTTTATCGTGCACTGTAACTTTCTTCATATATCTAAATTATTTTCTTGTTACTTGTTATCACTCATATTTCTAGTATATCACAATAAAAAAATGTATTTAAATTACAAAAAGACCAGATAAATCTGGTCTTTCTTTTAGCACGGGATAGAGGTGTCGCGCCTCTGCTACCGGTTTTGGAGACCGGTGTACTACTGTTATACTAATCCCGCTCTTTCAAATCTCATTTATTGACTACAGCCACTTTCTCCTCTTCATCCCCCATCTCCCTATCTTCCAACATATCGCAGAATTCCAATTCATAGATATGAAAAACGGTTACCGCTAAAGCTACCACCAAGGGACCCAGCACCACTCCCCAAAAACCAAACATAACGACACCGCCTAAAATTGAAAACAAAACAAAAATAGGATTAATTTCCGCTTCACCCTTAACCATGTAAGTCCTAATCACATTATCAATAGTGCTAATAACCATCGTCCCCCAAATCAAGATAAAGATTCCCTGCCAAATATTGCCAATTAACAAATAATAAATTCCCATCGGAACATAGAACAAAGCGGCGCCAATATAAGGCAAAAGAGATAATAAAGCCACTAATATACCGGCCAGTAGAGCCGGAAATCCGATAATGGCAAAACCAATCGCTCCCACCAACCCCTGAGCAACCGCAGCCACAAAAGTAGAGATAAAAGTCGCATAACTAACGGCACGAAACTTTAAAAATAAGGTCTGATCATATTTATCTGGTAAAGGAGAAATACGCATTAATCTTTTTAACATGCCTTGGCCGTCCACAAAAAAGAAGAACATGGCAATAATCACCAAAATTAAAGAAACCACAAAATCAGTCGTGCCTTTCAGCGCCATCGTTGCTCCGTCTAAAAGCCAATTACTGGATTTTTTAAAAATTTCTAACAATGTACTTTGTAGGGTGGTGCTATTTAAATCATAACTGGACAAGTGTAAATAACCCAAGACGCCACGATTGAAAAAGTCCGCTTGAAAAATTTCGTTAGTATTATGCTCGTTAAAAAAAACTACAGTCGCATTATAGGCGACAACTGATCTCTGTCCGGTATAAGCCAATAACTGTATAGTCGGTAAAATAATAATTACTAACAATAAAATACACATCAAAGACGCGGCTAATTTTTTTCGTCCATGTAAAAACTTAGCAAAGCGAAGATAAGGTGTATAAAAAACTGAAGCTAAGATGGCCGCTACAAAAATTTCCGTTAAAAATGGACGGAAGATAAAATAGCAAGCAACTATAACTAGCGCCACCAGAATCAATAAAAAGGGTTTAGTTAAATTTTTAGACATATATTTATAAGCTAACTAAAGGCTAAACCAGTCTAACGACTTATTTATTTTCTTTGTGAGGCGTATTCTTGCGACAAACATTACAATATTTAGAAAGTTCCAAGCGTTCCTTTAAAGTCTTTTTATTCTTGTGTGAATGGTGGGTAGTAGTTTTACAAACCGTGCATTCCAACTTGATCATGTTGTCCTGTGACATATAAGAAAATTAACTTATTTATAAATAGGCAATAACCTGAGTTAAGAATATAAAAAAACCGCTAAAAAGTCAAGAAAAAAAATGAAGCGAAAACATAAATAAAGGCTGGCGTTTACCCTGCTATTAACCCTATTTTTGACAATGTTGACAATAATGAGTGCCCCGCCCCGCCACTTTAATTTTTAAAATTAAACTACCACAATTAACACATTTCTCTCCGTCACGACCATAAACCTTAAGTAAACGAGAAAAATTTCCGCTACGACCACGTGAATCAACATAGTCGCTAAAAGTTGTACCACGGCGTTTTATGGCCTGACGAATAATTTTATTAATGACTAGATATAACTTTTTAATCTCTAATGGCTTTAAAGAGTCGCCCGGACGTCTCGGATCAATACCGGCCGCATATAAAGATTCATCTACATAGATATTACCCAAGCCAGCGATTAATTTCTGATCTAATAGCAAAGCTTTAACCTTAGCAGTTTTGTTCTTTAAAACTTGAGCTAGAGCAGAAACACTAAACTCCGATGTTAATGGTTCCGGGCCATAATTCCGAGCTAAGAGTCCTTGTCTTTCCACTTCTGTCACTAACTTCAGATATCCAAACTTACGCAAGTCATTAAAAAATAGTTGGCGACCACCAGAAAAATTGAAGACAACGCGCGTATGTTTATTGGGTAGTTCCCCACCCACCGCCGCCTGAAACCCGGTCGTATCGGTTTTACTTAAACTATGTCCGCCGGCAATTTTTTTAGTACCATCCAAATAAATTAACTGCCCCGTCATCTTTAGATGAATCAGTAGATAGTCATAAATTGTCTGTCCAGACTTTTTTAATTTAGGTGACACAAGAGACAACTTAAACATTAACAATTTTCCGCGTCTGGCCACAGTTTTAATTTGTCGACCTACCAAGGCAGAACAAAAAAGCGCTACGCTAGGCGAAACGCTTTTAGGCGACAAAACATTAAGAGAAATTATTTTTCTATTAACAAGACTGGCCGCCAAATCACGACGAATGGTTTCTACTTCTGGCAGTTCTGGCATATTAAAAAGCAAACAAGGCAATAATAACCAAGGTTAAAACGAGAAATTCCACAGCAAAAATCTTGAGCAAACCTAAGCCAATTTTATCGGGATTAATTAAAGGCATATGGTTTAAAAGAGTGGGGAGCCTGGTATGATTT
>MNUT01000012.1 GCA_001871165.1 Candidatus Falkowbacteria bacterium CG1_02_37_21 | reverse complement strand
AAATGTGCGTGAACTTACCACAAGTTGACAGTTTATTGGTTTTATTTTAATATTAATTAGTTAAACTAATTAAACAATTAGCGTGAACATTAAAAATAGGAGATAAATAATCATGTCAAAGGAACATCAGTTTTGTAGTGTATGCATTAACCCCAGTAATCTTGGTATTATTAATCCAGAGACAGGGAGAGAGTTGGTTTTTTACCAGCACAAAGAAGGCGCTATAATTTGTGATATTTGTTCAAGAATGTTTAAGGATTATAGCTTACCAGAACGAGCATGGTTTGATAACGAGTTCGAAGAATTTTTACAGGCAAACAAAAGGATTCTTTTTGCTTATTCCGGAGGTTTGGATAGCACAGTAGTATTATCGAAGCTATCGCCTATCTGTCGAAAAAGAGGTATTGAGTTGTTGACTTTCACAATCAATACTTCAGTTAAAGGACAAGTAGCTAAAAATAACATTAAGAATGTTTTGTCTTATCTTGGTATATTAGAAAATCACTTTTATCGAGATATAGATGGAACAGTCCATAACCATCCAAAAATTATTGATTTAGTCGATAAACCGGCCACAACCTTGGAAATTTATAGGAAATGCCGAGAGAAGAATATACTGCCGTGTGGACCTATATGCAATGCGATGATGGATGGAATATATCGGGAGATTATGGCTGAATTAGATTTTGATACTCTGGTCACAGGGGGTGATACACCCAAAAAAAACACATTGCAAAAATATTCACTTTACTGGAAAAAATCAAGCGGTATAACTATTTTTCGTGGTGGTTACGCGTTTGGTTTGTCTAAGGACATTAATCGAAGATATGTTGTTGATAATAATATTCCCTGGATAGACCCGCGATGTGGAGGTTATGATACGGATTGTTTAATCCCAGGTGTATTTTTTAGTGATGGACTAGACAATAATGCCCAGCAAGACCTGGAAACTGTAATTGAGAAATACCCTATAATTTTAGAGTATTTATCAGAACGGGTTCGTTTTGGTGTCATTGATCGCAATGAGGCGATAGAAAGATTAACCAAAGTGGATATTGCTGATCAGAGTTGTTACCTTGAGTTGCTCACAATATTAGAAAATAAAGAGTAGGAGGACATCATGAAGATAGTGAACTTTCACCATTTAGGAGTGCCATGCCTTACTAAAGAAAGGATAAATTCAGAGTTATTTTATGATAAAAAAGATATTTTTTATCTTAATCCAGAGGCAATCATCCGCTCGGAACCAGATGGGGCAGTAATTACTCCTCCTCTTCTGTATTCTTCCTTCTTGTCAGTTGACTCCGAAGCATTAGCAGTCTTGGATAAGCATTCATTTAGTTTAGAAAAACTATCTGTTAGTACAGTTAATTTATTGTTGGAAAATAAAGTTATTTTGGATACACCCCCGAAGCCGTCTCATTTTCGTAGATTAGAGGCGGCCGTCAGTGGTTTGCCAACTCAAGCTTTATTTGAGGTTACCTCATTTTGCAATTGCAACTGTATTGGTTGCTATCATTGGCTTGATTTAGGTAATAATTATCCGCCTCTGTCAGATCTTATCAAGCGTATAATTAAATTAAAGAATCTGGGTATTAGTTTGTTCGAGGTGACTGGAGGTGAACCATTTTCTCGCCCTGATCTCTCGGAAGTCCTTAATTATATTAACGATTCTGGTATGCATTTTTATGTAGTCACTAATGGTTCTTACCTAGCAGAGTCTTCTTCGGAACTGCTCAGTGTCTTGCGACAGGGTTTAGGGGTAGCTGTTAGTTTGGATGGCGTAGGAGCAACCCATGATCGCGTTAGACGCCAAAATGGCTTGTATGCTAAAATAATAAAAGGACTGGATTTAATGTTTAAGGAGGGAATTAAGATATATCTGGTTTCCACTTTGAATGAAGAAAACATTGATTGTGCGGAAGAGTTAGTTGAGGTGGCCAGGAAATACCAGACCACCATCCATTTTCGACCAACGATCAGAACTGGAGCGGCTGTTATTAATAATCTTGCTCCGATTGACCTAAAAACAAGACTAAAAAACTTGTTGGGGCTTCCAGAAGTAAGAAACGGACTCCTGTCCACAAAAAAGGTAATACCTCAATCTAAATATTATGGTTGTGGATTAAGGAAGAGAATTTCAATTGATAGTTTTGGTGCCCTTTACCCCTGTGTAATGGATCGTCGTCAGGTTTTAGGAAATATTGATACATATTTTCCAGAATCATTGATATTAGATCTAGAAAAAGAGACTAGGTCATTCCTAGCAGCCAATAGGGTCTGTCGAGATTGCGATTATAACAAGAATCAGATTCGTTGCGGTGGATTTTGTAGATTTTCTAATAAATATAGGAGTTAAAAAATGAAAACAATTAATTATGACAACTCGGGGGCTTATCAGGAAATGGCTAGATTCTATGATACTCTCATGGGTAGCAATAAATATCCGGGTTGGAAAGATTTAATTAAAGATGTTTTGAACAAATATAGCGTAAAAACTGGACTTTGTTTAGACATCGCTTGTGGTACAGGCAATATTTCTCGACTAGTCGCGGAATTAGGCTTTGAGGTGGTTGGATTAGATTTATCAATGGAAATGATCAAGATTGCTAAAGATAAGATTCCTAGTGGCGATTTCATTAAGGCCGATATAAGGGATTTTAATTTGCCTTTAAGATACCAGTCAAAAATTGATTTAGTCGTCTGTTTCTATGACTCCTTAAATTACTTGCTAACTGATCGTGAATTATTGGATACCTTTAAATCGGTTTACCGTAATATTCAGGCAGGATCAATTTTCATTTTTGACATGAATCCAATGGATCACATTCTAACGGCACAAAAGTTTAAACCTCGTATTAATGAGGATAAGAATTTTTTCTCTACTTTTCGCTTTAGCGGCGAAGGAAGATTTTGGATTCTAGATATGGATTTCTTTGTTAAGAATGGTAATTGTTTTAATCATTTTAAAGAAAGACATGTTGAGAGGGGCTATGATCAGGAAGACGTTCTCCCTCTTCTCAAGGAAACTGGGTTTAAAGTTTTGGAAGTTAGAACGGAAAATAAAATTTATGAAGATAAGCAAGAACATTTAAGTAGGCTTTACTTCATAGTTCAAAAATAAAAAAACATCGAGGAGGTGATTAAAATGTTAAACGAGGACAATAAACTCGTAAATGAGATTCCAGCTTCTACTGAAAATAATCAGAACAATTTGCCAGAATGGCAGATGGAAGTAGAGGAATTCGAAAATAATGGTTGCCTAATAAATGGTGACTAATTATCTCACTAGACGGGCTTTGATCGTTAAATGATTAAAGCCTGTCTTTCTATTTCGGAGGAAGTCATGATTACTGATTTACACCTAAATCCCGCCGCATCATATCTAGAAAAAGATGGTTGCTATGTTATCTATTTAGATTTTAACTATCTGTTTTTGCGAGGGACAGCGGCTGAATATTTTTCTCGTTTGCTAGCTCTGTTTGATAATCCTGCTGGCGAAGCGGTGCCGAAAGAATTCATTAAGTATTTATTCATTAAAAAAATAATCACGGAGAAAAAATCATGAACGGTTTTACTAAAGAAGAATTACTGCAGTTAGCTTGGGCGAAACCGATTCTGGCGCAACTTGAGATAACTAACCAATGTAATCAGGATTGCGCCTTCTGTTATCAGAAAAGGACACTTGATAAGCCCGATCTATCTTTAACAGAGTGGCAAGTGATAATATCTAAACTCTTAAATTTAGGAATCAGAAGATTGGATTTCACTGGTAGTGAAAATTTTATGTCCCCATATCTGAAAGATTTATTAGTTTGGTGTAAACAAAAAAAACTTGAAATTCGGGTCAATACAAATGGTACATACGATGTTTCTGATTGCTTACCTTATATTGATGAATTAGTTTTTTCAGCTCATGGATTGGAGAATATACACGATATGGTAGTTAAACGTCCGGGGTCATTTAAGTCGTTAGAGAAGAACGTTTTGCGCTCCTCTCAGGCTGGAGTTAAGACTTCGATTAATATGACCTTGGTTAAATCTAATTACCACCAGCTCGTAGAGGTATATGATTATTTTACAGCCTTATTTCCAATCCATAAATTTGCCCCAGTTATCCCTATTTCTGCTCCGCAAGGTAACGAATTTATAGATCAGTTCTTGGAAATTACCCCGGAATTGATAGATGATTATAAGTGTCGGTTATCTTTAATCCCGTCTACTCAACTATTATTAAAGCAGGGTTTCCATAGTATTTTTATTGATGATCTTACGCATTATCAGAACTCTAAATTCCCTCTGCCTAATTGTGCTGGGGGTAAGTATAAATTAATCATTGATAGTGACGGCCGCGTTTTTCCTTGTAATTTTTTTAAGTCTGATGAGTTCTATTGTGGAAACATGTTAACGGACGATGAACAGTCAGTTTGGAAAAATGGAAAAGGGTTTGTCCGTTTTCGGAATATTGTGCTTGAAGAAAAAATATCTAAAAAATGTGGCGCTTGTGCCAAAAAACTCAAATGTTTTTCTGGTTGTCGCGCCTGGTCATCTAATTACCAAACAGGAGGATTTGAATATGTCAACGATCAACGTTGTGAAATGGGGTCTGCATTTATTGGAAGTAGAAATAACAACTAGATGTGATCTTAATTGTGGACATTGTTATAATCGTAATAATAAGTCTCAAGACATGCCGATAGCTGAGGTTATAAAACTTATTGAATTAGCCGAAGATAATAATGTTTTAAGGTTTATTATCTCTGGCGGCGAGGCAGTATTGCATCCAGATTTTGCCAATTTAGCCGCTTACTTAATAGAGAAGAAACCGTCGTTAAAAATGGTAATCCAATCAAACGGTTTGATTGGAAAGCATAACGTTGAGCTTCTTAAGGGTTTCGATATCGTCCATCTTAGCTTCGAACTGGATAATTCAAAGATAAGAAAAAGCTCTGTTGAGTACATAGTCGATACCGCTCATCGTTTTATTGATAATGGCATATATACTTATTTGTTTTCTACAATTCATCCCGGAAATATTGATAGAATAGACTCGATGGTGGAAATAGCGAATAAAAATAATCTAGATATAGGTTTTAATATTTGCATTCCAGGTCATAGAAAAAATTTGCAACTATTGGTAGAACAAAAAATGTATGTTATGGAAAAATTGTATATGTTGTACTTGGATAATCGAATATTACGATTTACTTCGCCTTTCGTATCTATCTTAAAAGGTCAAATTGAACAAGAATTTACCCGAATTAAAGGCGGGTGTACGGCAGGTGTTGCTGCTTGCGTCGTACTAGCTAACGGTGACGTCATACCTTGTCCTTTTTTTAGGGTTAAAGCGGGAAATATATATGAAGAACAATTAGAAAAAATATGGTTGAATTCAGAATTATTTACCGCTCTTAGACAACGTTCTTTATTTAATGATCCTTGCGGTTCTTGCCAATATTTAGCCCATTGTGGCGGATGTCGAGCTAGAGCTTATGAGGAAACGGGGGTTTTCAACGGATTTGATCCGGATTGCCCCAACTCTTTAATAAAACGGCCAGACTAAATTAGTCTGCCGTTTTTTTTATTTTATAGTAGTCCCTAGGGGAATTATCGCGCTCACTCGCCGCCATAATGCGGCTCGCTCACTTGTCCTGACCCAGCACTAAGCATCCCCCGGATGCTTAGTGACGCTCTCCTTTTCGCTTTAGCTTCCGCTAAAGCTCAAGATTCGCTTCTGGGTAGTTCGATTCCTCCGCCTACGGCGGCATAATAAAAACACTACAACAAGGTTGTAGTATTTTTATTATGTAGTCCCTAGGGGAATCGAACCCCTGTTACCAGGATGAGAACCTGGCGTCCTAACCGTTAGACGAAGGGACCATTTTAAATATATTTTTCAATTTCTTTCTACCAGCTCCGGATTTCCAATATTTTTCTCTTTGTCTGGCATTTTTTATATCACTTATTTCTTCTAGTTTTATGACACTAAAATTTTTAAAATTTTTTGTAGTTTTAACTTTTTTATTTTTGTGTTCTTTTATTCTTCTTTCTAAGTTGCTTGTAAATCCAATATATGTTTTATCTCTAGTCTCATTTATCAATAAATAGATTGTATGCATAATTTGGCGTCCCCGCTTCGTCGGAGCGAAGCGAGGCGTCCTAACCGTTAGACGAAGGGACCATAATTAGCTAAATAATTACTGTAATATTAAGCCGATGGCATCTTTGTTACCTCTTAACCAATCTTCCGCTTTCATTATTTTACCACCCTCAAGCTGTAATTTTAATATAAGTAAAGCATCTTGTCCACACTGAATAGCTAATTGACCGTTATGTAAGAATATTTTACCTATTTTATTTTTTTGTGTCTTTATAATCTCGTTGGCTACGGCAATTATTTTTATTGTTTTATTGTCTTTTAAGACATGAGTACCGGGCCAGGGATTATAGGCACGAATCATCCTTTCAATTTCTTGCGCCGGTTTATTTAAATCTATTTTACCGTCAGTTTTCTTTAAAGTCTTAATGTACGTAGCTAAACTATCGTCTTGACTCTGTGCTGTTATTTTCTTGGCGATAAAATCATCTAAAGTCGTTACTAGAATGCTGGCTCCTAATAACGATAATTCATCGTGTAATTCTTCTAAAGTTTCTTGCCCCTTTAACTCTATCTTAGATTGTCGTAAAATTGGCCCAGTGTCAAGACCGGCGTCCATCTGCATAATAGTAACTCCAGTTTCCTTATCCCCGTTTAAGATAGGAGCATTTAAGCAGGCAGCACCGCGATAGCGAGGCAAAAGGGAAGCATGAACATTTACACAACCGAATTTGGGAATGGCTAAAATTTCTGGGGGAATTATTTGGCCATAAGCAATAACTACAATAATGTTAGGTGTAAGATTTTTAATGACATCCGTTGTTGTCTTTATTTTTTGTGGTTGGAAAATAGCAATATTATGTTCTGTGGCTAAAACTTTAACCGGGGGCGCCATGATGATTTGTTTTCTCCCCACTGGTTTATCCGGTTGAGTGAATACTCCGACAATATCAAGATGAGGCGCGTTAATGAGCGCTTGTAAACCGGGCAGGGAAAAGTCCGGAGTGCCCATAAAGATTAGGCGTATTTTTTTATTAGGGACAATTGGCATAAATATAAATCGGTGTTATATTAAAATTATGTTAAATGCTTTCTTTATTTGGGCTCTAAGTATCACTCAAGGACTCGGTTATACCGGAGTTGGTATTTTAATGATGATTGAGAGCTCTTTTTTACCATTTCCGTCGGAAATTATTGTGCCACCGGCTGCTTATCTAGCTAGTCAGGGACAAATAAATGTGTTTTTGGTTATTATTGTTGGTGTGTTGGGCAGTATAGCAGGAGCGACTTTTAATTATATCTTAGCCGCTTATCTAGGTCGTCCCTTAGTTTATAAATTAGTGGCTAGTCGTTGGGCTCGTTGGTTAATGATTACACCGGCTAAAGTTGAACGAGCGGAGAATTATTTTTTATTAAACGCTAACTCCGCTACTTTTTTAGGTCGTTTGATGCCGGTTATCAGACAATTAGTTTCTTTACCGGCGGGATTTTCTCGTATGCCTTTCACTCGTTTTCTGGTCTTGACCACACTCGGTTCTACTATTTGGGTGAGTATCTTGGCGGTCTTAGGTTATTTCCTCGGCGCTAATCATGATTTACTGGCTCGGTATTATAAAGAAATATCTTGGATATTTTTATTGTTGGGAGTTCTGTGGATCTTTAAGCACTGGCGTCACAGTCGGAAAAAATTATTGTAATTATTTTTCCGCTGCTACTATTTTATCAATAAATAAAACTCCGTCTAAGTGATCGAGTTCGTGTTGAATAACTCGCGCCAGCATATCCGTGGCTGCGATTTTTTTCTTTTCACCCTTTTCGTCCCAGTACATAAAATTAACTCGGCGGCATCTTTCCACGGGCGCATAGATTATTTCACCTTTTTTATTTAATACCGACAGACAACCTTCTTCTTCTACTGCTTTAGCCCATGATCGTTTAGTGATCTGTGGGTTAAGACAAAACAAAGTTTTCTTCTCTAGAGCTAAAACAAAGAGTCGGATATTTTTTCCGATTTGTGGCGCGGCTAATCCAGCGCCGTCTTTTTTTAACATCGTTTCTTCTATATCTAAAAGTAATTGTTGAAATTCCGGTTCTTTTAATTCAGTTAATAAAATTTCTTCGGACAGACGACGCAAAATAGGGTTAGGGTGAATAATAACCGGCAGTATTTTTGCTTTTTTAGTTTTTTCTGTTTTTATACTAGACATGTTGCTAATTTATTTTTGATCAATAATCTTGAAAAAATATTTCCATCTGGCACCATTTTTACAAAGCTCCTTGGTATCGTTAAGAGCTCGTTCAACTTCGTGTACCGGTTTTTCTTTACAGACCTTAAAAACGGCACTACGTTTAAAAGAGGGGATACCTAGTTCTTTAATAATACGCAGAGCTAAGTCTTGCCAGGGATAAGCTGGGGCTTTAACAGTTTTCTTTGCTTTAAAAATATTAGATAAACTTTGGAAATTATCTTCCATATAAAATTTATTCTTCGTGTAGTTGAAAATTAACGCTTAAGTAGCCGACACCAAAATCTGTCTGATAGGCAAGAACTTCGGCCTGCCAACTGAATTCCGTCAAAGCTCCTAATAAAATGACGAGTGGCTTTAGGCCACATTCACCGGCGGCAGAAATAAATTTTGGATCTAATTTTAAAATGTTCGTTGTTGTTGCTTTTGGAGCAGTTAAATATTCAATAAGTCTGTTATCAAATTTAGCACCTTTTGGCGAATAACCATCGGGAGATTTTTTTTGTAGTCGGTGTGATAAATCCCCGGAAGCGATGAGAGCGATTTTTTTCGGACTGGCTTTTATAACCTCCCGTAGTTGCACGCCAAAGTTTAATTGATCATCCAGAGTTAATTCGGCAGCCGGTGATATAACGATGATTTTAGCATCGGGCAGGTAAGCATGTAATAAGTATAAAGGAATAGCGCTACCGCTATCCAGTAAACTTTCGGAAGTTAGTTGTAGAGAGAAGTTGGGTCGTAAGGTGGTTTGAATTTTATCCGCTAGAACTGTATCGCCATTTAACACTGTTCGTGGGGGGATGAAGCCGAAATCTTTGAAATCTATAGACATTTCTGGCGCGATATTGATAGCAAAATAATCTTTAGCTGCTGTGGCGTGCGGACTGATGATAATAATAGTTTCTATTTCTTCTGTTTGTAGCGCTTGGCCTATTTGTTCGTAAGCCTCAATTGTCTTTTGTAGAAAATCATAATTAGTCCGACCGATCTCGGGAATTAAAAGAGGTGAATGAGGTAATAAGGCGGCAAGAGCAAGAGCCATAGTTATTGAATAGCCCCCCCCATGTCGTAGTTATACAAAAATTGTGAAGAGGCAGTAATAATATTGTTTGGATTGTAATTTAATTTGGCAAATACTTCATCATTAGCGAAGGGTCGTTTTCGGCCGTTAGAGATTAGATAAACGGTTGGGAAATTATTGGTTCTAACCAGTGACCCTTCGTTTAAAAGTACGGGGGAGACTAATTCATAGCTGGATAATTGTTGGGTGGTTTTTTTAATAATTTTTTGTCCGACAAATTTTATAGGTAAGAGTACTTTGTCCACCAAAGCGCGCGTGCCATTTTCTACATAATAAATTTCACCATTTACGCTATCTTGTATTAAAGCTCCGGTGACATAAGTAGAAGTAGCGGTAATAGGTTTGCCGTCGCTGTAAGAGGCTAAATCTTCTGGTGAGGCTTCGTCTAGTTCGGCTGGGTTAAAACCAATATTTTTAAAGACATCGGCACTGGCGAAAAGTCTTTTGCTTTGGTCAACCAGTAGGTATATTTTTTTATCGGGAGTTTGCACTAAGGAATAGTTAGCAAATTTTATTTCACTACCATTAGGATATTGATCCAATTCCGCCGCCGCCACTTTCACTACCTGGTTCGGACTAAAACGTGAGACAAAAGCAGACCAATTAGCAAAGTGTCTTTTTTGTCCTCCACTAATTAACCAAATACGAGGGTCACCCTCGGCCTGAATAATTGAACCGTCGGGGTATGAACGATCAATAGTAGGGAAGTATCTATTCCAGAGCTTATAAACATTATAGTTACCGTTAAAAATATGGGGAGTATAGTTATAGAGAGCGGCGGTAGCTTGATTTTGCGGGGTTACGCTGATAAAATCGGGTGAACTGATAATAGCGTTATAGTCTCCATCCGCGATTGCTCGGTCGGTTGACTTGAGGATGGCATATTTATCCTTGGCTATGTACGTTTGACCGACATGAAACGAATAATTGTTTGCTTCTTTCATGTAAGCTAGAAATTGTAGAGCGGCGCTGTTAACCTGTTTCCCAAATCCTTTATAATAAGGATTACAAATCCAGCTATCGGGACAACCATAACCGGTAGCCCAATCCAAATGACTTTGACTAGGGGAGGGATCTTCTATTAAGCTGGCTTCTTTTTGCAGTAACATCAAAATAAGCTTGGGGCTGACGGTAGTAATTGTTTTACATTTTAATTTTTTCTCCGCCTCTGTTGGCTGCTCACTTAAAGTAATGCCATAACAATCATAATTATTATGAGTAGCATCATAAATAATTTCTGCGGCGACTTTCATGCTACCATGAGTGTTCATTGCCGTATAGTTGCTTAAAAAACTGCCCTTGCTTTGCAAAAAAGCCTGAATCTCAGATAGATTCATGGTGTTATAATTCAATATGTCGCTGTCGGACAGTATATTGTTGGGATTGAAGCTAGCCTCAACACCAAACTGAGCCTGAGTCGGAGAACCATTAAACAATAAAGGCCAAATGATGGCCGAGCTTAAACTGACAATGATTATTTTTTGTAGTTTCATTGTTACATTATAATATAATCCCACGAACCTAGCAACGTTGACAAAGCGCGCCGGCTTTAGTCTCCATTTTTACTGCTTTTAAGAATTTATTTTGAGAATAACCGCTTTTTTGTTGTTTAAGTCAATTTTAACTTTATCCCCATCCTTAATTTTACCGGTAATTATTTCGGTTGCCAATTCATCTAAAATCATGGTTTGAATGATTCGTTTTAAGGGGCGAGCACCGTAAGTAATATCATAGCCTTTTTCGGCCAGCATTTTTTTAATTTTTCCGCTAACTTTGACGCCGATATTTTTATTCCCTAAACGTTTCTCCACTTTAGTAAGTTCTAGGTCAACAATTTTTTCTAAAGCCGCCGGTGTCAGATTCTCAAACAGAACTATTTCATCAATACGATTAAGGAATTCCAACTTGAAATTATTTTTTAGGATTTTATCAATTTTTTCTTTCATTTCTTCTCGGCGTAAACTAATTTCTTGTTTTTGATCACTGGCGCCGGAAAAACCGATAGAATATTGTTTAATGATTTCATTGCCAAGATTGGAAGTCATGATAACTATTGTGTTTTTAAAGTTAATGGTACGACCCTTGGAGTCGGTTAAACGTCCGTCATCCAAAATTTGCAGTAGCATATTAAACATATCGGGATGAGCTTTTTCAATTTCATCAAACAGTACTACCGAATAAGGATGGCGACGGACGCGGTCGGTTAACTGACCGCCTTCGTCATAACCGACGTAGCCGGGAGGGGAACCGATTAATTTGGCGATGGAATGCTTTTCCATATATTCGCTCATGTCCAGACGAATGAGAGCTTTTTTATCATCAAACATAAAACGCGCCAAAGTTTTAGCTAGTTCAGTTTTACCGACTCCGGTCGGACCAACGAACAGGAAAGAGCCAATTGGTTTTTTTTCTTCGTTAATTCCGGCACGACTACGGCGCAAGGCACTAGCGATAGCTTTAATCGCTTCATTTTGTCCCACTACTTCTTGTTGCAATTCTTGTTCGGCATTAACGAGTCTTTTTATTTCATCCTGTAACATACGATTGACCGGAATACCGGTCCAACGTGCCACCACTTTAGCAACATCTTCTTCGTCCACTTCTTCTTTTAAGATGCGTTGTCCTTTTTTCTGGATCTTGAGAAGTTCGGCTTGTGATGTTTGTATTTTTTCATTTAGAGCAGGAATTAAAGCGTAGCGAATTTGGGCGACTTCAGTTAGATCTGCCCCTTGGCGCTGGGCAATATCAGCTTTTATTTTCAAATCTTCAATTTCTTTTTTGGAATTGCGAATTTGGGAAATAATACTCTTTTCATTATTCCAGTGTAATTCCAATTGGTTAGACTTTTCTTTTAATTTAGCCAGTTCAGCCTTTAAACTGCGTATTTTGGGAGATTTTTTATCAGTAGTCATCAGACCAGCCTTATTTAATTCCAACTGGTTTACCTGTCTTTTTAGTTGATCCAGTTCATCCGGCATGGAATCTATTTCCATACGTAAAGAAGAAGTCGCTTCATCAATTAAGTCTACGGCCTTATCGGGCAAGTAGCGATCGCTGATATAACGATGAGATAATTTAGCGGCCGCAATTAAAGCATTGTCGGTGATGCGTACGCCATGATGCACTTCATATTTTTCCTTAAGACCACGCAGCATACTGATTGTGTCATCAACGCTAGGCTCGGCCACTATTATTGGCTGGAAGCGTCTTTCCAGGGCAGCATCTTTTTCAATATATTTTTGATATTCTTTAGTTGTGGTAGCACCAATAGTTCTTAGTTCACCGCGCGCTAGAGCCGGTTTTAACATATTGGAGGCGTCCATAGAACCCTCGGAAGCCCCGGCGCCTATTAAGGTATGCAGTTCGTCAATAAATAAAATTATTTGGCCATTGCGGGATTTTACTTCTTTGAGGACCGCTTTTAATCTGTCTTCAAATTCGCCGCGGAATTTAGCTCCGGCCACTAATGCCCCTAAATCTAAGGTCACTATTTCTTTATGTTTTAAATTTTCCGGTACATCGCCGGCAATAATTCGTTGGGCCAAGCCCTCTACGATGGCGGTCTTACCGGTACCGGCTTCGCCGATTAAGACCGGATTATTTTTAGTACGACGTAGGAGAACTTGCATGATACGACGAATTTCTTGATCGCGACCGACGACTGGGTCAAGTTTTTCTTGACGAGCTAGTTCAGTTAAATTGGTAGTATATTTTTCTAAAACTTTATATTTATTTTCCGGGAAGGGGTCATTTACAGTTTGGTTGCCGCGCAAATCTTTTAAAATATCTTGAACTGCCTGATATTCCACCTTAAAATTTAATAGAGCAGTTTGAGCGGGGGAGGCCACGCCAATAACTGCTAACAGAATATGTTCGGTAGAGATAAATTCATCATTCATGCCATCGGCTTCTTTTTGGGCACGTTCTAAAATTACCGCAGTTTCCGCAGTACCCGAAACAGCCTGAACCGGTCCGTTCTGAGAATTAACCTTTAGGCGAGGTAATTTTTTTATTTCTCTCACGACATAGTCTTCTATACGTTCCGGATCAACTTTCATTTTTTCCAGGATTGGTTTAATCAGCCCTTCATTTTGTTGTAAGAGAGCCAGTAAAATGTGTAAAGCTTCAATATTTGGCTGACCATAGGAAGAAGCAATAATCTGAGCATTAATAATGGCTTCTTGTGATTTATCGGTAAATTTATTGAACATAATTTTTAGTCTTTAAATAATATATATTGTCTATTTTAGCACTTTAGCACTCACCTCTATAGAGTGCTAATTTCTATGATAATATAAGGACAATTTATTGTCAATTGAAAGGTGAATATGTTATGATATTAAAATAAATATAAATAAATTTTATTTTTTTTTGAATGTTAAACCACAATTTTTTAACTTACGGAACTAAGATTATTTTGCAAGGTATCGGTGAAATTTTGTATTTTCCTGTTTGGTGGTATTCGGTGGGTTTGGGACGTCTCATTGTGTCTTTAGTTTATTTTTGGCTTAATCAAGAAAAAACATTGGGACTATCGGTTTGGGCAAAAAATATCTTTGTTCCGATGTATGGGCAGCGGGATATTGCTAGTCGAGCGATTAGTTTTGTGATGCGACTTATTCAAATAATACTACGCACCATAGCTTTATTATCTTGGTTGCTTATTTTATTACTTATATTATTTATTTGGTTGTCCCTGCCGGTGGCAATTTCGTTTGCTTTAGTTTGGAATGTCTCTCATTAATTTTTACTATATGACGGAAGAAAAATTAGATTTTATTGATGAGCAAAATTATGGTGGTCGTGGCGCCTGGTTTAAGGGACGTTTCTTGTTTTGGGGAAGCGGTTTTAAGAAATCGGTGATTGCTTTGGACCGAGTTCGGACAAAAATTAATCAAGTAATGTTACTGCTTGCTTGGCTACTAATATTGATTGGTTGGCTTTCTTTGTTGGCTTGGATCTATTATTTTCGTATTGATTTATTGGCTCACCCTCTAGGCCTTTTGTTGTTTTGGCAAGAATTTCATCCCTTAATCTTTATTTTTTTACTTTCTCTCTTTTTTGATTTATTTTTATTTTATCGTTTTAGTCAAGCTCACGCCGCTCAGAAAAAATTAAATTATCATCTTTTCGCGGACGATAAAAAAAGTTCCGGTCGTGGTCAAAAAAAATATAATGTGGCGATTGCTTATTCGTCTCCAGGTCTGAAGGCAGTAGAAGACGCTTATCTTTTAGCGGGGAAGTTACAACAGTCTGAGGTTACAGCTATTCATTTGTTTCGTATTTTATTACGTTTTAAAGAAGTACAAAATTTATTTATTCGTTTGAACGTGGATGCTAAACGTCTGGTAGAAATGATTGATCGCCATCTAGTTAAACCGCAGGATGAAACTCGGTCCGAACCCTTGC
>MNUT01000032.1 GCA_001871165.1 Candidatus Falkowbacteria bacterium CG1_02_37_21 | reverse complement strand
TATCCCCAATACACAAGGCCGGAAGTTTTTAAAGTAAAAAATAAAAAATACTCTGTTCCTAAAGTATTAATATCCGGCGACCATAAAAAAATTAAAGAGTGGCAAAACAAAAAACTTCGCTCATCTAATTCTATTTAACATTCCAACCAACTGTTGTTTTAACTAATGAGCCCGCCAGTGAAAAACCGGCGGCTTTTTTGTGTCCGCCACCGCCAAAACTTCTAGCAATCTCAGCCACATCAACATTATTAGCACCGGTCCGCAAACTTCCCTTTACTCTATCACCTTCCTCGCGTAATAATAAGGCGACTCGCACACCTTGTAGAGTGCTCAAAAAAGAAACAATATCGCCAAATAAATCAGTGCTAGCTTTAAGTTCATCTGTCTCAAGCATCAAGGTTTTTAATTCTTTAGCGCTTAAGGCGGAAACCAATAAACCGGTATCGGGATTAAAAAACATATTATCTAGAACTCGTCCCCAAATTTTTAAAGTTAAAAAACTTTTATTATTTACCGTATGATTAGTGATAGTCGGTAAGAAGGCACCAAATAATAACATTTCCGAAGCGACGGCCAAAGCGTTTGGAGAAGAATTAGTATGAAAAAAATGTCCGGTATCGGTTACTAGGCCAATAAAAATACAATTAGCCAGAGGCTTAGTAATTTCCAAATCATTAGCCCGCAAAAAACCATAAATAATTTCCGTGGTGGAAGCTTTATCGGGCAAACGAATTTCTAAATCAGCATAAGTCTCCTGCGGTTGATGATGATCAAATTCTATAATATAAGGTTTAGTAGCATCGGGGTCATCAGCTCCCCCTACCCTTGATAGCTCTCTAATTTCTGTCGCTAAGGCTGTTCTCACTAAAGAACCGCAATCTAAAATTACAATCACATCAAAGATATTTAGGTCAGCGGGGGGCAGGCTTGATATTAACTTTTCGTTAGGAATAAAATTAAAATCATCCTGTGGCTTCCCGTCAGCATAGGCATAAATATCGGCTGAGCCAATATTATGCATAATCTCTATAATAGCCCCCACAGAAGCTAAGGCATCAGCATCAGGCGATATATGACCGACAATCAATATCTTCCGCGCGGCCTTCATCTTCGTATAAGCCAAATTAAATTTTTCTGATAAATTCATAAAATCTGATAACCCGATATCTTATAACAAAAAAACCAAAAAGTCCAGCCAGGCCGGACTATTCTTCTATTACAATTATGGCACTCTTATTCTATTTTTATTCGTCAGCAATAATCTGGTCTTCATCGTCTAAGTTCATAATCAAACGTTCAATTTTTTCCGCCTCTCTCTCCGTAGCATCAAACTCCCAAATCAAATGAGGTAATTTTCGTAATTTTATCCGAGCCCGTAGTAGTCCTATTAATTGACTAGTAGAGGATTTTAAATGACGTAAAGCCGTTCCGGCTAGACGATCAGGCAAAACGGAAAAACCCACTTTAGCCTGTTTTAAATCCGGACTACATTCTACATAACTAATCGTTATTAAAGCATCAGGTAAAGCAATCTCACGACTAACGGCATTCGCCAGTTCCGATAAAATTAATTCATTAATGCGAGGAATTTTAGACATAGGCTAAATTGTTATAATTAAACCTTGTCTACAACTTTCTCTTCACGATAAACATTTAAAATATCGCCGACTTCAATCACTGGCTTCCCTTCATACCTCAAACCAGCCTCGGAATCCTGTTCTACCGTGGTCACGTCCTGTTTACCTGATTGCAGACGAACCAGGCGACCGGAACCAATAAAATCATCCCCTCTTTTTATTTCAATAAGACTATCATTTTTAAGGATACCGTCTAAAACTTTACCACCTACAATCTGAGCATCGTTTTCCGTTCGAAAAATAGCTAAAACTTTAAGACGACCGAGATCTACACGATTAATCTCCGGCTTAACCAAAAGTTGCATCTCTTCTTTAACAAATTTTATAAGATCATAGATCACTGAAAAAATCTGAACTGTTATTTTCTTTTCTCGCGCCAATACTTCCAGAGTTGGAGACATCTTAACGTTAAAACCGAGAATTTTAGCACCAGTATCTTCTGCGCGCTTCACATCTCCTTCAGTAATATAACCCAAGCCCTTGCTAATAATACGAACTTTAACCTTATCATTATTAAGTTTTAACAAAGATTCTTCCACGGCCTCAGCGGAACCCAAGAAATCAGCTTTAACAAGAACATTAATGCGAGGAATTTTATCTTCCTTTTTTTCTTCGGCACCAGACAAACTACTAGAAACTACCAAAGGTATTTTTAGGCTAGTTTTAATATTTCTAATCTTGATTTTTTCACCTTCGCCGACGTGTAAAATATCACCGACAGCCGGAGAAATCTTTAAGCCTAAAATCTTAACCGGATCGGAGGGGCCAGCTTCTTTCACTTCTTCACCCTTATAATTTTTTAAAGACTTAACTTTACCGTAAATAATATTATTAAAACAAAGCTGATCGCCAACGCGAAGAGTACCATTTTGCACTAAAATAGTAGCCACCGGGCCGGCCGCTTTATCCATATTGGATTCAACTACCGTGCCGGCCGCCGCCGCCTTCGGATTAGCTTTTAAGCTCCTGCTTTCAGTTTCAGCCACTAGTAACACCATGTCCAATAATTCTTCAATACCCGTTCCCTCTTTAGCGGAAATCGGAACGCAAATAGTTTTACCACCCCAATCTTCCGGAATAATGTTTAGTTGACTGGAAAGTTCTTGTTTGGTGTGATTTAAATCAGCCGCCGGCTTATCAATCTTATTCATGGCGACTAAATAAGGAATTTTAGATGCTTCAATGATGCGAAAAGCTTCCACTGTTTGCGGTTTAACGCCATCATCGGCGGCAACCACCAAAATAGCAATATCCGCCACTTTTGCGCCACGACTACGCATAGCGGTAAAAGCCTCATGACCAGGGGTATCAATAAAAGTTAAGAGACGATCTTTACGAACAACCTGATAAGCACCAATATGCTGAGTAATTCCCCCGGATTCTCCGGCCACTACATCAGTACTCCGAATAGAATCCAATAATTTAGTCTTACCATGGTCAACATGACCCATAACGACAATAACTGGCGGCCTATCTTTCATATCAGCCGGTTTTTCTTCGGCTAAAATTTCTTCCAATTTCTTATCTTCCGGCTTATCTATCTCTTTAACGGCTTCAGCCGGCTGAATATCTAAATTTAAGTTAGCGCCAATAATACTGGCCGTATCAAAATCAATTTTCTCATTAATAGAAGTAAAAACACCATTTTTTATAAGTTCCATGAGAACACGGTTAACCGGAATACCAACTAATTCGGCATAGGCACGTACTGTAATTACCGGAGGAACAGCCACGGTCTTTTTTTCTTTAGGCAAAACCTCATCTTGCTTTTCTTTTTCGGCCAGCAATTTTTTCTGTTCCCATTCTCGTCGCAAAAACGACCAGTTTTTAATAATCTTCTTGGCCGTATTATTATCAACTTTAATAGCCTTCTGCCCAATAGCAAAACCAAGCTGCGGCAATAAATCGCGCAGCTCTTGAGGATTAATTCTTAGAATTCTGGCTAGTTCTGTTAAGTTCATGAAATTTAGCTAAAATAAAAGATATCTACAATATTATTTTTTAATATTACGTTATTTTTAGCCTTTCGTCAACCTATATTTATCGTCTTTACAAAGAGCCAAGTTAATGCTAAAGTAAAATTATAAATTATTAATTAAACGTTGTTTTCGGGAATTAAGAAAGAATAAGCGATTTTTAGCCAACCTAAAAAATTTATTTTCACCACCATTACTATGCCCTGTCTGATTTTTCAGCTAAAATTAAACAAAAAATCATAAACAGAAGGTCCTTGAAATAAATTCTGCCTAAAGGCAGACGTTTTAGTCTTTCAAAATTTAATATCTCCACTAATCACCAATTCCCCCAAACAACAAATACAAATATGGATTACCTAAGTTATGTCTTGTATGCTGTTTTAGCGATAGGTGGTTTTTTTATTGGTTATTTCTTCTACCAAAAATCTGCCGGCGATAAAATAAATAATGCGACAGAAAAAGCCGACAAATTAATTGGTGAAGCTAAAATCAAGGAAAAAGATTTGCTTCTTAAAGCGCAGGATAAAGCGCTTAAAATCATTGAAGAGTCTAAGATTGAAGAGTCCAGTCGACGTCGTGATATGAATGACTTGCAGAAACGTTTGGAACAGAGAGAAAATGCGTTTTCACAAAAACTTCTAGAATTACAAGATAAACAGCAAAAACTTTACGATAAAGTTACTGAAGTCCAAGAAATAAAAGAAAAAATAAAAAATATTAAAGTTGAACAAGAAGCCAAGTTAGAACAAATGTCTAGCTTAAGTCGCGAAGATGCTAAAGACATGCTTCTAAAAAATGTTGAAGAAAAATGTGAAGAAGATTTAATGACTCGCGTTAATAAAATGGAAGCTAACGGTGAAGAAACTCTGGAAGAAAAGGCTAAAGATATCATGGCTCTCGCTATGCAACGTATGGTTTCCAATTATACCGTAGAACAAACGACCACAACAGTTGATTTGCCAAACGACGAAATGAAAGGACGTATTATCGGTCGTGAAGGACGTAACATTAAGGCTATTGAACAAATGACCGGAGTAGAAATCATCGTTGATGATACTCCTAACGCTATTACCGTTTCCGGTTTTTCTTTAATTCGCCGACATATTGCCAAAAAAGCCTTGGATTATTTGATTAAAGATGGCCGCATTCACCCTACTAAAGTAGAGGAAGCTGTTGATAATGCGAAAAAAGATATCTCTCTAGATATCAAAAAAGCGGGTGAAGAGGCGATGTACGAAGTCGGCATTACCGGCTTTGATCCTAAATTAGTATCTATTCTCGGTCGTCTAAAATACCGTACTAGTTATGGTCAAAACACTCTACGACACTCTATTGAAGTTGCTCATATCGCCGCTATTTTAGCGGAAGAGCTGGGGGCTGATGTCACCGTCGCTAAGAAAGGGGCATTACTTCACGACATTGGAAAAGCTGTTGATCATGAAGTACAGGGTACTCATACTGAAATTGGACGTGATATCGCTAAAAAATATAATTTACCGGAGGAAATAATCGCTCCGATTGCCACTCACCACGACGATCATCCCGCCACATTAGTTTCCGTTATTGTTAAAGTAGCTGATGCTATTTCTTCTGCTCGACCTGGTGCTCGCCGAGATAGTTATGAAAATTATGTTCAACGTTTAGAAGAATTAGAAAAGATTGCCCAGAGTTTTGACGGGATTGAAAAGGTTTATGCCATTCAAGCCGGTCGTGAAGTTCGCGTCTTTGTCCAACCGGAACATATTAATGACTTAGAAGCGCACGAATTAGCTCGTAATATTGCTAAAAAGATAGAAGGCGAGTTGAAGTATCCCGGAGAAATCAAAATTAACGTTATTAGAGAGACTCGCGTCACAGAATTTGCCCGTTAAGAGGAAACCGCTAATATTAACAATTTTTTTGACTAAAATTTGTTTATCAGTTATTATTATAACAGTTTGCTAAGATTATAATAATATAATCATATGAATAAAGCGCAACTCATCGACAAAATTTATCATGATGTCGAGGGCCTGAATAAAAAGCAGGCAGAAAAAATGATTGACGTCTTCACAGACACAGTCATTGAAGAGCTTAAAGGCGATCGCGAGGTCACGATTGCCGGTTTTGGCACCTTTCTCTCTCGGGTGCGCTATTCTCGTGGCGGTGTGAACCCACAGCGACCGAGCGAAAGGATTACTATTCCGGCCGTGAAGGTTGCCAAGTTCAAGACTGGTTATCATCTAAAACAAGCCTTGAAAGGAAATCGCTAAAAAAGCACCTCAGGACAGAGCCCATCCTTATGAAGGATGTTTTATTGGCGCCCGTAGCTCAATGGATAGAGTACTTGGCTTCGAACCAAGGGGTTGCAGGTTCGAGTCCTGCCGGGCGCACATATGGTCGAAATAAGTTCGACCGAGAGGCTGGGTAGCTCAGTCGGTTAGAGCGTAGCACTCATAACGCTAAGGTCGCGGGTTCGATTCTCGCCCCAGCCACTTGTAAATAAGCCTCGTTAGCTCAGTTGGTAGAGCAGCTCCCTCTTAAGGAGACGGTCGTAGGTTCAAATCCTACACGGGGCACAACTATAATCAATACTTAACAATCAAATGCTTAATCTTATAATCTTTGGACCGCCCGGCGCCGGCAAAGGTACGCAAGCAGAACTACTAACCAAGAAATATAATCTGGCGCATTTATCCAGCGGCGATATTTTAAGGCAAGCCAGAGATAGTGTCCGTTTCGGTGAAAAAATTAAAAAATATCAAGACAGTGGTAAATTAGTACCGGATTCCTTAGTTATAGAAATGGTAGAAATACAAGCCGAAAAAAATATTTCTCAAGGACTAATTTTTGACGGCTATCCTCGTAATCTAAAACAAGCCCGCAGTTTAACTAAATTTTTTAAAAAAAATAAAACCACTTTAACGACAGTTATAAATCTACGTCTCAGTGAAACTTTAGCTATTCAAAGAATTATTAAACGCGGAAAAACTTCTGGGCGTTCCGATGACAAACTTAGTACTATTAAAAATCGCTTTAAAGTTTATCGCGCTCAAACAGCTCCTCTCTTAGAATATTATCATACGCAAAAAAAATTAATTACTGTTGATGGTCGAGCTGATATCACTACAGTATTAAATAAAGTTCAAGACAAGATAAAAAGTTTAATGAAAAAATAAATTAACCGTCAAACCAAAACACCGATTTCTATCGGTGTTTTTTTATAAAAAAAGACCATTTAAATTATAAATGGCCTCGCACGAAATGATTATTAACTAAGCATAATTAATGGCGCTGATAGGCACATGCCCCAATCTACGAGAAGACTTACGTGAAACGGCTTGTGATGATACAAGAGAGACTAAAGGTTCCAATAGATGTATCTTACAACCTATTTCCCAAGGTTTAAAATCATCAGTTGAAAAAACAAGAACTTTCCACCCGTCATTAGTGCCATGTAAAGTAATGGCCTGAATTTTACCGAAAATATCTCTGGCATAGAAAACATTTGCTTCTTCTCCGTTCACCAGATCTCCTTCTTCACAACATGGTTGCTGTTCCAGCAAATTATATACTGCGCCGAGTGGTGATATAGCTTTTTCTATTTTACTAAGCCTATTAAAAACTGCTATGTCTTTAATAGGTAGAGCAAGAAGATGACCATAAATAGTAAAACTGTTTACTGCTGACGTTTCTACTTTGTCACCAAATAAACGAATAAAATCTTTACTCAACTTAACAATTTTTACCTCTGGATTATCTTCTGTAAATTTATCAGCTACTTTAAAAACTGATGGCACAACGGCTGAGAATGCGGGAATTTTATTTAAATCCCGTGCTACTTCTTTAACTTTTTGCATGACTACTCCTTTAAATTGGTTAGTTAATATGTGTTTTGAAAAGAACTACAAACCCCTCAAAAAAGACCGAGCTTTTTGGGCCCGGTCTTTTATTTGTGCTTAGTGATTTTTTTTAAATCCTATTATTACAAACAAAAGCCGACCCGATATTAAACCAAATAATCGAGACGAGAGAGCGGGACTTATTAATTTGTAAGCTCTGTTTGTTCATAATTTTTAATGATAGCAAAATAATAAATAGTAAGTCAAGAGGATATCTAATTAATTGTCGTTCCCTTAAAAGACTGCCCCTCTAAGCAATCAGATAAATTTTTTAATTTTTGCCCGTTCAATATTATGACTTTAATTTTATATTTAGCTGCTTCCCGGGATGCAACCGGATCAAAAGGCACATTCAAGCCTGGCTGCCAACGGCTCCCCACTATCTTGCGAAAAGTCGGCCAAGAAACATTAACTAATTTTTTAGCATCACTATGATGACACGGGTCCTTGTCATAAGCATAGTCAATATTAGATAGATTAATAACCGTATCAATCTTATTGTGTTTAGCAATCAAGACGGCAACATGATCAGTAGAACATCCCGGCTTATAGCCGCCACTAAAAATAACCGGCGCTTTTATTTTTATTAATTTATAAGGATTAGTAATGATATCCTTATAAGCCAAGGAACCAAACACTACTTGCAATAATTGCGCGTTAAGACGTGTCGCCCGAATACCAACCCAATCACGATCAGCCGCTTTAACTGGAGCAGCCGCTAAAGCCGCTTTAATATAATTTCGTGCCGTTATCCCTCCGCCAACCACAAGATAAAATTTATTTCCCTTCTTAACTTGCGCGCTAACAAAAGAATGGAAGGCCCGCAAGAATTTAAGATTAACACCCTCTTTAGTGACCAGCAGAGAACCTCCTACCGACAAGACAAAAGTCTTAGGCATAAGTTTGTTCGTAAAAAATCGCCCCACCGATAGAGTGGAGCAATTTATTAATTAAATTATTTATTTTCTTCTATATCCTTACTTTTTAAGGCTGCCAAAATTGATTTACGAATTTCCGCGCCCAGTTTTTTATCATCCTTAATAGTCTTCTTAGCAGTTTCACGACCAGTACCCAACTTTACTTCTCTAAAAGTATAAGTATTACCACTCTTAGAGACAGCTCCGCTTTCTACACCCAAATCAATCAAATCCCCCGATACTGATATTCCTTCATTATACATGATATCAAATTCACAGGTACGAAAAGGAGCGGCTACTTTGTTTTTAACGACTTTAACTTTAACGCGATTACCAATTATTTTATCACCCTGCTTAATTTGAGCCGCCTTTCTGACTTCAATACGTACCGAACAATAAAATTTTAAAGCATTACCACCGGTTGTAGTTTCCGGGTTTCCAAAGAAAACGCCAATTTTATTTCTAATCTGATTAATAAAAATAACTACGGTCTTGGTCTTGGCAATAATGGCAGTTAATTTACGTAAAGCCTGACTCATTAATCTGGCTTGTAAACCCATGTGAGAATCACCCATTTCCCCTTCTAATTCTTTTTGCGGGACTAAAGCAGCGACACTATCTATGACAATAACATCCACAGCATTGGAACGAACCAAAGTTTCTACTATTTCTAAGGCCTGCTCACCGCTATCCGGTTGAGACAAAAGCATCTCTTTAATATTCACACCAATCTTCTTAGCATATTCCGGATCTAAAGCATGTTCCGCATCCACAAAAGCGGCAATACCTCCTAATTTTTGTACTTCCGCGACAATATGTTGCGCTAAAGTAGTTTTACCGGAAGATTCCGGGCCATAAATTTCAATTATTCTACCACGAGGCACACCACCGACGCCGGTGGCAATATCTAAAGACAAACAACCGGTTGAAATAGCATCAACATTAGTGTTAGGGACATCACCAAATTTCATAATCGCTCCCTCTCCGAAGCGAGTCCGGATTTGTTCAATCGCATTAGAAGCCGCATCCGCTCTTCCGGTTTTATCCGCACCACGTTCCGCTACACTCTTTTTTTCTTTCTCTGTTTTAGCTTTCATAAAATTATCTTTAAGAAAATTAATTAATGTAATAAGCCACTCAATCTCAGTGACTAAGCCCTAGTAGCTTACTATACATTATAGCATAAAGCCCTTCAAAAAACTGCTAAAAAATAGTAAATTTTTGCTTAATTTTTCTTAAATTATTTTTAGCAAGTAGTCCTAATCTATACAAAAGAAGTCTTTTATTTTTATGTAATAATAGTCAAAATTATTATAGAATATACGTTTTATTTCTTAATTAATGACTAATTACCCAATATCTTGAGTGGTAATGATAGTTTATATTCCTCACCATTTTTACTCGTATAAACTATTTCTGCTCCGGCCTCAGTTTTACGCCAATCTAATATTTTAAAAATCTGGCTATCTTCTTTATTTAAATTTAAATTATCCTGTAAATCCGTCATTATAACATCACTAACAACAATCTCTTCCCCCTCGGTCGCCTTCCTATTCCATTCCGC
Source organism: Candidatus Falkowbacteria bacterium CG1_02_37_21 (assembly GCA_001871165.1). Lineage (GTDB taxonomy): Bacteria > Patescibacteriota > Patescibacteriia > Patescibacteriales > UBA12465 > UBA12465. The sequence continues at coordinate 4,867 of MNUT01000032.1, read as the reverse complement.
TTTAAGAAGTGACATAAAATCAGACCACGAGCCAGATGAGACCTTGACTGTAGAATCAATATTAAGAGCAGAGGCATATTCGCTGTTAGAATCATCTAAACTATTACCAGCGGGAACGTCCACATAAATACCGGCGTTCTGGTTTTGTTCAGCCTGGTGATTAATAAAATTAGGCAAGGCGGATAAAACAATATCAAAAGTCCACTTAACTTTTTGCCAAACAAAATTATTTTCTAACTTAGCTTTCTGTTCTGCATCACCGCTATACAAAATAGAAGCAATGACCGTTAGTGCTAAAAAAGCGATAATAGTTAAAACACTAATTACTGATTCTTTAGTTTTAGACATATATTTGTTTTAAGCTAAAGACTTTTATTTAATGAGTCTGCTCTCTTTCGGAAAAAATATTAATCTGTCCATATTGTCCGTCAAAGCCCGGTTTAATTATTAACTCTCCCGCCCGCATACGTTTTATACCCTCAATAATTCTATGGTCAACTGTTGAAGATAATTTATTTAAATCCAAGTCTAACAAAATAAATAACTCACTGCCAAATTCTTTAATCAGGGCATGATATTGTTTTTGAACGGTGAAAGAATTACGACTTTTAATTCCTAAGGCTTCTGCTATAATCTTATCTAATTCTACAATTTTTTTATAGGGCACCGCATTTTTAGGATGGAAACCTGGCTTCCTATCTGCTAAATCTTCTACTCTATTTAAAACACCAATCACTAAAGGTTTTTTACAAACCGGACAGATATTTTTATATTTTTTAGTAAGTGACGGTTCACAATCAAAAGAACAATCACGGTGACCGTCTAAATGATACATACCCTCTTCCGGATAAAACTCAATCGTCATCTTGAGTCCACGGCGCTTTTTTAAATTATCATAAATCTTCTGGTAAGTCGGTTCCCCCGCAATTTCCATTACATTCGCTTCACGGGCGATATTAGGTAGACTATGTGCGTCAGAATTAGACAGCATACTTAGTCTATCTAAGGACGATACCCGCCAATTCATAGTGGGATCACTAGATAAACCGGTCTCAAAAGCATAAATATGTTCCGTCTGATCATGAAAGCATTCTTCTAAACTATCAAAACCAGATTTTGAACCAAAGACCGAAAACCAAGGCGTCCAAATATGAGCCGGATAAATTAAAAAGCGCGAATCAACGCGCAAGACAAGCTTCACTAATTCCGGAGCGCTAATACCTAAAATCGGGCGACCATCGGAACGAATATTAAAATTTTTATCTAAGTACTTATTGATTTTTGCGGCGGCCGACAAATTAGGAGCATGAACAACTAAATGGATACGACGGACTTGACCAGCATCTTTATACACTAACGAAAGTTCCGTGCTAAGAATAAATTTTACCTTAGCGTCCAACGCTTTTTTCAATTTATATAAGCCAGCGCCGGATGAAATCTCCTCCAACTCATTATTAATTTCCTTAAACCAGGTGGGATGAGTAAAATCACCGGTAGCAATTATATCTACTCCCTTCAGGCGACAAGTCGCTTCAATATTAGCAAGGGTTAATTGCGGAGAACAAGCACGAGAGTAACGGGAATGAATATGTAAATCAGCAATATATAACATAGTTCCCAAATAACGAAGCTAGCTTTAATTATTTTAATTATCTTTAGACAAAAGTTCTTCGGCTATTTTTAACTCTGCCAAACTATTAATACCCATTGCTTCCGAAGCCTTAATATCAATAGCATGAACGGGGTGACCTTCATTAAAAGCCATTTTTACAAGATCAGTTAAATAATATTCTCCCTGGCTATTATTATTATCCAAACGAGACAAATTCTTTTTCAGCCAAGCCCCATTAAAACACATCACAGCCGGATTTACTTCCGTGACTCGCAACTCATCTTCGCTAGCGTCTTTAAATTCTACAATACGAGCAATGTCACCGGGTGAATTACGAATAATGCGACCCCAGTAATAAAAATTGTGACGCCAATCATTAAAATCAACCAATTTTGTGCTCAACATAACTAAAGATTCCGGACTGAATTCAGAACATTTTTGTAAAGACTCGCTAGTTAAAAAGGGATGATCGCCATAAAGAACTAAAACATTACGGGTTGTTTCATCTAGTAGATGTTGGACAGTACTAACAGCATGACCGGTTCCTAAAGCCTGCCCTTGAATAACATATTCTAAAGAATAATCCTTGAGAGTCTCTTTCATTAATTCCACATTATCAGGAGAAACCACTATAATCGGATGAGGATCCATGTTAGCTTTTTGCACTGACTCTATTAAATATTCTATCATCGGTCGTCCATTCAAAGGGACTAGAGCCTTAGGCAATTCAGAATTCATACGTGTTCCCCGTCCGGCTGCCAAAATAATAATACGAGTCATATCTTAAATATCAATATTTAGCGTAAAATCAGCTAAAATAAACTAATAAACAAAAGAAATTCTTAAGAATTCCTTTTATATTTTAACATTTTAAAAATCTTAGAGCAAGTTAAATAATAATAATAAATATTATTTAATATAAGCCAATATTTTTGATTTTAATCCTGTAATTTTAGAAATAATCTTATCTCGACTAGAGGCCTCACCATAAATACGCATAATCTGTTCGGTATTTGAAACTCGCAAGTGTAACCAGGAGTCTGGCCAATCAAGCTTCAATCCGTCTATTTCTGTAACAACTAATTGACTGACTCCCACCACTTCCAAACCTTGATAATAATTTTTTATTTTTTTCAACAAAGCTATCATATCTAGATTAGCCGGTAATTCTATTTTATCTTTAACCATAAAATAACTCGGAAATTCTTGACGGAATTCTGACATTTTCTTGCCACTGAGTGCCAGCGCACTCAAAAATAAAGCTAAACCAACTAAAGCGTCACGACCATAATGAAGCGGAGGATAAATAATACCACCATTTCCTTCACCACCAATCACGGCTCTAGTTTCTTTCATAACTGATACGACATTAACTTCTCCGACAGCCGCAGCCACATATCCTGCTTGATATTTATCAGCCATATATTGCAAAGCCCGCGATGAAGACAAGTTAGAAACCGCAGCCAAAGAATATTGTCCCGGAAATTTAGCATTAACAAGAGAAAAATTCTTTAAAACATAGCCAGCTACCGCTACCAAGGTATATTCTTCACCAAAAAATTCTCCATTTTCATCAATGAAAGCTAAACGATCAACATCGGGGTCAACCACTATTCCTAAATTTGCCTTACTTTCACGCACCTGAGTCATAATAGTGAGTAGATTTTCTTCTATCGGCTCCGGCTTATGAGCGAATAAACCATTAGGCTTACAATTAATTTCTATAATATCCTCCACCCCCAGCGCTCTCAGTAATTCCGGGACCACTACGCCTCCTACCGAATTAATTCCATCTACCACTACCTTAAATTTTTTCTTGGCAATTAATTCTCTGGCTACTAGCTCTAAAAATAAAATAGAATTCAAATGATTTTGCGCTAGAGAGGGATTAAAAGTATATAAACCTAATTTGTCCTCACTAACAGCCGGCATGTTATGTTTATCATCCTGTTCCGCTAATTCAATAATTTGTGAAGCGTCAACAGCGGATAAAAATTCCCCCTTTTCATTTAAAAATTTTAAAGCATTCCAACCTTGCGGATTATGAGAAGCGCTGATAATAATACCGCCTTGAGCCTTCTCTTGAATCACAACCATTTCTACGGTCGGAGTGGTTGCTAGGCCTAAATCAATAACATTTAAGCCCTGGCTTAATAAAGCTCCGACAACTAAATCTTTTACCATTTCTCCGGACACACGACCATCGCGACCGATAATTATCTTTTGGCGCGTTACTATAGAATCAGACTGAATAGCACCATTATTTTTTTGGATAATAAAAAACCCATAGGCCGAAGTAAACTTCAGAATATCTATGGGGCTCAAATTTTCTCCCGGCTCTCCACCGATAGTGCCGCGAATACCGGAAATGGATTTAATTAAAGGCATATATTTAAAAACATTATAACATTGCCTGAGCACTTTCTCCAATTAAAAAACACCATTGTTCTGGCGGCGACCTACTTTCCCAGGACTTATGTCCAAGTATCATCAGCGCTGAAGGGCTTAACTTCTGAGTTCGGAATGGGATCAGGTGTGACCCCCTCGCTCCAACCACCAGAACAATGGCGTCTTTTGCGTCATTGTTCAATATTATGTTAATGTCAGGTAAAAAATCTAAAAATTCTTAAAAATAAAAGTGTGGGAAAATCTAACGACTTATTAGTACCGCTCCGCTCAATCCATTACTGGACTTACACGTACGGCCTATCAAGGTTATATTCTCTAACCAGTCTATGAAACCTAATCTTAGAGACAGCTTCGCACTTAGATGCTTTCAGTGCTTATCTTAACCGAAGGTAGCTACCCGGCAATGCTCTTGGTAGAACAGCCGACACACTAGAGCTTCGTCCTTCCCGGTCCTCTCGTACTAAGGAAGGGCCTCTTCAAGTTTCCACGACCATAGTGGATAGGAGACCGACCTGTCTTACGACGGTCTGAACCCAGCTCGCGTGCCGCTTTAATTGGCGAACAGCCAAACCCTTGGGAGCTTCTTCACCCCCAGGATGCGACGAGCCGACATCGAGGTGCCGAACCACGCCGTCGCTGTGGACGCTTGGGCGTGACTAGCCTGTTATCCCCGGAGTAGCTTTTATCCGATGAGCTTCCGCCGTCCTATTTCGTACGGTCGGATCACTAAGTTCCGCTTTCGCGACTGCTCGACTTGTAGGTCTCGCAGTAAAGCTGGCTTGTGCCTTTACGCTATCTCCCGAATTTCCATCTCGGGATAGCCAACCTTGGTAAACGCCTCCGTTA
>MNUT01000027.1 GCA_001871165.1 Candidatus Falkowbacteria bacterium CG1_02_37_21 | reverse complement strand
CATGACGGCAAAAAACTCCACTCGAGCGCTTAGCTGTGAAGTGGTATAAGCTTTGATATTTTTATTTTTTTCTATTTTTAACACAATGTAATTATAAAGAAAAATGCTTAAAAAGTCTAAAATATTATTCAATGTCTCCTAAGAACTGCAACCTTAATAATTCGGCATATAAACCACCTTCAGTCTGCGCTAAAGAGGCATGATTGCCTTCCTCCGCCACCTGGCCATTCTTTAAGACAATAATTTTATCCGCTTTTCTAATAGTACTTAAACGATGCGCAATTATAATCATCGTGCGTCCCCGACTAATCTTTTCTATCGCCTCTTGAATTAAAACTTCACTAGTACTGTCTAAGTTAGAAGTTGCCTCATCAAAAATTAAAACGCGAGGATTAGCTAAGACCGCCCGAGCGATTCCTAAGCGCTGTCTTTGTCCGCCCGACAACTTAATTCCCCGCTCTCCCACTAAAGTATCATAACCCTTATCAAGTTTATCAATAAACTCTTCCGCATTAGCAACCCGGGCCGCCGCCTTAATTTCCTTCATACTCGCGCCGGGAGAAGCATAAGCAATATTTTCCGCCACACTTAAATCAAAAATTTCTACTTCTTGCGGGACAATTGCCAAGAATTTTCTAAAACTTCGGACGTCATAATCTCTTAAATCTGTATTATCCAAGAGTACACGACCCTCTTGCGGGTCATAATGACGATAAATCAAGCGAGCCACAGTGGTTTTTCCACCTCCTGATGGTCCCACTAAAGCCGTCACTTCTCCGGAATTAATTTTTAGATTAAGTTTTTTGATGGCCGGTTTCTTGTTGACGCCATAATAAAAAGAAACATCTTCAAATTTGATTGCTCCAATAATATGTTTAGGCTTTAGGCCACGCTTTTTATTAATAATATCCGACGGAGTATTAAACAAAGCTAATAAACGATTAACCCCCACTCGCCCCTCTTCCATACGATCATAAAAACGAGAAATACGGAACAAAGAAACATAAGCACGTTCACTGAGAGTAAAAGCGAAAATAAAGGTACCAATACCTATATTTCCCTGAGCTACCAAATAAACACCAAGGAATAAAACTGCTATACGACCGATGTTGACAAGAGAATTTCTGCCCAAACCAACCTTCATCATCCAGCCCCACTGGGTATCTTCATTCTCCCTAATCTTAATTTTAATCTTATCAAATTCCGAAATTTCTCGACGCTCCTGAACAAACGACTGAACGGCGTTAATATTAATAATGGACTGCCCCATTTTACCGGAAGCAATTTCATAATCACGATAAATTTGTTTTCTAATCGGATATAAACGTTTATTGGCAAAATAAGTGATTATAATATAGGCCGGAGCCATAATTAAAAATGATAAGCCAATACGCCAATCCACCCAAAACAAAGCTCCGAATGTTAACAGTAACTGAATAAAAGTCGGCATCACTTCCCAAAAAATATCATTTAAGAAGCGAGAAATTTTATCAACCCCTTTTTCAATTTTAATTATCTTGCCGCCGGTATTTTCTCGCTCGTGATAACCGAGACTTAAAGAAACTAATTTCTTCTGAGCAGTTAAGCCTAAGAAATATTCCAGCTCTACTAATAAACGTAAAATTTTACGATCACTAAAATAATGTAATATAGAGCTAAGCTCTTCAATAACAAAATATAAAATGATTAATTCTAATAAAAATAAGACATTAGTAATATCAAAACTCTGTAAGCTATCTATCACTAACTTCAAAAGATAAGGCGAGGCGACATTTAAAATAGCACAGATAATAATTAAGCCGCTAATCGCACTAAAAAATTCTCTAAAGGGTGCCAAAAGACGCCATAACTCTACCCAGAATGTTTTCCAGCTAATAATCGGCGTTGAAGAAATTTTCGTGTTTTCATTTTTAGTCATAATCAGGGGAATGCCTATAATAGAATACGAAAAAACTAATAGAGTGTTACAATTTTTTTACTTTTTTTAATAAATTTTCTGCCACGCGAAAGACATCGCCCGCCCCTATTAGTAAAAGAATATCCTCGTTAACTAGCTGACGACGCAAATAAGTGACTACTTGGGCTATGCTAGGAATGTAATGAATCGCTTGTTTTATGTTATGGAGCTGATTGAATTTCGTTATGGCCATGGCCAGTTCCCGACTAGAAACACCACCCTGCTTTTCTCGAGCGGAACCATAGATATCTAAAATAATTAATTCATCCACCTCGCTAAAACTACTCACAAAATCTTTAAATAGTGCCTTAGTGCGAGTAAAAGTGTGCGGATGAAAAACTGCGCATATGTGCCGCTTAGGATAACGACTTATGAGGCCGGCTAAAGTCGCTTTAATTTCCGTCGGATGATGAGCATAATCGTCAATGATAGTCGCACCTTGGTAAGATCCTAAAATTTGCGCTCGCCTTTCCGTACCGCGAAAACCGGCTAAATGTTTTTTAATTAAAGCACTAGATACTTTCATTTCCCGCGCCGCCGCAATCACCGCCAGGGCATTAGCAATATTATGACGACCCAATAAGGAAATTTGAAATACACCTAAATCTTTTTTGTTATAGCCGAGACGAAAACTCTGATGGTCGCCAGCGGACTTTAAGTCGGTCGCCACATAATTAGCCGGCTCATCCCCGAGCTTGGCAGTCGTTCTAGCCGGCGTGACCGAAGCCTGCTTTTTATTCTCCGACGCTATTTCGTAAGAAATAATTTTCCCGCGACAAAGCTTTTTAATTTTTTTAATTTCCCGGTCACTATTATTAATCACCAAAAATCCGGTCGGAGGGACTTTTTTTAAAAAATCCGCAAAGACTTTAAGATAAGCCGCCTTAGTTTTAAAAAAATCCGGATGATCGTAGTCAATATTATTAAGCACCACTCCTCGTGGCTGGAAATATTGTAATTTATTTTGATATTCATCTACTTCGGCAATCAAATAAGACGAGGCACCGCTCAATCCGCTTCCGGCAAACTGAGGCACGCGTGACCCGACTAACACATTAGGTTTTTTGCCGGACTTCCATAAAACGTAGCCTAGCCAAGCAGAAGTGGTGGTTTTACCGTGACTACCGCAAACCGCCACACCATCATGATTATTAAAAACCTCGCCTAAAGCAGCGGCGTAAGACAATAACTTGATATTTTTAAAACGCTCCGGATTACTAGCAATAAATTTCATTTCTACATTATTCTTTTTATTATAAGCGGAAGAATAAATTATCATATCAAGCTGAGCAGGAATATTTGTAACAGCAAAAGGTGTTTTAACTTTAATTTTAGAAGCCCGTAAAACTTTATCAGTTAAAAAAACATCAGAAATATCAGAACCCGATACTTGATGACCTTGTTTAACTAAAAATTGCGCCAACATCGTCAAGCCAACACCTTTAATGCCGATACAATAAATATTTTGTTTTTTGATAACAGTTTTATTCATATAAAAATTCTATTCCCCTAGAATCTCCCAAACAATTCCGGCCATAGACTTCGCCGCCCCGCGTTTAATGATTTTAGAAATATTATTACTAGACTTAGTTAGCCAATCCGCATCACCTAATATCCGCTTAAGCTCCGGCACCAATTTTTCCCTGCTCAGCTCATTTTGTTTCCAAACAATAGCGGCCTGGGCTTTAGCAAAAACAGCGGCGTTATCTTCCTGATGCGAACCGGGCATAGGGATGAGAATAGCAGATTTGTTAAGAGCAGACAATTCCGTTAGAGCCGATAATCCGGCACGAGAAACCACTAAATCAGCGGCCGCTATTAAAGCCAAAAGCTCGTCATGAGAAACAAACTCTTTGACGACATAATCCGATCGGTCATCAGTAATTTCGCTGCCAGCCGTCCGCGCTAATACATCCGTCGCTAATCTTTCGTGTCCGGTAAAATGAATAACCCGACAAAACTTTATTAATTCCGGGGCTGCTTCCGCCACTAAATTATTAATAAACAACGAACCACCAGCCCCACCAATAAACAAAACTAAGGGACGCGAAGCGGTAATATAATATTTGTTTTTTATTTCAGCTACACTATCAATAAACTCCAGTCCCGATAAGTCAATAGTAGGATTACCAAGCCAAACAGCACGGTGGCCATAGTCCAATAATGATTTTTCAAAGGTAACACTAATAACTCGCGCTACCGGGGACATTAATTTATTAGCTAGTCCGGGACGGACATCTTGCTGATGAATTAAAACTTTAGTTTTAGTTCCCGCCGCCGCCCATACTAAAGGCACACTCACAAAACCCCCGGCACTAATGATTAAATCCGGACGTTCTGATAATAATAAAAATAAAGTTTGAAAATAAGCAGCAATAATTTTAAAAATATCCAAAAAATTAAATAGAGAAAAATAACGACGCCATTTTCCGCTCAAGATAGGAATAAACTCTAAATAATCTGAAGACTGGGAACTAATGCTAGTTGCGCCGGGCAGCTTCTCGTCAGTTAAGCGTTTATTAAAAAAAGCGACCATTTCCCTCTCCGGACCGTCATAAGTACCGACAAAAATTAATTTCGGCGCCGACACATCTTCATTTTTTAACAACTCTTCCGCCACAGCTAAAAGCGGCGTAACCGGTCCGCCACTGCCGCCACCCGATAAAATAATTTTTTTAGTCTTTAATTCTTTCATACAATATTACCTGGCTCGCCAGTTACCTTTAGTCTGCTTACTAATATTGGCCAGAATACCCATTGCCAGAAGAGCAGACAGAGCCGAAGAACCACCGGCGGATACAAAAGGTAAAGGAACACCAGTCATGGGAATTAAATTTATCATACCGCCAATATTTAAAAAAGTCTGTAAAGCCAACCAAACTATAATCCCCATCGCCAAAGTACTGCCGTAAATATCCGGCGCACCGCGAGCAATTAATAAGCCCCGATAAAATATAAATAAATATAATAAGATTAAAAGAGTGCTAAAGATAAAACCGGTTTCTTCGGCAATCACCGGGAAAATAGCATCGCCCCATACTTCCGGCAAATATAAAAATTTTTGACGACTCTCGCCAAGACCGCGGCCGAATAAACCACCGGAGCCAACGGCTATCATGGACTGGTTAACCTGATAACAATGTTTCAGAACACTATAACTGGGATCCTGCAAACACTTAAAGCGATCACTTTGATAAGAAGAATTCATGCTTAACATAACCGCTAACGCCAGGGCAGCTAATAAACCGGCCATCACAATATGAGTCACCTTTCCGCCGCCGGCAAAAAAAACCACTACCGAGCTGACCGCAATAATAAACAAAGTACCCAAGTCCGGTTGGGCCAACATCAAGCCACTGATAACTCCCAAAATTATTAAAAATGGTAAAACACCTTGCGTAAAACTTCCCAAACCATCCTTTTTGGCCTCCAGCCAAGTAGCTAAATAAATTAAAAAAGAAATTTTTACCAGCTCCGAAGGCTGGAAAGAAAAACCAAAAATATTAATCCAACTGCGCGCCGTGCCGTATTCTGTTCTCAGTCCGGGAACAAATACCAAGAGTAAAAGTATTATGGAAATGAACAAAAAAAATCCGGCAAACTTTCGCCATTGATGATAATTAATTCTAAAGGCTAACCAGAAGAAAATTAAACCGGCCCCCAGCCCCCACAATTGGCGTAAAAAATAATGATAAGTATTACCAAAACGAGAATAAGACACTACCGAAGAAGCACTAAAGAGCATAACTAAGCCAAAAACCAAGAGAATGCCCAAAGCGGTCAGCAAACTTTTATCGGCCTCATGTTCATTAGCCGCGGGATTACTAATTTTTCTGCTTAAACGTTTAAACATTTAAAAATTTTGATCTAGTAAAAAAATTATCAAACCAAGAAAAGCGCCAATAGCCTGAACGACCCAAAAACGCATAACCACTTTAGACTCGGGCCAGCCTACAGCTTGAAAATGATGATGAATTGGAGCGGAAAGAAAAATTTTACGATGATATAATTTCTTGGAGACTATCTGCAAAATGACAGATAAAGACTCTATTAAAAATACCAAACCAATAAAAATAAGCAGAAGCGAACTATTGGTAAGCATGGCTATAATACCTAACGTGATACCTAAACTCATGGAGCCGGTATCGCCCAAGTAAAAACGGGCTGGGGGAATATTAAACCAAATAAAAGCTAACAGGGCACCGATAATAACACCGCAAAAAGTAGCCAGTTCATAGCGACCGAGCGTAAAAGCAATAATGGCGTAAGCTAAAAAGGCAATCAATAAAGTCCCACCCGCCAAGCCGTCTAAACCATCGGCTTCATTAACCGAAAAAGAAGTAGCAGCTACGATAAAAATAAAAATAGGAATATACCAGGCGCCAATCTCAAAGTTTCCTAAAAATGGCACATGAAAAACTGTCCAATCTAATTTATAGTAGAACCACAGGGCTCCCGCTAGTGCAATAACTAAATAAATTAAAAGGCGATGATACATTTTTAAACCACCGCCACCCGCCGCCCCCTTACCACGAACATCCAACCAATCATCAAACAGACCAATTAAAGCGGCACTAACCAAGGCGCCCAAAGGCAGCAATGTTTCCGAACGAGACAAAAAATTTAAATGTTGAAAAATAGTGTCGGGAAATAAATTATTCAATAAGGCAAATAACAAAATAAATATCAAAACCGTGCTCCAAATTAAAACTCCGCCCATGGTCGGCGTACCAACCTTGTGCGCATGTAAACTAGTAAAAATTGGGGTAGTGCCATCGCTACGAATTTTTTTACCTAATTTATATTTATATAAAAAATGCGATAAAAGCGGGGTAACGACAATGGCAAAAATAAAAGCTAGAGTAGAAAAAAATAAAATTTTTACAACGTAAAATTCCGCCATATGACTATCTAAAATTAATTAAGTAAACAAAGAAAAGAGTGACATTAATTAGCAATGTAAAAACTAAGGCCGCCGCCAAAAGCAGCTGCACAAAAATTCTAAAATTACGATGTTCTCTGTTAAGGGCGGCAACTACAAAATTAAGAATGAGTACCACTAAAGCAAACAAGGGATAATAAAAAATTTGTCCTGCGTCTCCCACTAAATCAATACCAAGATCTACGTTATAATGACGCACTAATAAAGCTCCAGCCAAATTACGGTAAATATATAGAGCCTGTACCCAAGCCAGTAATTGTAAAGCGCTAGCAGCCGCTAAGTACCAGCGAGCAACCCGCAAATTCCCTACAGAACGAAAAACTACACCCACTTTTTGACGAGCAGTATGAAAACAAGCGTAAAAATTAGAATAAACCATAAAAAATGCTTATTAAGAGCTTATTTTTAGTTTATCACATTTTAAAACAATACAAAACTATGCTATAATTATAACAATATGAGTAAAAAAATTGTCAACAATATTTTTCATTACGCACACGCCGAGGGGGCGAGCGGCCTGGTAATCACCAGCCAGAAAGATCGCGTCGCTTTGCATTATAACTTCCCTAATGAAATCCGACGTGACTTATCTTTCCCAAAGAAATTGGAGAAGTCTTTTTTGGAAAATTTACGACAAATTTTGGGTTTAACGGAGGGAGAATTACTCGCTAAAAAATATTATAAGATTAATGACCCTAAATTTCGTTTAAATTTTTATCTCAGTGTTTTACCGGCCGCTGAAGGGGAAAAAATAATTATTGATATTATCCGACGTTCCACGCCTACTTGGTATTTTAAACAACTGGGCCTACAAACCACTGACCGCCAAAAAATTGAAAAAACTATTCGTCGCGGCCGCGGTTTAATAGTTATTAGTGCCCCGGCCGGTAATGGAAAAAGCGCTACTCTGCACGCCATTTTGTCTGATATCAAGCAAACGGACAAAAACATATATTTATTTGACAAAGAAGTAAAAAATACTGAAAAAGCAAAAAATATTAGTGCCTCTCTAGCCGGTATAAATTATTTAAACCTTAATATCTCTAATTGGAATAAAATTAGGCAACATGACGTAGATATTATTGCGGTAGATGACTGTGATGAAAAAAATATGCTGACTGAAGCTATCCAAGTCGCTACTAGTGGCCGCCTAGTGATAATCACACTCACCGCACCAGACTCCCTCTCTACTCTTAATAAAATTTTTAAAATCCAGCTACCATTACGCCTAAAATTAGATACTCTTAAACTAATTATTAACCAAAAATTAGTCCCCCTAAAAAAATCCCGCCTCATAAAATCAGGACTCAGACAAAATATCGGAATTTTTGAAACTTTTAGTTTATCAAAAAAAATAAAAAAATTCTTATTAGACTCTAAGGAAAAAGACTTGACGGCAACAAAATTTCAAGAGAGACTACAGGCACGACTACTAAAAGAAGATTGGCCGACCCTGGAAACGGATCGCCAGAAAAAGACTCGCGCAGGAATATTGTAAAAGAAATTTTATGAAGATCAGTTGTGTTATCCCGGCTTTTAACGAAGCTAAAAACATCGTCAAAGTCGTGTCTGATGTCCGACCTTACGTCGCGGAAATTATTGTGGTAGACGATTGTTCCTCTGATAACACCGCTCAGCTGGCGACTGCTGCCGGGGCTACAGTCTTACGTCACCCGATTAACCGCGGTCAAGGCGCATCCCTGCAAACCGGCAATGACTACGCTCTAGAACACGGCAGTGACATCATTATTCACTTTGACGCCGATGATCAGTTTCTAGCCTCAGAAATTCCAGAAATGGCCGCCCCGATTATCAGTGGTCAAGCCGATATTGTCTTCGGTTCTCGTTTTCTGAAAAAAAAATCACAGCTACCATTTTTAAAACAACAGCTGCTTCTCCCCTTGGCGCGAATTTTTAATCGTCTTTTTTTAGGCTTAAAACTTAGCGACCCCCAAAATGGTTTTCGAGCTTTAAATCGCCAAGCCGCTCAAGCAATAAAAATTAGCAACCGTGAAATGGCTCATGCCACCGAAATACAAGCTAAAGCTCAGGCCGCTCAATTAAAAATTAAAGAAATTTCCGTTACTGTTCTTTATCACGAATTCGGACAAAAATTTTCCGGCGGTTTAAAAATCGTCAAAGACCTCCTCATCCATAAAATAATCAAATAAATATGCTACAACAAATTATCGCCTTAATTATAATTTTCTTGTTTATTTCTCGTCTTGTCCGTCAAAAAAATCGTCAAGAAATTGGTAGTAACGAACTTTACTTATGGCTATCTTTCTGGATTTTAGCCGCTATTTCCATTATCTTTATTAAATTTATTGATCGCTTTGTCGCCTATTTCGGTTTTTCCATGAGTGGTATCAACTTTTTACTGTACTTATCCGTCCTCGCCCTCTTCTATTTAGTTTTCCGTCTTCGCCTCAACCTAGCTAAGCTTGATAAAAATTTAACAGAAGTAGTTCGACAATTAACTTTAAATAAAAAATAAATGCGTATTGCTCAGGTCGCTTGTGTTTCGCCTCTCGCCACCGGCGGTATCGCCACCGGCGCGCGCCTAACGGAACAACTCCTCGGCGACGAACATGAAATTGTAAATTTTAATCCCGATTCCGTTTCGCCTTGGCTCAAATACGGCTACGGCGCTTTTTTGCCACAATTGCTTTGGCTATTACCCCGCTTTGATTATATTTATTTACATTATCCCTTCTTTGGTACGGCAGAAATAATTTGGTTATTAAAATCTTTCGCCCCCAAACGTCCCAAACTTATCATTCACTACCACATGGATGTTAAAAATCTTAGCCTTTTTGCTAAGATTGCCTCTTGGCCCAGCCGTTTAATTAGACGTTCCCTGTTTAGCCAAGCAGAATATATTGTTAGCGCCAGTTTAGACTATATAAAAACCAGTAACATCAAGAAATATTATCATTCTTATCCGGAAAAATTTCGGGAAATTCCCTTCGGTATTGACTTGAAAAAATTTCAACCTAAAATTATCAACCAAACAAGTACTAATCCTCTTTTACAACAGACCAAAGAAATTATTCATTATATTAATGACCACTTCATTAAAAAAAGCCGCCTGGATTTATTATTCGTCGGCGGTTTAGACGACGCCCATTATTTCAAAGGAATTGACGTCATGTTTCGTGCCTTATCCGGCCTAACGGCTAAAAGTTGGCGCTTAAAAATAATCGGTGACGGTAATCGCCGCGCCGACTATGAAAAAATGGCGGACACCCTAGGACTAAGCAAAAAAATTGAATTTGCCGGACGACTGAGCGAAACCGAGCTAATTCGTTCCTACCAAAATTCCGATTTATTACTTCTTCCCTCAATTAACAGCAATGAAGCTTTTGGCTTGGTTTTAATTGAGGCCCTCGCTTGTGGTGTACCGGTGATTGCCTCCGATTTAACGGGAGTGCGTCGTGTCTTTAATAATAACAAAGAGGGCTTATTAGTAGCACCGGGCAGTGCCGCCGATTTAAAAAATAAATTGGACTATATTCTAGATAATGAGGATAAGCGCCGAGAAATGGCACAAGCGGCCCGACTTTTAGCAAAAAATAAATACGACTGGCACTTAATGCAAAAAAATCTGAAAAAATTGTTTAAGGTATGAAAATTGTAATTCTACATAATCTTTACGGGGAATTTAGTCACGGCGGCGCAGAAACAGCGGTCGCTATGATGGCAAATAATTACCAAGAACAGGGGCATAAAGTCTTTTTAATCAGTACTTGTCCGGCTAGTCAAAAACCGCAAGCAGACAATAAATTAAAAATCTATCACCTAGCTTCCGAATTTTATAATTTATCACAACATTCCCTAGCTTATCGCCTGGTCTGGCAAATTGCCAACCTCTTTTCTGTCGCCAAATATTACAAAATCAAAAAAATATTAGAGCAAGAAAAACCGGACTTAGCAATTACCCATAATTTAATGGGACTCGGCTTGCTTAGTGTCCGCGCCATACATAGTTTAAAAATAAGACACGAACATTTTTTGCATGATATACAACTTCTCCATCCCTCCGGTTTAATGATTTGGGGCCAAGAAAAAAAAATTTCTAGTCCGACTGCTCGTCTGTATCAATACTGGAGTAAAAATATTATCGGCTCTCCTCAGCGCGTGATTTCACCTTCCCGCTGGCTACTGGACATGCATAGTAATAACGGTTTTTTTAAGAACTCCGAACTCTTATTCAAACCTTTTGTTTGGCCTCAAAGCACTAATGCTATTACAACTAAAAATAACCCGGCCAAAAATTTTCTCTTCATCGGCCAAATCGAAGAACAAAAAGGTATTCTCTTTTTGATTGATAGTTTTAAAAAAATACCGGGCGCCGAGCTAACTCTAAACATTGCTATTAGAGGCGGCGGTAAAGATTTGGCAACCGCCCGCCAATTAGCGGCCAACGACTCAAGAATTAAATTTTTAGGTCCCCTCAGCTACGAAGAAACTGACAAAATTAAAAAATTAAATGATTGTCTGATTGTTCCCTCCTTATGCTATGAAAACTCTCCTACCGTCATCTACGGCGGTCAAGCGGCTGACTTGAAGATAATCGCGGCTAAGCTCGGCGGCATTCCGGAGCTCATGAAACCAGAAGATGAATTTTTCCAACCCGGAGACAAACAAGACTTAATCCGAGTAATAAGCAAACTAATCTAAAAACATCTAAAAAAATAAAAATAGGATTTGGCTATTTTTTGTTTATTTCCAGCAAAAATGATAGAATAAAAGAAAAATATTATATAAATATGTTCAATGTAAAAACCCTCATTTTTAGTAATAACCACAGTAACTCTCTGGGAGCCAGTAAAAACGAACGCGATGAATTATGCAAAACAATTATAGATTCCTCATCTTTAAAGGCAGGATTTTATTTACTTATAGTGCTCTCCACTTTTATCGTGACTATTGGTTTGTTAAAAAATAATATTATCCTGACTATCGGCGGTATGTTAGTTGCCCCTCTCTTATCTCCGATTCTATCAATTTCTCTATCACTCACCATTTTTAATTTAAAAGTATTTTTTAGATCAATAAGAATTTTTATAGTTTCTGCTTTAGTTTCTTTAATTGTTTCGTATACACTGGGTCTCATCGCCAATTTTTCTCTAACACAAATTAATCTCATTGAAATAATGAAAGCCGTGGATTACACAGCCTTTTTCATTCCTATCGCCGCTGGGGCGGCCGGTAGCTTTACCTGGGTCAAAAAAGATTTAAATAGCTCCCTACCGGGCGTAGCCATCACTGTTGCTTTACTCCCCCCTCTAACAGTTATGGGCTTAGCTTTATCGGTCCAAAATTTTATAGTATTTCAAGAAGCTCTACACGTTTATTTTCTTAACGTTCTTGGTATTATTATCGGAAGTTGGATAATCTTTATGGTTATGGGTTTTTATAAATCTACCAAAAAAATTGTAGAAGAAATAAAGCTGGAAGAAAAAAATTAGACTCTCTAAATTCCAGACTATCCATTAAGACGACTTATTCCGTTGTCTGACCATTAAATTCTTCATCATTGGCTTCCGCCTCTTCTTTTGTCTTATGTATTATTTGATCTTTATGATGAGCCGGGGAATAAATAGTATATAATTTTAAATCTTCCGTTTCCGAAACATTAATAATATTATGTTCTGATCCGGCTGGAATAATTACGGCTGAGCCATCCTGTACCGAATATTCATGGCCGTCAATTATACATTTCCCCTGTCCTTTTTCAAAACGAAAGAACTGGTCATTGTCGGCATGAATTTCTGAGCCAATATCTTCTCCTGGACGTAACGACATCAAAACTAATTGACTATGCTGGCCTGAGTATAAGACTTTACGAAAGTAATTGTTATCTAAAGTAGCTTCTTCAATATTTGCATTAAATCCATTCATACATTTAAAATTAATTTAAAGCTATTTAATTATTTTAATGGCCTTACCATTCACGAGAGCATCTGCTATTTTTTCATAAGCTAAATACAATATTCTTTGATAAGTACTAGCTGAAGTGTGCATTTTTTCGGCAGCTTGTTTTTGATCAAGACCACGACTATGGCGCAAACGATAAGCCTCCATTTCTTCAGTAGTGAGTTCTACAATTTCAAGATTCCTCATAGGTATTCCTTGAGGTTTAAAATAAGTAACGGCGGGATTAAATCCTATTTTTCGATTAAGCCTTGGTCTAGACATATATATTCAAATTATAGCAAATTTGCTAAGATATCTCCATAAAAGAAGGCTGTCCGACCTCTTTTTCCTAAGAGGCCGGTTCCCAAGCCTTCTTTTATTTTTCTTGGCCTTTGAGGGCGGACTTTTCCTCGCGAATAAAGGCTAACTCTTCTTCAAGAGCTTTCTCTCTATATTCCAGAGAGGCCATTTCATTTTTATTAGAGATAAATCTCCGAGAACCGAAAGCGTAGCCAGTCTGACAACCTTGCCCTCTTCCCATTCCACTACCGAAGCCCATTCCCTGACCAGTTCCGCAATTACCCATTCTCCGGCCCATTCCGGCACCTTGGCCCATAGGACCAGTTTCATCTAAGTTAGGCATATGTTTATATTTTAAATTATTAATAATGGACAATACGACCTTTCTAATCTATTGCCTATTATGAGTATATACCCATAACTATATTAAGTCAAATTGGTGGCGAAGGCGGGGATTTGCGCGCTCGCTCCGCCCCCTAACGGGCGGAGCTCACTTGTCCAAAGTTGGCGTCCAAAGCTCCCCCGGAGCTTCGTCCGACGCTCGTCCACTCGCTCCGGCTTCCGCCGTCTCTCGTGTCTCGCTTCCAACTAGTTCAAATCCCCCATCGCAACATCGTGCTAGCACGAGGTAGTAAGAAATAGAGCCTATTTAAGGCCTATTTTTAAAATCTTATTTTGAAAATTTGAATGTTGCCAGTATTTCATTGCCAATTGCAATAGGGTCAAAGTCCTGGTCTTTATTTAATGGGCGCTCCATTATTCGTAACCAGGAAGCGTCAAAAAATACCGCCATAATTCGGCCGGCGCTATCGCCCTCAAAACCGCCGATATCAGTTCCCTTAATAGTAAGAAATGATGAACCATCAACAACAATTTGTGATTCTTTCCAGTTCTTTAATGATTTCTTATAATAAGCTATCATGCTTTCACGAGTATTACGCTCGTCATATCTGTTTAGATAAAGAAATGAGTTATTGCCCCCAATATCTACCGTATAGTATGGAGATTTTGCTATAAGAATATGATTTTGAGCCTCCTTCACTTCAAACCCGGAAGGAAATTTAAATGAAAGGGTAAAATATGATGAACTAAATGGGAGCCAATCCGTGGAAAATCGAAAACTCTTATAAAATTCTTCAAAATTATTGGATTTAATAGCCCCGTTTGACAACACATAAGTTACCGCGTCCTTTTCCACCAACACAGCGTTATACTCCCAAGTCGGAATATCATTCTTTATCTCATCATTAGTCGCAATTAATAATGTTCCAGGCAAGCCATCAATTACCACTTTTGATGTTTTAATTATAGTATTCCCGGCACGATTTTTCTCTGCTAATTTTTGATCAGCAATTAGCTGTGCCGCAGATTTTTTGGTATCAACATTAATAAATAACTCGCCGTCATTATTTGGGTCTTGATTATTTTTTCCGAAAGATACTCTGGCCGACGTTGCAGAACCAAACACCTTCCAATCTGCTGGATATTTTATTTCGTAACCGTATGTTTTATTATTGTAAGTTTGCCAATCATTATCAACTTGATTAGAAGCGGTTAAACTATTACCATTTTTATCAGCTAAATTTGTTTTTATAGCCTCATTTTCCTTTACAAGTGCACTATTTTGCTCTTCTAAATCTTGAACTTGAGCATTTAAATTATTAATTTGTTCTTGAGATAAAGAAGCTGATTGATTTGATGCAGAATTATCATTCGTGGCCTTTTGCGATAAAGAACAACCCGCTATTAGCAATGCCAAAATTGGCAATAAAATTAAAATCTTTTTCATAATTTAATATTATTTTTTATCTATTTTTATAGATAGATCTTTTAATTGTTTCTCATCAACTGCGCTAGGAGAATCCGTCATTAAATCCCGACCTTGGCCATCTTTAGGGAAAGCATAAATATCACGAATGGAATTCCAGTCATTAAGAATCATAAGAATACGATCAATACCGGGAGCGTTACCGCCATGAGGCGGAGCGCCGTAAGAGAAAGCCTTAATCATCGCGCCAAATTTAACATCAACCTGTTCATGAGTATAACCGGCAATTTTAAAGGCGGCATACATTACTTCCGGTTCATGATTTCTAATCGCTCCGCTGGAAATTTCAAAACCATTCAAAACTAAATCATACTGATAAGCTAAAATATCAAGCGGATCTTTTTCTTGTAAAGCTTGCAAACCGCCCTGCGGCATAGAGAAAGGGTTATGAGCGAAATCTATCCGACCCTCTTCAATCTCGGAAAAATCAAACATGGGAAAATCTACAATCCAGGCAAAAGCGGCCAAACCATTATCTTTGAGCCCTAATTTTGTCGCCACCTCGTTACGCACCGCTCCTAAGACTGAACAAGCCTGACGCCAAGCATCAGCGGCAAAAAATACCAAGTCACCACTCACCGCACTGCAAGCCTCAGCCAAAGACAATAATTCTTCAGGACTAAAAAATTTAGCAAAAGACGCAGCGACCACCCCCTCTTTAACACTGAGATAGGCCAAACCTTTGGCGCCTTTCTGTCGAGCAAATTCTACCAGCTCATCTATTTCTTTACGACTGAATTTAGCACCACCTTCTACTCGTAAAGCTTTGACTACACCTGGCTTGCTAACCGCTTCGCTAAAAACAGAAAATTTACAATCTTTAACATTCTCACTCACATCAACAATTTTCATATCAAAACGCAAATCCGGTTTATCAATACCATAAGTATTCATCGCCTCCAGCCATGATAAACGTTTAAAATTACCTTTTTCATCCAGATTAACAGTTTTCTTTTCACTAAATTTCACAACTAACTCCTTCATATAGGGTTCCATAACAGCAAAGATATCATCCTGTTCCACAAAACTCATCTCCATATCAAGTTGATAGAATTCGCCGTAATGCCTATCCATCCGCGGATCCTCATCCCTAAAACAAGGAGCAATCTGAAAATATTTATCAACACCACCCACCATTAGTAATTGTTTAAATTGCTGCGGCGCCTGTGGCAAGGCATAAAACTTGCCGGGATAGATACGAGAAGGAATTAAAAAATCACGTGCGCCCTCCGGAGATGAATTAGCTAAAATAGGCGTTTGAATTTCTACAAAACCTTGTTTATGGAAATACTCCCGAGAATAAGTAATAAAAGCATCTTTAGTCGCTAACATCTTTTGTAACTTCGGCCGACGCAAATCTATAAATCTATATTTTAAACGTAAACTTTCACTAGCCTCGGATACTTTATCTTCATTAATCTCAAACGGAATGACCTGTGATTGACTCAAAACAATAAGCTCGGAAATAATTATTTCAATTTCACCGGTACTGATTTTTTTATTCTGCGTTTCAACGGGACGTGCTTCCACGCGGCCTTTAATCTGTAATACCCATTCCGTATGTATTTTTTCGCCAATAGCCGCCGCTTCTTTATTTTGGAGCAAATCAATTTTAATCTGAGTCAAACCGTAACGATCACGTAAATCAATAAAAATAAGACCGCCTAAGTTACGCAGGCTGTGCACCCAGCCCGCTAAAGTAACTTCTTGACCGATATGAGAGACATTTAATTCACCACAAGTATGAGTCCTCAACATAAAAAATGATTATTTAAAAATGATGGCGAGCGACAATTTATATAAGAGTCATATAAATATAGCGTTTTCCTGCTTTTTTGGCAAGAAAATTCAATATGTATTAGCTTAAGAGCCAAAACCCTGTAATTTTTTATGAGCTTTGATATCAAAGATTGTTTTCTTTAAACCATTTTCCAGAGTAACAACCGGCATCCAACCTAATTCATTTTTTGCTAAATGAATATCGGGTAAAGTCAATTCACTGAAAAATAGTTTACGGTCACCATAAATTATCTTAGATTTAGACTTAGTTTCTTTAATAATTATCTGCACTAAGTCACTCAGTTTCACGTCAACATCCGAACCGACATTAACCGGGCCAGCCAACTCTGATTTCATAAATTTAGATACAGCGTCAATAACATCATCAATATAACAAAAGGAGGAAGCAAAATTAGCGTCACCGGAAATAATAATATCCTTATTTTCTAGAGCCGCAGAAATAAAATCGGGAATCATCTGATCGTCATCCGCCTCTAAACGCGGTCCATACGTTCTAAACAAACGTATAATTCTGGCGTCCACATTATAAGCAGCCCGATAATTGGCAACTATAGTTTCCGCAAATCTTTTTCCTTCATCATAAGCGCTCCGGTCTGACAACTGATCAACCGAACCTAAATCATCTTCTCTCTGTAGTTTACCGAGGCCTAATTCCTGACGTGGCCCATAAACGACGGAAGAAGAAAATTGTAAAAACTTAGCGTTATACTTAAGGGCTATATCCAATAAATTCTTAACAACATAAGAATTAGCAGAAATAGTCGCCAAACGATTAGTCAAAAAATTGCGAGGCGACATCGGACAAGCTAAATTATAAATCTCTTGTACGCTCTGAAACTCTATTTTAAAACTTTTTAAATCCAGCAATTTCTCCAAATCCAAAGGTTGTGATAAATCATGATTAATAAAAACAAAATCAGGATTAGATAAAAGGTGGTCAATATTTCTTTCACTACCGGAACTAAAATTATCAATACAGATGACTTTATTGGTTTTAATAAGTTCATCACAAAGATGCGAACCTATAAAACCGGCCCCACCAGCCACCAAAACATTTTTTTTATCAAAAATTACTTGTTTGGACATAAATTATGGACTTTATTTATAAATCTTAATTTTCTATATTTATTATACCAACATGTACGCCACCATTCCAGTCCGTCTCCCAGGCATAAAAAGAATCCAAAAGTTCACCGGTAGGATCAAAGACTCTAACATGCGGTGCCGCTCCTGGTTTTGCTCCCATAGCTATCTCCGGTAAACCATCATTATTCAGATCTCCAACCGCTAAATTAATACCTCCCCGCCAATTTTTCCCGTAAGCTAAAAATCTATTTTTCAAAACAGCCCGGTTATCAAAAATTTTAAGCAAGGGATCACGTCCTACGCCAGGGACAACCACAATTTCCGCTTTATTTCTATTACGACGACCCTCTAAATTAGCAGCCACTACGGTAATCCCCCCCCGAAAACTTTTTTCATAAGCCAAAAAAATACTGGTTAATTTTCCCTCAGCCGTAAAGATTCTAATTTGCGGTTCACCGCCCGCGCCATAACCGACAATAATTTCGGACAAACCGCGGCCATCGACGTCTCCAATAGCCACAGTCAAACCGCCCCGCCAAGAATTATTATCAACTAAAAATTGTCTTATCAGTTTTCCCTTAACATTAAAAATACGAACCTGTCCGTTACCATTACCGGCAGCAGTTGCTAAAATTTCTGGTTCATCGTCACCGTTTAAATCTCCGCTGGCCACGTTAACCCCGCCCCGAAAATTTTTATCAAAAACCAAAAACTCTTTTACTAATTTACCGGCGGCACTAAATATCTTAATACGCGGCTCAAAACCAGCAGCCGCCCCAATAATTATTTCATCTGTTCCATCACCATTAATATCACCGGCCACCAAACTGCCAACTTTAAAATTAATATCTGAATATTCTGACACTAAATCTCCGGCCGCTGATGTCAACTTAGTCTCATTACCATTCTCCTGGCTAACTACAAGGCGTCCCCAGCGACTATAAAGACGGTCTTTAGCTAAATCTACAGCCCGACTCACGTTTAAGCGTCCATTACCCAATTGATCAGGATAATCCGGATTTAAACGACTAATGTTATCGGTAGCGGCAAACAAAATATTAACTATTTCTCGCTGACTAAGTTCGGGGTTAGCCTGCATAATTAAAGATAAAGTAGCCGAAACTAAAGGCGTGGCGAGCGAAGTCCCTGACCAATAACCGTCATAAATGCGCTGAACGTCATTACTAACGCTACCGGCCGTAACCGTGCTAAAGAAACTAATACCGGGTGCGCTAATATCCACACAACGATGGCCATAGCTGGAAAAACTAGCTTTTTGATCTAAAGCGTCGGTAGCCGCCACACCAATTACCATATTCTCCCCCAAATCACCATCATAACAAGCCGGATAAACTGGAGTCTTATCGGTATTATAGCCAACTCCGGCGGCTTGTTCGTTACCGGCAGCCGCTACAATTATAACTCCAGCACCATGAGCCCGACGAATCGCTTCTTGTAAACCTTCATTATAACTAAAATTTACAAAACTTAGATTGATTATATCGGCACCATTGTTAATAGCATAATCAATCGCTCTAATAACATCATTAATCTTTCCTTCCCCTCTGTCATTCAAAACTCGTAAAGCCATAATTTGCGCTTGCCAGGTAAGCCCGGACACTCCAATGCCATTATTACCACGCGCCGCAATAACACCGGCCACCATCGTGCCATGTGAAATACCGGCCTCAGTCCAACCCGCGTTAAATTTTGGAGTTGGGTCAGGCGTGTTACTAACAAAATCCCAACCAACGGCATCATCAATAAAGCCGTTATGATCGTCATCAATATTATTGTTAGGAATTTCTTTATTATTATACCAGATGTTGTCATGCAAATCTGGATGCTTAATAGCAATCCCAGAATCAATCACCGCAATAACAATATCCGGACTGGAATTTATTTTATCCCAAGCACTATCAGCCTTGATCTTACCGATATACCATTCCTGATTATAATAAGGGTCATTAGGAATAGTAGCCGCCTCCGCCGCACCGGCGCTGAGCAGCCAAATAACAAAAAAAGATGCTAGTAATTTTTTCATATAACATCTTAATAATATCACAATTCTAGGTTTTTTATAAACTTGTTAGCAAATCCTTAGTTTCACTGGCACATTTTCGCCAACTAAACTGATGGGCACGGGCCAGACCCTTAGTCTTTAATTCCTGCCGTAAACCCTCATCATTTACTACCCTGTCAATGGCCATCACCATAGACTTTTTATCATTTTGATCAAAATACAGAACCGCATCTCCCGCCACTTCTTTAAAAACCGGTAAATTACTAACTGCCGTTGGCACACCACAAGCCAAAGATTCCAGTAAAGTAATACCAAAGCCCTCGTAACGGGAAGGAGAAATAAAAGCCTTGGCAGCCGCGACAATATAAGGCAAATCCACAGCGCTCACCCAGCCGGGCATCAAGACTTCTTTGCTTAAATTAAATTCTTCAATAATATAATTAATTTCATCAAAACCAAAACCAGCATTACCAACTAAAAGAAGTTTTAAATTACTGTCTGGATTATTTTCCTTCCATAAGGCAAAGGCTTCCACAAGAGCGGCTGTATTCTTTTTTCTTTCCAAGCGACCAACATATAATAAATATTGTCTGTCTAAGTCATATTTATTCAAGACCTCAGTAATTTTTTGTTCATCATCCACTGGGTGATATAGTTCGTCGTTAAAACCATTATGAATAACTCTAATTTTTTCCGCACGGGCCTCCGGATAAGACTGCAGTAAATCCTGTTTAGTAATTTCTGAAACAGCAATAATTTTTTTCGCGTGACGCAGGGCAAAGGATGTTGACCAATCTAAATAATCAACTGAGCCGGAGCGATAATGGCCTAAGGTAATAAAATGCACCAACCAATCAATCAAGGGTCGTAACGCCGCCTTATCGGTTTTTACTTTCAAGGAACGATATAAGGTTTTGTCATACTCAAAAGCGATGTCATGAATTGTATTAACGGTTTTGCGCGGGCTAAACAAAGGTAAAGTATGCGCCGGCACAAAAAGAACATCGGGACTATGCCACAACATTTCCAAAGTAAGGCGACCTAAAGTCCAAAAAGCCTGAAATGGCCAATACAGAACTTTGAAGGAAAAATTAGTATTAGAACTAATTGCCGCAATTAATTCCGGAGCTGGTGCCCGATTAAGATATAACCAATAAGTATTAGTCTGATCTAATTCCGCAAAATTCTTAATTAGGTTAAAAGAGTACCACTCGGTACCGGTTTTATATTTTAAGTTGGCGCGTGAAGCGTCAATGCCAATAACCATATAAATAAAATTAGCCGATTCCAGTTGAGAATCCGCCAATTATCTTGTAGCTAAAATACTACGTTTATAGGAATCCAAATTATCTAACGCGATGCCGGTTCCTTTCACTACACAGAGCATAGCGTCATCGGCAACATAAGCCGCTACTCCGGTCGTCCGAGAAATCAATTGATCAATATTACGAAGTAAACTACTACCCCCCGTCAAAACTATACCCTTATCCATAATATCAGCCGATAATTCCGGTGGAGTCTTATGCAAAACTTTTTTAGCGGCGGCGATAATAGCTTCCAATTCATTTTGGATAGCTTCTGTAACGTCATCACTGGAAACAGTAATACTACGGGGCAAACCGGTCACAATATCGCGACCGCGAATTTCCATATATAATTTATCTTCCATGTACAGAGCAGAACCAATATTAATTTTTACTTCTTCCGCCGTTCTTTCACCAATAGCTAAATTATATTTTTTCCGAACATATTCTAAAACCGCCGCATCAAATTTATTGCCGCCAACGCGAACTGAAGTTGAGGCGACAATTCCTCCTAAAGAAATAACCGCCATCTCTGCCGTGCCGCCACCAATATCAATTACCATGTGCCCGGTAGAAGAGCCAATCGGAATATCGGCGCCAATAGCAGCCGCCACCGGCTCTTTAATAATATAAGCGGCCTTCGCTCCGGCGGCGATAGTCGCCTCAATAACCGCCCGACGCTCGGTAGAAGATATACCGGCCGGCACCGCGACCATTACTTCCGGACGAAAAAGACGTATACCGCCCAAAGTTTTATTAATAAAATAACGAATCATTGCTTCCGTCGCCCGATAATCGGCAATAACTCCATCCTTCAAAGGACGAACGGCCATAATTGTATCCGGAGTACGCCCGATCATATCCTTAGCTTCATTACCGACCGCTAAAATTTTCTTATCATCCACGGATACCGCCACCACGCTTGGCTCATTAATAACAATACCGCGCCGAGGCAGATGAATTAAAGTGTAAGTTGTACCGAGATCAATACCAATTCTCTTAATAAACATAGAAAAATTTAATACTCATCTATCTTAGAATTTTTTAGGCGATTAGTCAATTATAGTCAGCCATAACAAAATCTAGGCGTCATAATCGCGATCGAGGTTTTTGCCTTGATTGGATATAATTTTTTTTACCTTTTCCGAAAATTCAAAAGTTTCAAACTCATCCTTAAAAAAAACATAGTCGGCCCCGACGGTTAAGCTGCGTTGACGGGTATCTTCATCACTCAAATCCGTAAAAATAAAAATTTGTCTATCATTTAATTCATCGTCAGCTTTGATTTTTTTTATAACATCAAAACCGTCAATTTTAGGCAGAATCAAATCTAAAATAATATAATCGGGAGAAAAATTTCGTAAACGATCCAAAAGCTCCCCTATTTCTTCATCGCCGTCGGAAGTCTCCACTACATACTCATCGGCGACAAACTGCGATTCCAGCCCGTATAAAATATTAGCATCGTCTTCAATAATAAAAATTTTTTTACTATCCATATATTTAATATTTTATTTATTTATTTCATCTATGTTCTGCCACCAAGCCTGATTATTTTTATACCACTCCACCGTCGCCCGTAAGCCGGCGATAAAATCAACTTGCGGCTGCCAGCCCAATTCCCTTTTGGCCTTACTAAAATTAATGGCATATCTTAAATCATGCCCCGGGCGATCGGCAATATATTCAATCATATCTTCCGATTGCTCCATTAAACCTAAAATAAATTTCGTGAGGGATAAATTATTTTTTTCATTCCCGCCCCCAAGGCAATAAGTCTCACCAATTTTTCCCTGTTCAATAATCATAGCCACGCCGCGATTATGATCATCAACATGAATCCAATCTCGCACATTTTCCCCCGTACCATACAAGGGGATTTTTTTTCCTTGCAATAAATTAGTGATAAACAAAGGTATCATTTTTTCCGTATATTGATACGGCCCGTAATTATTGGAGCAATTGGAAATCGTCACGGACAAGCCATAAGTATGATAATAGGCGCGCACTAAGTGGTCGCTAGAGGCCTTAGCGGCACTATAAGGAGAACGAGGGTCATAAGGAGTTAATTCATTAAAAGGTTCATCCTCTTTCCCTAAAGAACCAAACACTTCATCAGTGGAGATATGATGAAAACGAATACCCCCATTATTTTTAGCGGCTTCCAAAAGAACTCGCGTTCCTTCCACGTTAGTCCGAATAAAATCAGCGCTATCTTTAATGGAGCGATCAACATGAGTCTCGGCCGCAAAATTAACTATCAAGTCTACACCAGGCATTAAAGAATTAACCTGTTCGGCATCGGCAATATCCCCCTTAACAAAGGTATAATTAGGGTTAGAAGAAATATCTTCTAAGTTTTTGATGTTGCCGGCGTAAGTTAAAAGATCAAAATTAATAATCTGATCACCAGGATGAGTCTGTAGCCAATAATGTATAAAATTTGAGCCGATAAAACCGGCGCCGCCAGTCACTAATATTTTCATATTAATTCTGTAATTTCTTAATAATATCCTCCGCTTCTCCCGCTTGATAATCTACATGTTTCCAAGTTCGCAAACCGTCGCCGACATGACGTGGTATAACATGAAAATGTAAATGCGGGACCTCCTGATCCGCCACTGAATCGTTATTTTCACAAACATTATAGCCTTCAATCGCTAGCTTATCTTTTAATAGTTTTCCTAATTTCTTAATAACGATAGTTATGGCGATCAACTCATCTTCCGGAATCTCTTCTAAATTTTGATAATGAGCCTTAGACACAACTAAAGTATGACCAGGATTAACCGGTTTAATATCTAAAAAAGCTAAAACCTTGTCATCTTCATAAACTTTATACGATGGTAATTCCCCGGCAACAATTTTACAAAAAATACAATTATCCATAGCTTTTAAAATTTTAATTAATCTTATAGGGAGATTCCGGGTCTATTTCCCAGCGAATTTCATCTATTTCCTCGCTTTTACCCTCACCTTTATAAAGTTGATCGGGTAAATTAATGCTCAGAGCCGCGACATCGGAAATACATTTATAACCATGCACAACGCCAGGGGGCACAATCACCAGACTCGGATTATTTTCTCCCACTTCCAAATCCATCGCTTCTCCTTTAGTAGATGAATCATCCCGTCTGTCCCACAAATATAAACGAAAACTACCCGGCCCTAAAAAAACAAAACAATCGCTTTGACTAACATGTTCATGCGGCCCGCGCACTACTCCCGGATTAGTCATACTAACGTAAGACATGGCCGGCGTAAAATTTAATTCATCGCGACGAAATATTTCCGTCAACCAACCACGTTCATCATTATAGCGAGTTAAATTTTTGATAATAACATCTTTAATCATAAAAAAATTTAAAATTTAATTAAACCGGTCTGCGCGCCAATATGGGATACTTTGGCAGCCGTATTGCGCAGAGCCAAGTTAATAGCCTGATCAATATTACCGGCATATAAAGTTAAGCCGGCAGCAAAAGTAGAATTAAAAACATCACCCAAGCCGGTAGCGTCAACTCTATTTTTAGATTTAATAATCGGCTGATGATACAGTTTCTGTCCGTCCCAAGCCACCACGCCATCTTGTCCTAAAGTAATGACCACAATTTTTGGACCCAAAGTATGTAGTAATTTTAATAAATTCTCAGGCTTGTTCAAAAAAAAAGCCTTTAAATGTTTATACTGCCCGGAACGCACAACCAGTTCAATCGCTTCGTCATGATTCATAGCTAAGACCGTAGTATGTTTAATAAAAGGAGAGAGTTTATTTACACCGCCCAAGAGTTGAGTCGTACCCGGATTCCAAAAAACTTTTTGTCCACTCTTTTTAACCACCGCAAAAATTTTGCGCAAAGTATTCAACCAGTCCCCCGATAAAGAAGCAATATAAATATTATTAGTTTTTTCTAGAGCGGTTAGGGTGGAAGCATTAATACTAAACTTAATATTCGCTCCGCGCTGAGCAAAAATAATACGTTCTCCGCTCGGTGCCACTAAAATAAAAGAAGAGCCGCTTTCAGTATTTTTTATTTTTTGTATTAGGCTGACGTCAACACTATGCTGACGCAGATTTTTAACAATATGACCACCGTCTTCATCATCGCCAATAGGAGCCAGACAAGCAGTTTTTAAGCTGAAATTAGACAGACAGACAGCAGCATTGGCCGCCCCACCACCATAAGAATAATAGAAATGATCAACTTTAATCTTAGCACCAGATTCAAAAGCTAAGACTTTCTGGCGCAAAATATCTTTCCGATTATTAATAATAATTCCCTGATCGGTAAAGAAAGAAATATCACGCGTAGTGCCCCCCACTGTTATAAAATCGTAAGTCATAAATAATAATTATGTCTTTAATAATAACACAAAGCTAAGACTTCTCCAAAAAAAATGGCCGTAAACGTTTTGTGACAGCCGCAGCTAACAAGCCCAAAAATAAGGCTAAAATAAAATTATCTACTAACTGATAAAAAAGCTGCTGCCAAAAATTACCGTTCATTAAAAAGAAAGTTTGACCGCTATAAATAAAGAAATAAAGTAATAAAGAGGCAATCAGACTATAAATAATTGTCATGATAGTCATTAAGATAAGCCAAGCATAAAAAGAACGATTAGTCAGCCAGGCGCGCATAATCCAATAAGCCGCCAACAGAGTTAAAACTAAAGAAAATAAATAAAAACCAAAGAAATTAAAAGATAAAATATCCCAAAAAAATCCACCTAAAATAACGGCTGCCGTCGCCAAACGTAAATCGAAAAAAAATAAAATAAAAATAGCCACCACTAAAAATAAATTAGCGGCGGCTGGTAATGGCGCGAGAGCAGGAATAAAAGAAAATTGAACTAAAGTGATAACAAAAATCAGAATAATAAAAAAAATAAATTTGACTATTTTTTTTACTTTCATAAAATGAATTTTCTAAAAAATATTTCTGCTAATAAAACTAAGGGATAATGACAGCGACAATAGTCAAACGATTTAAGTCCACTAAAGGCTCAATCGTAGCCTCTTGCCAAACTTCGTTACTCTCATTAAAGATACTAGCGACACGACCAATAACTAAACCACGTGGAATATTGCCACCCAAGCCAGAACTAATAATAGTATCGCCAACGTTAATTTTTTCTAGTTGGGGAATATAACTCATTTTAATAGTTAAACCTAAATTTCCATCCGTTAAACCTTGGGTTTTACTTTCATTTTGAATAGCGGCTGCCAACTGACAACCAGGACTGGTAGTTAAACAAATTCTGGCGATAGTATCTTTTACTTCTACAATCTGTCCAACCACAATACCCTCTTCATTCACGACAGCCAAACCAACACGCAAACCATCACGCATACCCCGATTAATGAGTAAACCACTGCCGTCTTCTGCTGTTTCATCACGAGCAATAACGCCGGCGCTAACAACCTGCCAATCAGAAGATGCGCTAAAATCAAGCAAAGACCGTAATTTTTTATTTTCACTGACAGTTTCAACCGACTTAGAATTAGCGACTATTAAGGTGGCCACTTCTTTTTGTAAATCAACAATCTTAGCCTCTAATTCAGCCGGATTAACACCATCACTAGAGCTAACTTCAAGATCAGAACCCCAATTATATAAAACGCCAGCTAAAGGTTTAACCGCGTTCGTTAAAATATTTTCCAAAGGACGTAACCAGCCAAGGGCTTGAAAAAAAAGCAGCAGTCCGGCGACTACTACAGCCACAATAAACGGATTGTTCTTTTTAATCTTAATCATAATTAATCAGAATTGCCGTTTGGCAAAATAACCTTTTCTAATAATTCCGGATTACCAAGCAGGATACCGGTTCCGCGCGCTACACAAGTTAAAGGATCGTCAACAATTTTTACCGGGATACGTGTCGCCATGGAAATCGCCTGATCTAAACCACGCAATAAAGCACCACCACCCGACAGAAATAAACCCCGTTCATAAATATCGGAAACTAATTCCGGCGGCGTCGTTTCTAAAATAGTTTTAATGTTATCAATAATTTTAATAACGGTGTGACTCAAGGCCTCTCTAATTTGCTTATCACTAACCATCAACGCTTTAGGTAAACCGGTTAAAAGATCACGACCGCGTACTTCTATTTCACTGGGGGTCTCCAAAGCTACGGCCGAACCGACAGCTACTTTAATACTTTCCGCTAGCTGTTCGCCGATTAAAATATTGAACTCTTCGCGAACATATTCAATGATATCATTATCAAATTCATTACCGGCCGACTTGAGAGATTTCCAAGTTACAACACCGCCCAAAGCAATAACGGCAATCTCGGTCGTACCACCGCCAATATCAACAATCATGGTGGCCGTCGCTTCCGTGACCGGTAAACGTGCACCGATAGCGGCCGCCATCGCCTCATCAATTAGATAAACCTTTCTCGCTCCCGCTGATTTAGCCGCATCTTCTACAGCCTTCTTTTCTACTTCAGTCAGGTCCAGAGGAATACCAATAACCACTCGTGGCCGAGCCAGTAAAGTAAAATTTTCCTGATGAACTTTATTGATAAAATACTTTAACATTTTTTCCGTAACTTCAAAGTCAGAAATAATGCCGTCTACCAAAGGTTTAATAGCTTCTATATGACCGGGAGTCTTACCAACCATTTTTCTAGCGGCTTCACCCACTTCCAAAATTTCATTAGTACGTTTGTTAATCGCTACCACACTCGGCTCATTAATAATAATGCCTTTGTCATTAACATAAACCAAAGTATTTTTAGTACCGAGATCAATCCCTAAATCATGGCTAAATTTTCCTAAAAAATTTTTAAACATA
The DNA here is from genome assembly GCA_001871165.1 of Candidatus Falkowbacteria bacterium CG1_02_37_21. Taxonomy (GTDB): domain Bacteria; phylum Patescibacteriota; class Patescibacteriia; order Patescibacteriales; family UBA12465; genus UBA12465. The sequence goes on along the minus strand of MNUT01000027.1, from coordinate 20,716 downwards.
ACAATTACCTAACTTCTAAGATTTACTTAAACGAGCCATTAAATTTTTTAATATATCTTGTAGTTTGATGAGTTCACTGTTTTCTTCAGTGCGAGCTTTCAACTCTACGCTATCAGCCGCTAAAGTTTTTGAACTGACCACCAAACGATAAGGACAACCAATTAAATCGGCGTCAGCAAATTTTCCGCCGGCGGAAATATCACGATCATCATATAAAGTCTTAATGCCCGCATCTTCTAGTTCTTGATATAATTTATCCGACTCTTCCGGTGTATTCAAAGAAATTAATTGGACAGAAAATGGGGCAATATTCTCCGGCCACATCATTCCCTTCTCATCATGAAAAATTTCTACAATAGTACCCATAACCCGACTGGGGCCAAAACCATAACAACCCATAATTACCGGTTTCTCCACGCCTTCCTTATCTTTATATTGAACGTTAAAGGGTGCAGAGAATCTTGTACCTAATTTAAAAATATTACCGGTTTCAATGGCTTTTTTCTCTATCAACTCTTTTTGACCACAAAGCGGGCAAGAATCTTGTTCAGCGATAATTTCTCGGTTAACCGCCACCCGGCATTTCTCACAAATATAAATCAAATCTTCCCCCGACTCCGCAAGCGTTTGAAATTCATGAGAATATTTAGCAAAGGAACCGCCGGAAGCGTAAGTAAGATAAGTTTTATCTTTCAAACCCAAGCGATCAAAAATACGCCAATAAGCCTCAGTAACCTGATCATAATAAAGATCTAAATCTGCCTGATCGGTATGAAAAGAATATAAATCTTTCATTAAAAATTCCCGACCGCGCAATAAACCGGCTTTAGCTCTTTTTTCATTACGAAACTTAGTTTGAATTTGATAAGCGGCAAAAGGCAAATCTTTATAAGAAGAAATAAATTTCTTAGCTAAGGGGGCAACAATTTCTTCGTGCGTTGCTCCTAAAGCGTATTCACGCTGGTCTTGACCGGTCAAGCGAAATAATACATCAAAATTATCCCAACGCTGAGAGCTCTCCAAATTTTCTTTAGGGATAAGCGCTGTCATGGAAATTTCTTGACCGCCGACGGAATTCATTTCTTCGCGCACAATCTGACAAATATTCTCTATAACTCTCTTTCCTAAGGGTAAATAAGAGTAGACACCAGCTGCGACTTTATCAATAAAACCGGCACGAATTAGCGCTTGAGCATTATAACTACCCTCATCTTTTGGTAGCTCTTTAACTGTTTTTGTAAAAAGTTTAGATTGTCTCATAATTATTTTTATCTTATCCAAAAAATAAGCACTTGTAAAGTCGGACAAAACGCTGGCCGGACCTAAAAATTTATTTTTTTGCGATTTTTTTAAGGGCCGCTTTAACTCGTTCACCACTATCCGTAATTTCCGACCCGACCGCATTCAAAGCGGTCCGCGCTTCACTTAAAGTATAACCAAGCGATATCAAAGCATCCAACTCATCACCACCCGATAAAGTCGCGGTCTCGAAACTAATACCGACCCCACCGATCCGAATGACTTTATTTTTTAATTCCAAGACTAAACGTTCTGCTGTTTTTTTACCAATACCGGAAACCTTAGTCAGCAAGTTAGCGTCGCCACGAATAATCGCTTCTTTTATATCACTAGCAGTGGCCATAGATAAAACGCCGAGAGCGGATTTCGGACCGACCCCGGAAACACTTAAAAGCAACTCAAAAAGTTCCAGATCTTCCTTGTTGGCAAAAGCATAAAGATCACTGGCATCTTCACGAATCTGATGGGAAGTATAAACTTCCGCCTCTGTGCCAATTTTTAACTCAGCTAAAAAATTTTCACCGGCAAAAACACGATAACCAATATCGCCAGTTTCAATAATAGCGTAATTTAAACCTTTGTCTCTGACTTTACCGCGTAAAAAAACAATCATATTATTTTTTAAAACGTTTCACTCTAATTAAACCGGAGACTGGTACTACCTCTACACCTTTTTTCTCCACTTCATCCAACAATAAATTCATACCCAGGGAGTCCGAAGCCATGTGACCGGCGATAATAACATTAAGATGATATTTTTCCGCCTCTTTGCGATGCTCCTCTGACATGTGCATACCGATAATGGTGCCAAAGCTGTATTGGGCCATCTTCTCAAACATATCTTTAGAGCCATTAGTGCCGCCGGTAAATTCCGTCACAACGATTTTTCCACAACTAGAATCCGGCGTGCCGCTAAAAATCATTGGCCCAACTTTACGTTTAACTGCTTCTTGATATTCCGGAACAGTTTTCAACATCTCCATAACATCACCTACGGTTTCCAAATTTTTCTCATTCTTCTTGAGTAATTTAATAATAAAATCAGCCGCCATATTATCAGCCGGAGTATGTAGACACATAAAGTCTAAGTCCAATAACTTAGCGGTATCTACCGCCCGATTATGATTAATAGGAGAAATACCGCGATGAACTTCACTAATACGAGAACGAATCACTGATTCGGCAATATTAATTGGCACTCCATAATCAGCCAAAACCTGGGCCTGTAAATGCATAACGTCATGCAAATCAGCTAAGGCCGGTCCTTCGGGATGATGGGCAATTACTAAATCTATATCACCTAATTGCTTAGCTAATAATAATTCTGTTCCCTCCATATCAATGCCAGCCAAAACTTTCTTGATTTGTTTTTTATTATTATCAACTAAAATCAAAGAATCAGAATAGGGATTAGTCAATTTATCTTTATCAAAAGTTTCTTGCGCTTTCTGGCCGAGTTCATCGTACTTTTTTTGTAAACGTTCCAAATTTTTTTTAACTCGAGCGACGCCACGCAAATCATACTTGATACCAAGTTGAATGGCTAAGTCATAAATTTGTTTGGTAATCATAATTTTATGAATTATTTTTCTGAGCAAAGGTGGTAAAGGCTTTTAGAATCTCGACTGGCATCGCAAAAACAATTGTGTTGGACTTATCGCTAGAAATGTCATTGAGAGATTGTAGAGTGCGCAAATGCAAAGCACCATCGGATTGAGATAATATGGCAGCCGCTTTAGCGACATTGTCCGCGGCGGCCAGTTCTCCTTCGGAATTAATAATAACTGCCCGCTTCTCTCTCTCCGCTTCCGCCTGCTTAGCAATAGTTCTCTCCATGGACTCCGGCAGAGAAACGTCTTTTAACTCCACATTATTTACTTTAATTCCCCACTCATCAGTCTCTCTGTCTACAATATCTTTAATACGATCGGCAATTTCATCACGCTTACTCAAAAGTTCATCTAAAGTAACTGAGCCGACAATATTACGCATAGTCGTCTGAGCATATTGAGAAATAGCATAATAAAAATTTTCTACTTCAATCACCGCTTTTTCCGCAAAGGCAACTTTATAATAAATAACCGCATTAACGGTCACGGAAACGTTATCACGAGTAATGGCTTTCTGGTCAGGAACATCTACCGCCTTCACGCGGATATCTACTTTCTTATAACTCTGAAAAATTGGAAAAACTAAACGCCAGCCCGGTTCCATAATTCCGGCATAACGACCGATGGTAAACTTGACGCCACGTTCATATTGATTAATCTGTTTCAAACTACTTAACACAATAATGCCTACGACGACTAAGATGTTAATAAAGAGAGTCATACAATAATAATTAATGAATTAAACTATATTTTTAAACCAAGTAAAAACTTATGTCCGGAGATAAGCGCTTCCTTCTGATGTTCTGTATTAATTTCCGCTACTATTTCTAAAGACGAGCTTCTCGTATCGTGCTTAATATCTACTTCCATCTTGGTCAACAAATCTTTTAACTCATCATTCAAGTTAGAGAAATAGACCGAGGCTTCATCGTTTAGATTCAAGCCAGCGTCTTTCCGTAACATGTTTATCAAACGAATTATTTCCCGCTTCGTCCCCTCTTCTTTTAATTCCGGTGTAATGTTAATATCTAATTTCACATTCAACTGATCGTCAGTCGTATTGGCAAATTCCACCGTGCGAATATTTAATTCATCGGTAATGAGAGAAACATATTCAGCCGGCAGAGCTGCCGTGCCGCTCACATCAATCTTATTCAGCATTTGCCTAATCTTAATACCGGCCAAATCACGCTGCGCTAAAGATAATTCTACGATACGGCGAGCCAGTGCCATTCTTTCTAGAACTTCATCACTATTACGTCGACTCAGCTTACTAAACATTTTTCTCCAACCCTTTTGCGCTACCAGCGGCCAACGTTCTAAATGTACCGATTTATCTTTATCGTTAAAATTATAAGCACTAACATTTTGCCATAAACTCTCGGCAATAAAAGGCATAAAAGGTGCCATGACTTTAGATAAGCGTAACAAAACATGATGCATGGTGGCTAAAGCTTTTTGCTTATCACTCTCATCATCAGATTTAAAACGCTCCCGACTGCGCCGCAAATACCAAGTAGAGAGTTCATCAATAAATTCGGTAATCGGTCTGACAGCCCGCACTAAGTTATAGCTATCCATTGCCCCCGTTACTTCATTTACTAAATTATCCAACTTAATTAGTATCCAATGGTCCAAAACATTATCACTGGCCTCACTAGTTTTTTCATTTCTCTCCGGAGCAAATGTTTCATAAAATTTATAAACATTCCAAAGAATCATAATATTTTTACGCAGTGATTCCTGCACCCCTTTCTCGGAAAAATTTAAATTCTCCGCCTGCATCACGGGTGAAGCGGATAAATAAGCGCGTAAAGCATCCGAACCATACTTCTCCATTACTAAAGACGGATCGGGATAATTTTGCAAACGCTTAGACATTTTCTTCCCATCCTCAGCTAAAACAATACCGTTAGCAATAACATTATTATAAGCGTGCTGACCAAATAAGCCACCGGCAATAACATGTAAATAATAAAACCAAGCGCGAGTTTGATCTACTCCTTCGGCAATAAAAGCCGCCGGGAAATTCTTCTCAAATTTTTCTTTATTCTCCAAAGGATAATGAAGTTGTCCAAAAGGCATGGAACCGGCCTCAAACCAGCAATCCAAAACATCCGGGATACGCTTCATATTACCCTGACACTTATCACACTTTATGATTAAACCATCTATTTTATCTTTATGAATATCAGTAATAGTTTGGCCGGTTAATTCTTCCAACTCCTTCACACCGCCAATCACTTTTCGTTCACCGCAACTACATTCCCAAATCGGAATAGCGCTCGCCCAAAAACGTTGACGAGAAATAGACCAATCACGCGCACCGCTGAGCCAATTACCAAAACGCCCTTCTTTAATATAATCTGGCGACCAATTAATTTTAGTAGCTTCTTTCAGTAACTGTCCCTTAATTTTAGTCACCGCCACAAACCAAGAAGAGGTCGCATAATTAATTAAGGGCGTATCGCAACGCCAACAATGCGGATAACTATGTTCATACTTCAGCTTACTAAACAAAAAATTGTTATGTGCTAAATATTTAATAATTTCTATATCAGTCGCGGTATGGTCACCGATTGGCTTAACGTGTAAACCGGCAAAATCTTTGACTTCTTTATTAAAAGTTCCATCCATAGCCACGTGCTGAACGAAAGGCAAATTATTATTTTTTCCTAGACTCATATCATCTTCACCAAAAGCCGGAGCAATATGGACCACGCCCGTTCCTTCCTCGGTAGTGACAAAATCAGCGGTATATATTCTCCAACCATTGGCACGATTCAGTAATGTCTCATCAGCGGAGTAATAATTAAAAATAGGCTGATAGGCTCTACCGGCTAAATCTTTACCCTTATACTCAGCCACTATTTCATAGCTCTGCTCGGACATGACTTCGCTTAGACGATCTTTAGCTAAAATATAATTACCACCTTCCATCTTAACTTTTACATATCCGATATCTTCTCCCACTGCCAAAGCGACATTACCGATTAAAGTCCAAGGAGTAGTAGTCCAAGCCAAGACATAAGTTCCCGGCTCATCAACTAATTCAAACTTAGCCGTCGCCGACAAGTCTTTAATATCACGATAACCCTCCGCTACTTCCGACTGTGATAAAGTAGTTTCGCAACGCGGACAAATATGCATGGAACGATAATCCTTGTAAATCAAATCCTTAGACCATAATTCCTTAAAAGCCCACCAAATAGAATCCATGAAACTTAGATCCATGGTCTTGTAGGAATTTTCCATATCCACCCAACGACCGAGACGACGAATAACTCTCTGCCATTCATCCACATAAGTTAAAACTTTAGAACGACAAAGTTCGTTGAATTTTCCCACGCCCAAAGTTTCAATTTCTTTTTTAGTTTTAGTACCGAGCTCTTTCTCAACAATATTCTCAATCGGCAAACCGTGGCAATCCCAACCCCATTTTCTCTCTACGTGGTAACCGCGCATAGTTTGATAACGTGGTACTACGTCCTTCATAACGCTAGCGACAATATGACCATAGTGCGGTGTACCCGTGGCAAAAGGCGGGCCGTCATAAAAAACATAATCACCCAAGGGCGCTTCTTTATTTAAAGATTTATTAAAAATATCAGCCTCGTCCCAAAATTTCAAAACATCTTCTTCTCTCTGGGACACGGCGCTGGGCTGATTTGTTTCTAATTCAGTCATATAATTTAAAACTATTTAAGGGTCTCTAATTCAAAGTGTATTTCATCATAGATATTAAACAAAAAGTAATTTAATATCTTCTTACATGGTAACAAATTACGCAGTAAATGTTTAGCGTCACGATACTGGGTATGATTTATTAATTTTGTTTGCAATACCTTAAAATTGGCGTGAGTATAAAAATGAAAAGGATGGTCGGGTGCAAAATATTTAAAGCTTGTTTCGGTAAAAAAATGCTGATGAGTCGGATCGGTAAAAGCGCTGTTGCTCTTAAAGTATGGGACATAAACCTTGATAAGAGCAGCAGGCTGAGCGATACGATATAATTCTTCCATCACCTTAATTGTATCGTCCAGATGTTCTAAAACATTGTCTAAGATTATTTCCTCCGCCGAATTATCGGGAAAAGGATAAGGAAAAACATTCAAATCATGAACAATATCGGTCGCCGGAGTTTTAATAATATCCACGCCGGTAAAATCAGGAATTCTAGTTAGACCGCAACCTAAATTTAATTTCATACTCTGTTATTTTACTTCTCATGACAGCACTTATAATTGCAATTTATAATAAGTCGCCTTGCCTTTACCAATCTTGATAATAATTCCTAGGTCAATAAGTTTTCTGAAATCTAAATTTCTGGTCGGCTTAGCGCGAGCAGTCAACTTAGAATAATCCTTGTCGGTAATAAAACCTTTTTCTTTAATAAAATTAATCATCTTTTGATGATATTCTTTCAGTGCTGTATCAGGATTAACCGCTTCTTTCTCCAACTCTTTTTCTACCCGCAATAATTCATCAATAATTCCGTCCGTGAAATATTCCAGCCAAGCAGTAAAATCAACCTTATCTTTTAGGTCATAATAATTACCCAACAGGCCGACTTCCTTAAAATAACGCGCAACATTCTGATTATAATAATTCTCAAAACTGAACAAATTAAAGGTATTCACGCCCATTTTTGCCAACAACACTTTAGTCGCCAATCGTGCCGTACGACCGTTACCATCAATAAACGGATGAACAATCACAAACTGTTTATGAAAAATACCGGCCAAAATCAAAGGATCGATTGATTGTTTATTTTTTTCCAAAAATTCCCACAAGTCATTAAGCAAAGATATCACGTCTTGCTCATCGGGTGGCCAATATATAGTTTTCCCGGCACTCGGATCATTAACAAAAACCGGTTCCTGACGAATATGGCCCGCACGATTTTTTTCAATCAGACCATCAATAACTATTTTGTGAATTTTTTCCAAATAATTGTTGTCAAAAGAAATTTTTTCCGTATTTATCAGTTCATTCAATTCTATTAGAGCCTTATTATAATTCAACACTTCTTTCTCGGAGTCGCGTACATATTCTGGTCTATTTTTCAGAATTCTTTTTACATCCGTTAACGGTAAAGGATTGCCTTCAATGCTAGTAGAAGAATAGGCGGATATTTCCCGAGCGCGACGTTCCATTTCCAAGAGCACAAGCTTGGGAAAACTGCGGCTATTAAGATCAGTAACAATTTCCGCTATGCGTTTAATATTCCCCAAAAGTGTGTTAGTTATTGTATATTTAGGCTTAAACATAAGATTATCTACTTAGTGCTTATAGACACATTATAGACGAATATTAGACGATTGTCAAATTCAATTATAACCTAAAATAGACTTTATTCTACAAGCTTTACTTCCCACAACACTTATTATAATTGCTAGCGAGCCTACAGGCGCAAGCGGAGCTTGCGTCTGAGGCGAGCGAAGCAATTTCACGCGCCATGACAGCGCTTAAATTTTTTACCGCTACCACAAGGGCAAGGGTCGTTGCGACCCACTTTTTCGCCGCTTTCATCTTTCACTTTTTCATGGACGAGATCAACGGTATTGCGTCCGGCCGCTTCCTTATGCATTTCCTTAACGGCGCCACTGAAATTTAATTTTTCTACTGGAGCTTCAGCGAAAGATTTTATTTCCTGTTCTTTGGCCATCACTAAAGCGTCACCGGTTTTATAAATAGAGTAAACCACCTGTTTATGAATCAGGCCATTAAGTTCACGGTATAAACGGAAAGCTTCTTTTTTATATTCCACTAAAGGATTACGCTGACCGTAACCGCGCAAACCAATACCACGACGAAGATAGTCCACAGTCTCTAAATGTTCCACCCACAACTGATCAATAGAACGAATTAAGATTCCTTTTTCTACTTCTTTAAACTCTAAGTTAGCGGCTTTAAAGCTAGCCGACAGAGTATCATACTTTTCTTTAGCCAGCGTCACTAAATAATCAATAATATCTTTCTTAATAACTTCTAGGGCCTTAGGGCTCTCACCAAATTCTTTTAATTTAACTTCCAAGTCTGGACTAGTAGTCCAAATCGTTCGCATAGTTTCTGCTATTTCTTTGAAATTCCAGTCACTAGGTCGATCGGCGGCGCTATGAAAACTAACCACATTAGTTATTTCCTCCCGCACCATATCCAAAACAATCTCCGCTAAACTGCGATTAGCTGGCTCCGTGTTATTTTCCGCAATGGCTTTATCTTTTTCTACCGGCTCTTGAGCTTTTTCTTCTACTACTTGACCCAACACAATAGTATCATCCTGTTCCGAAGTTTCTAAAATTTCTCGACGTAATTTATAAATCGCCATGCGATGCTTATTAATAACGTCATCATATTCCACCAAATGTTTTCTAATATCAAAATTATTTCCTTCCACTTTTTTCTGGGCGGATTCAATAGATTTAGAAATCATTTTATTTTCAATTGGCATATCATCCGGCACCTGCAAGGTAGACATCAAGGACTTCATCCTATCGCCACCAAAAATACGCATTAAATCATCATCAGTGGAAACATAAAACTGCGAAGAACCGGGATCACCCTGACGACCGGCGCGACCTCGCAACTGATTATCAATACGACGTGATTCGTGTCGCTCGGTACCAACAACGTGTAAGCCCCCCGCAGCTCTAATTTCCGCTTGTTCCTCTTCTACAGGTGGATTACCGCCTAAAATAATGTCAACACCACGGCCGGCCATATTAGTCGCTAAAGTAACCGCCCCTTTTCGTCCCGCCTGAGCAATAATTTCCGCTTCCCTTTGATGGTTTTTAGCATTCAACATCTGCGGACGCAAACCTTCCCGTTCCATCAGTTCAGCCAAAACTTCATTTTTCTCAATGGAAATTGTACCAACTAAAACCGGCTGGCCTTTAGCACTCCGCTCCTTAATATCACGAATCACTGCTAAAAACTTATCTTCTTCCGTGCGATAAATTAAATCATTCAAATCTTTTCTGTCATTAGGTTTATTGGTCGGAATAATAATAGTTTCCAAATTATAAATCTTATGAAATTCTTCCGCTTCCGTAGCCGCCGTACCGGTCATACCAGATAATTTAGTATAGAGACGAAACAAATTCTGAAAAGTAATAGTCGCCATGGTCCGCGATTCTTTCTGAACCTTCACGCCTTCCTTAGCTTCAATCGCCTGATGTAAGCCCTCGCTATAACGACGACCCGGCATCATGCGACCAGTAAATTCATCCACAATCACAATCTCGCCGTCCTTAACTACATAATCTTTATCTTTCTTAAACAAAACGCGAGCTTTAAGAGCCGCTTCTAAGTGATGAACTTCTTTAATACCAGCTTCCACATAAATATTACCCAGACCGAGTATTTTCTCCACTTTATTAATTCCTCCTTCAGTTAAAGTGGCAGCTTTCATTTTCTCGTCAATATTATAGTCATCCTGTTCATTCAACTGACTGACAATCTGCGCAAATTTAAAATACTTATCGGTAGATTCTTCCGCCGGCGCACTAATAATCAAAGGGGTACGAGCTTCATCAATTAAAATAGAATCAATTTCATCAACAATGGCATAATAAAGCGGACGCTGGACGGCTTGATCTAGAGAATAGACCATATTGTCGCGCAAATAATCAAAACCAAATTCATTGTTGGTACCATAAGTGACATCACAAAGATAAGCTTCTTGACGAGGAATCCGACGAAAATGCTGTAAGCGTTTATCATACTGAGTCTCGTCATTATGTTCCGGATCATAAACATAAGCATTGTCATGAACAATAACTCCGGTGGACATTCCCAAGGCGTGAAAAACCGGGGCCATCCAACCAGCTCCCAAACGTGACAAGTAATCATTCACTGTTACCAAGTGTGCACCCTTACCGGCTAAAGCATTTAAATAAAGGGGCAAAGTGGCTACCAAGGTTTTTCCTTCACCAGTTTTCATTTCCGCGATTTGCCCGCGGTGCAAGACAATGCCACCAATTAATTGAACATCAAAATGTCGCTGTTTAAGAATACGCCAAGCCGCTTCACGCATAGTCGCAAAAGCTTCCGGTAATAAATCATCTAAAGTTTCGCCCCTAGACAGACGATCCCTGAATTCCGCTGTCTTATTTTTCAGCTCATCGTCCGATAATTTCTTAATTTCCGCCTCAAAACCATCAACCTTGAGCGTCAGGGGATGTAGAGATTTTATAATTTTTTCATTGGCATCGCCAAAAAAGTCAAAAATATTCATAACTATTTACTGAATTTACCTAATTTTATATAAAAACAAACAAGCTTAAATATGATTTTAGCTCTAAGCTTAGTATAATACGGATTGTTTAATAAATAAAGCTATTGACACATAACGATTAACGTGATATGTTAGCAACATTAAATAGAACATTTCCAATTAACATTCACAAATAACCGAGGTCAAGCTATGCGAACAAAAAATTATTTTTTATCTGTCATTAATTTTATTAAAAAAATCTTTACTACTCCAATACTTGAGTTAATCCTTGAGGACGGGGATACAAAAATTTTTTTATTAAAACTAAGCAATACAACTGATGAGGAATTTATAAAACTCATCAATCCCGGCAAACCAAAAAGACTAATCTTCACGGGAAATCAGCTAATTAAATTTATTAATCCGGACGGTCTATTGTCTAATAAGATAGATAAAGAGGTTTTTATTTCTGAGATAAAAGAAAATAAAAAATATCTAATAGAAATAGCCGGGGACTGCGTATCTCACGAAGAACTGGCCACAATATTAAACAGCCGCAACAAATTCAAAAAATATTGTTGGGTAATCGGCGATAAAATAACATCGCCATCTCATGGCTAAATTTTAAAACAAAAGACTGTCAAAATCATGACAGTCTTTTTTATTTTTATATCTGATTCTTAGATGCTATTACCGTCTTATCATAATCATTTTTATTTCCCCCGCGCACTATCAATCATTTTTTCCTTATACTTCTTAATTATCATCTCCAAATGATCTTTAACCTTATCAATCGCTTTATATAAATCTTTTTCCGTCTTCTCTACTCGCAGTAACTTGCCGGGGACATCCAAATTAACTTCCGCTCGATAAATTTCTCCCTTATTTTGGCCACCAACCGACTTAGATATTTCTACCTCACAATTAGCAGATTTAATTTTTCCCAAATACTTAGAGACCGAAGAAATTTTAGCTTCCACATAATCTTTAAGAGCCTTAGTCATTTCTATTCGTGTGGCCTTAATTTTGATATTCATATTATTAAAATATTTTAATTATATCTCTATAGGTAATAAATATTACTAAGGCAATCAACAAGAGAAAACCAATATTATGAAAAATGGCTTCCACTTCCCGACGCACCGGGCTGCCCTTTATCTTCTCAATTAATAAGAACAAAACCCGTCCCCCATCTAAAGCCGGAAAAGGTATAATATTAAGTACCGCCAAGTTTAAAGACAAAAGAGCCATAAACTGCAAAAGGTGACTAAAGCCGAGACGAGCCGCCTGACCGGTAATCGTGGCAATACCAACCGGACCGGCAAACTGATCACCAACCGCAGCGCCCTGGAAAATTGATAAGAACAAGTCATAGAAAGCGACAAAAATCTGTCCTAAAATCCAAGCCGTAGTTCTGGCTCCCTCCCAGAAAGCCGAGAAAAAAGGATAACTAACCAAACCGGAAGAAAAAATAGCGACACCAATAACCGCACGTTCGCCCTCGCTCGCTTGCGGGACAACAGTAATTGTCTGCTCTTTATTATTACGCTCAACTAGAAGATTTGCTTCTTGTCCGTTACTATTAGCAACAAGATCCTGTAAATTTTTCTCCGTTGTGACCAGACTACCATTAACACTCATAATAACATCTCCCATTTCTAAGCCAGCCTTAGCGGCAATAGAATCTGGGAGAACTTGCGCAATAATAACCTGGGAATCACTTAACGTAGCATTAGAACCCAAGGTATCCATTGACTGTGGCAAGCCGATAACATAACCAACGGACAAGAGGAACCAGGCCAAGACGATATTCATAAACACTCCCGCCGTCAGAATTAATACCCGACGACCAATGCTTTTCGCGACAAAACTGTCCGTGTCATTCTCTCCTTCGCCATTTTCACCTTTAATTTTTACAAAACCGCCCAAAGGTAACCAATTTAACGAATAAACCGTGGCCTGCGGCGCCGGTTGTTCTTCTTCTTTATTGCTAGTGACCAAACTTTCCACGCTACGACTGCCGGTAATCATCAGCCATTTGCCCTTCTTATTCTTATACCAACCAATAGCGCGCGGCGGAAAACCTAAACCAAATTCTTCCGCTTTAACGCCAAAGCGTCGCGCGACAAAAAAATGTCCATATTCATGGGCAAGAACTAAGATTGATAAGACAACAATAAAAATGATAGCGGTAAATGACATAATATAAAATTAAACGGTCATTATATCCTTCTCTTTGCGCTCACGAATATTTTTCAACTCTTCGTTCTGTTTGGCGGAGAATTCATCCAGTTCCTTGATAAAACGAAACTTATCATCTTCACTGATACTTTTTTCTCCTTCGGCATCTTCAATAATAACTTTAACACTATCACGTAGACTACGTAAAATAATACGCGTCTTCTCCATTTTTTCATTCAACTTTTTTACCAATTCTTTACGATTTTCTTCGGTGAGCGGTGGAACAGATAAACGTATTTTATCGCCCTCATTCACCACGCCAAAGCCTAAATCAGCCGTCACAATCGCTTTTTCAATAGATTTCATAACACCTTTATCCCAAGGAGCAATTATAATACTGCGGGAATCGGAGACCGCTATATTACTAACCGCGTTTAAAGGATTCATAGTACCATAAGCTTCCACCTGCACTGACTCTAATAAACCGGGATTAGCTTGACCAGTACGTAAAGTCGCAATTTCTTTTTTAAAGAAGTCTAAAGCAGCGTTAAAATCTTTCTGTTTAATCTGTAAATATGGACTCATATATAATTTAATTATTTTAATTTAACTGTGCCTAAATAAACATTATTAGGATGATTAAAGTCTAAAATTAACTCCCGACCAGCACGCTTAGTCGGCAAATTTTTTGTCTGCCAAGTAGCGCCCCCATCTTTAGAGTGAAAAAAGGCGGTATTGGTAACATAATACAAATCACTGGAATCCTGAGGATTAATTGCCAAGGCATTAATAACAGCATCTTTTTCCGGTGGTAAGAGTTTAATATTCTCCCAGGTAATACCATTATCAGGAGAACGCAAAATTAATTTTGCTGTCGCTAAATACATCACACCGTCTTTAGGGTTAATAATAATATCCTTAAAATTAGAACCCAAGTCATAATCTCTCAACACAGCATTTAAATCTGTCCAATCAGACACCAAGAAATTTTGTTCTAAATCATCAGAGTTATTAGCATTGGTATCAGTATTAGAAAAAAAACTATATATATTATTTTTTGTAGTGGCCACAAAAATTTTACGACTATCTAAAGGAGAGATAATTAATTGATTAATACCCTCATCCAAGCGCTGAATAGTCCGCCAAGCCGTACCGGAACTAATACTCTTGATAATATCGCCACGGCTAGTACTAATATAAACATTACGCGAATTATAGTGATCAATCACTATGGAAGTCACCGCCACGTTAGCGTTATTGTCATAATAAGCCTCTGTCCAAGTACGGGAGCAATCACTAGATCTATATAATTTATTGGCAGTAGCGGCATAAATAATACATTTATTTTTTGGATCAACTTTTACATCATTAATAGTTGCCGACGGCAAACTCGTGACATGATTCCAACCATTAGTAATGTTATAAGTGTAATATAAGCCTTGATCAAAAGTAGCCAGGTAGACGGCCATACTATCTTCCGGATCGACACTCATCAAATTAACATTAACATCAGTAATATTTTGCGGTCGCGCGTCTAAGGACGGGACATTAGTCATGATGCGCCAAGTAGCACCACTATCCGTGGATAAATAAATACTGGCGTCGCTAGTAGCATTACCGGGAGTGCCGGTAGTAGTAATAGAACAACCGGCGGCAAATATCGCCAGCACCGGTAACACCACCAATACTCTCAAAATTTTTGTCTTCATATTTTTATAATTACCAATTAATGACCATTTGCTCTAAAACCAGGCGAGGATTCACATTAGCATCCAAATATTCCTTAGCTTGGGCGCAAATTTTAAGTTGTTCTAAGGCACTGGGACCGCCTCCCTCGCCGTCTTTTTTCGCTAATAACGCTAAGGTTTTTTCTAAGGCTGGTAGTAAAGTGGAATGCTGTAAACGATCAGGTGCTCCTAAGCTTAATAACAATGAATCGCGAGCCAGTCCTTCTGCTAAAAAAATAATCGTCCCCACTGTGTCGCGCGCTTGCTGACTCCAGCTTCTGTCGTTAAATATTTCATCTAAAACTTTTAAACGTCCATTAATATCTAAGCTAACTAAGGATAACCATTTTTCCGCTCGTTCTAAATAAGCTTTATATTCTTCCGGATGCTCCAAAAATTTTAAAGCGGTCAAAGGTCGTCCTAGAGACAAATTAGCTAAATCTTTGGCCAAAGAACGATTAACTTGATAATTAGCAATCAAATAATCATAAGTCGCGGCGGCTGGTACGGGATAAAAATACAGAATTTGCGCGCGAGATAAAATTGTGGCCGGTAATTTGTCAGCCTCGGAAACGAGTAAAATAATAATAACTTTATCACGCGGCTCTTCCAAAGTTTTTAATAAGGCGCTTTTAGCCTCTTCACTCAAACGATCCGCCTCTTTAATAATCCCTATCTTATAGGAATTTAGAAAAGAACTCAAACTCAACATTTTTATAAACTCACGAGTAGCGGCAATACTGATGTTTTTGCTATCTTCTTCGGGCTCTAAAATATGTAAATCACTACTGTTTCCCTCTTCGTTATTTTGTAAACGACGAGCAAAAGCTAAGGCAATGGTAGACTTGCCCAAATCATCCAAACCGGAAAAAATATAAGTCTGCGCGATTTTATTATTCTGTAAGCCGCGCTCCAGAAACTCAATCACTTTTTCGTTACCAATGGCCGGCCAGATAAATGCTTCTGCCATAAAAATATAATTAAGCTTGTTTACTTATTGCCGGTAGCTATTTTATCTAAATTACTATTAGTAATTCCCAGGCCGAGGGAACGCATCACATTAAAAGCATCAGCCGGACGACCTAAATAATATAACTGTAATTTTATTGGATCAAAGTAATAAGCTTTACCACTGTCTTGAGTCTTTAACAAAATCTTCCCGGCTAGATTTCTCCAAGAATAAGGATTATTGTAAACCGCAGCGAAATCAGAGTTAGAAATTCCTAGCGCTAAAGAACGCATGATCTTGAAAGCGTCAGCTGGACGACCTAAGTAATATTTGGAGCCACTCGCTGTATCAACATACCAGGCTTCACCATGTCCTTCCACCTGTAATAAAATACGTCCTCTTAAATTAGGCAAAGATGAACCACTACTCGTCGGAGCAGAACCACCACTCACACCGGTAGCACCCGAAACACTCACATTAAAAGTTTGTCCTGAGTTGATAACATATTTACTGCCGATAATAATAGAAATATTTTGTGACTTACCGTTAGAAGCATAAAAGGCGGTAGCATATTCTTTATTACCTTTACCGGTATAAACTGCCAAATAAGGTCCGGCCGCTAAAATTTTAGAACCACTCCCGTTACTAAGTTTAAAATTACCGACTTCTCTGTCGCGAAAATAACGACCGGAAGAACCCAGACTGAGAGCATACAGTTTAATCAAAGGATTGCTGGACACACCTTCGCCTAAAGTATCGGATAAACTAAAATTAGTCAGATTCATGGTTAATGTCTGTGAGGAAGAACCGGTTTTAACGCCAATACCCCAAAAAATATTTTTTTGACCGAAGTCATCATCAGTCACTAAAGCATAAGTTCCGGTCGGATATTCAAAACTAAAACTGCCACCGGCATCGGTCTTAGCCGTGACCAAAGAAGAACCTAAGCGCTTAACCCCGCCATCCAAACTATAAGAATAAAGAGCCACGGTTTTATTGGCCATCGCTCGCCCTCGGCCATCATGCAATACACCACTCACACCACTAGTTTGCCCTTCAAAAACGTAGTCGGCGCTATCAGTCGGAGTAATATTAAAGAAATTAACAACATTATTATTGCCATCCTTAGTGCTTAAAGCATAAATACCAGACTGACCACGACGATAAGGATTATAAGGAGAGACATAAACCCAAGCTTGCCCGCCGGAATTAGTTTTTAAATTAGCAATCAAGCCGTTATCCGCAATCACCGGATTATTATCGGCATCATAAGCCTGAGCCGATAAAGAAAAACTATAGTTATTCTTTAAATTACCAGCCCCATCCCGTAAAATAACTTGCACGGCCGGAATAGTTTTAGTTAAACTTTTGGCAGCGCCACAATCTAACTTCAAAGCACTAAAAAACCAAAAGTCTCCTACATCAGAACGTTTATCCCAGACTTTTAGGGCATAATATTTATCCGCATTCGGCTTAAAACTGACAGTTGAGAAACCGCTACTAGGAATAGTAGCCCCAGCTACTTTAGCTCCGACATAAGGCAAACCATTAGCATCAACATTCTGCTCGTATAATTCAAATTTCAGGCCAGGAATAATATCGCCTTTAATCGTGCGTAAAGCAACCGTGACGCTGGCCTTATCACTACAAGCAGAAAAACCAGCCGCGGACTCATTTAAATTCAAAAGATATTCGGTAGTACGACCATCAGCGACACTAATGTCCCAGAAATATTGATACTGTCCGTCTGAACCCTTCACTCCTATGGCAAAAACACCACTAGAAATTTCCATGGAACCATAACCATTATCGGCGATGATAAAATCTCCCACTTTAGATCCTTTTTTATATTCATTATTCAAATCAACATCCTGATTAAAGACTTCCACTTTCACACCAACCGCCGATTTATCATTAGCGTCTTTTAGGCGCACTTTTAACACGCTTAAATAGTAATCAACATTAGTTAGCTGACCATCATGTGCAGTTAAACCGTAGAAATAAGACTTCATGCCACCATGATTAACTTCCAAGACATAAACATCCGCGCCGAAATTGTCTAAGCTACGGACACTCCCCTGCGGTAAATAAACTTTAACGCGACCGGAATTACCGGAATTACCGGACACGAGGAGCTCATCTTTAGCCGCTTCCAAACCACCGCTACTGTTTCGTAACTGAGAATAAATACTAAAATTAGTTTTAGTTAAAACATCACCATTAGAATCACGGAAAGTAATATTAAATCCACTTAAAGTCTTACTTAAACTTGTAGTCTCTCCACATGCTAGATTAATATCATAGAACCAGAAACTGGCATTATCTTTATTAACCGTTCGCACCCGGATAGCATAAGTAGCAGAATCCTCCGCGGAATTACGCCAACTAAGTTTGGCTCGCCCTAAAACTGCGTCGGTCGTGCCCCCCGTAAAACGCTTATCTGGCTTGGTATTACCGTTAGCGTCAATAGTTTGTTCATATATATCAATTTTGGCGCCGGCAATATAAGAACCGCCCGGATCATTGGCTACAAAAGTCAAAATAGTGTTTTGATCACACACCGAAGCTTTCACTCCCAGTGGTAAAATAAACAATACTGCGATAATTGGAGCTATTAACCACAGAGTTTGACGCTCCCTTGTCAAACGATTAAATAGTATAAACATATGAATTTATTATAACATAAAATTGATTTTTAGCTAATATATTGATATATTTAATTTATGTCCTGGAATAAAAATATAGCCGTAATCATTCCGGCTTACAATGAAGCTAGCCGCTTGGACCAGGCTTTTGCGGAAATACACCGTTTCCTACCCGCCCATCCGGAATTAAACTTAGAAATTATTTTTGTTGACGATGGCAGTCTTGATAATACCGCTAATATTATTAATGATTTTGTACTAAGCTCTGGGATAAGTCCTAAGGTACGCCTCATTAACTACTCGCCCAACCACGGCAAAGGCTATGCAGTCAAACAGGGTATTATGGCTGCCAGTCCCGATTATTATCTGATAGCCGACGCCGATATGTCCACCTCCCTGTTTGAACTGGAAAAATTTTTACCACTCATGGCGCAAGGCTTACCTGTTATCATTGGCACCCGTAAAGAACACGGCGCCGTCCTGATTAAAAAACAACCCTGGCATCGCCAGAAAATGGGAGAAATATATTCTTATCTGGCTCAGTTTATTACCGGTTTAAAAATTAAAGATTTCGGCTGTGGCTTTAAAGTTTTTTCTTATGAGGCCGCTCAAAAAGTATTTGCCCCCGCTATTATAGATCGTTGGATTTGGGATACGGAAATTTTGTTTCTGGCTAAAAAATATGGCTATGAAATACGGGAGGTCGGCATTAATTGGGCTGATGACGCTAATACTAGAGTCGGGGTTATAAAAGAAAGTTTCCGCTCGCTCGCAGATTTAATCAAAATTTATTGGCGACATAAGTAAAGCGAAGTAAAAGTAAAACATAAATAAGGCCTTAAAATAACATTAGGCAAGAGCCTGCACTATATGAACAAGCTTAAAAAATTTATTCTACTGCTCGGAGACTTAGTCGGACTATGGCTAGCTCTTTTCTTGGTTATTACTATTCGCTATCCGCGTAGCTCGTGGGAAGTAAACTGGTCGCAACACTGGCCTAATTTTTTAGTCATATTTCTCATTTGGATATTATTAATTTATATCAACGATCTTTATAACTTAAACATTAAGACCATCAGTCGTAAATTTTTTAATTTAATTCTCAATACCGCCTTTGTCGCCAGCACGCTCTCTATTATATATTTCTATCTCAATCCCGCCACCAGCATTTCCCCGAAAACTAACCTTCTACTCTTTATTGTTATTTTCCTGGGCATCTTTTTCTTGTGGCGTTGGTTTTATCAAATTGCAATTCACTCTTTTATCCGTCGCGACAACTTAGCCATTATTGGTTTTAATACCAAAAGTGAGAAGTTAGTGGCGGAACTACAAAATAATCCCGGCGCCGGTTACTTAGCCGCTTTAATTTTTAAAAATTCCGATGAAGTAAAATCTCTACCAGAACAAATTAGAAGCAAACACATTAGCACTATTGTAATTTGCGACGATTTTTCGCAAGGCGATATCGTGCGCGAAGCTTTGTTTGCCTGTCTGCCTCTTAACGTCACCTTCTTTAATTATCCGGAGTTTTATGAAATGCTGACCGGTAAAGTACCGGTAGAAGCGATTGGTCCTGATTGGTTTTTAAAGAATCTGCAAACTCGCAGTAAAAATTATTTTAATTTATTAAAACAACTGCTGGATTTTATTCTAGCCCTAATAGTGTTTATCGTTTCCCTCCCGCTCTGGCCTTTAATCGCTATTCTGATTAAACTCAGCAGTCGTGGACCGGTCTTCTTTACGCAAGAACGTTTGGGTAAAGATGAGCAGGTATTTAACATCATTAAATTTCGCACTATGCGGGTAGAAAATAATAATCAGGAGCCGACGGAAGAAGCTGATAATCGGATTACCGGCTTAGGCTTATTTCTACGTAAAACTAGACTGGATGAAATTCCTCAGGTTCTAAATATTCTCAGGGGTGAGATGAGTTTTATCGGACCGCGACCGGAACGTCCGGAAATAGTAGCGGAGTTGGAAAAAGAAATTCCTTTCTATAAAACTCGGCTACTTATCAAGCCGGGTATCACCGGTTGGGATCAGGTTTCCGGTAGTTATCATTCTGCTTCAGTATCGGACAGTATGGA